>NZ_JBIISA010000048.1:0-15114 GCF_044341265.1 Flavobacterium sp.
AATAAAAAACAGTTGCAAAAAGTAAAACGCTTATAACGGATGTATAAAATCCTACTATAAGCGTTTTTTTATTCTCTAAAAAACGGTGCTAATCAAAATAAACGATGTTTTTCAGTGCCCTCCTATTGTAGTGATGCCTTTTTCATTTAATTTGTTTAATTTCTACATTTTACTCATGTACCAATGTAACTGCTTATCAATTTTTTGAGTATGTAACACTTTAACAATAATTTGTTTCAATCTCAAAAAAGCAGTTTCGCTTTTCACCACATAATCTGTTGCTTTGTGATGAATACATTTAATAGCTACATCAATCTTATCTTGTGATGAAAGCATAATGACCGGAACTTGTTGATTTTCCAGCTTGATTTTATCCAAAACCTCCAATCCATTCATGGCTCCTTTATTGATTCCGTCTAAATGATAATCAAGAATTATGATATCTGGATTTTCGTTTAAATTTTCTAAGCAAAGTTCTCCTGTTGAGAATGTTCTAATTTCAAAGTCAGCACTCTCGAGGAAATCTATTTGTAGTGACTTTAAAAAAAGTGCATCATCATCTACAAGGAACAGTTTTATTTTTTTTTCGTCTAGCATTATTTTGAATTTTTTATGGTAATAAGTTCTTCTTCCAATTCTTTACAAGCTTGTAAACAGATAGTTTCTAGTTGAGTAACCATTTTTAAAACCGTGACTTCATCTAGTTGTTGATTGGCAAACTCTTGTACTTTTTTGGCTATAATTTCAAAATCTTGGTGAATTCCAACTATAGAAAAGGAAGGAATTAGCTTATGAACAGTGGCATAAAGCATGCTCCAATCTTTATCAATATAGCTTTGTTTCATGGTTGAAACTAATGGTGGAGTCTGATTTAAATACAGAAGAATCATTTCCGACATTAAAGCAGGATTTGATTTTGTTCGCTGCATTAAGTAATTCAAATCGGTGCAACGAACTTGATTGATTCTTTGAACTGTTTCTTCATTAGTTTCTTTATTTTTTTTATCCAATATTTTTACTATTTTGCTGTATAACAATCTTTCATTAACTGGTTTAGCAATATAATCATTCATTCCAACAGCGTTACATTTTGATAAATCGGCAGTAGTTACATCAGCCGTTAAAGCAATAATTGGAATGTTTGATTTCAAAGTATTTCTAATGTATTTTGTGGCTTCAAATCCGTTCATTACTGGCATTTGCAAATCCATTAGAATAATATCATAATGTGATTTCGACATCTTGTCAATAGCTATTTGACCATTAGAAGCGATATCGCATCCAAAACCAAAATCATCTAGCAACGTTCGCATCAGTAATTGATTTAAAGCAATATCTTCGACCACTAAAACATTAATATTTTGAACTTCATCTGTAACTTCCTCAATTTCAACTAATAAATCGGCATCCAAATTTGTTTTTTGAAAAGAAAGTTGAAAACTAAAAACAGAACCTACATTAAAAATACTTTGCACTTTTATGGTTCCGTTTTGTCCTTCAACTAGTTGTTTTACTATAGCTAATCCTAATCCTGTTCCGCCATATAATCTAGACGTTCCGCTTGAAGCTTGTTGAAAATTTTCAAAAATGGTACTAAGTTTTGAATCGAGAATACCAATTCCTGTGTCAGAAACTGCAAACTCAATAATTACGTTATCATTGTTTTCTTCTACCAATTTTACACTAACTACAACTTTTCCTTCTGAAGTAAACTTAACTGCATTGCTCACTAAATTGAGAATTATTTGATGCAATCTAACAGGATCGCCAAGTAAAACCTCTGGAATATTTGAATCATATTCTTTTATTAATAAAATATTTTTTTCTTGACATTTGATATCAAATAAATGAATCATCGCCGATAAAGAAACTTCCAATTTAAAAGGCACTTTTTCAAAAGTCATTTTACCCGAATCGACTTTTGCTAAATCTAAAATATCATTAATAAGAACAATCAATGCATCACCACTGATTTTAATAGCTTGCAAATATTCTCTTTGTTTGGCTGATAAATCTGTTTTTAAAACCACTTTTGTAAATCCAATTATGGCATTCATTGGAGTTCTAATTTCATGACTCATATTAGATAAAAACTGTTGTTTAGCTTTAACAGAATCTACGGCAACACGAGTAGCATTTTCTGCTTTTATTAGAGCTTCTTCTGCAATTCCTGTTGCATTCTCTGATAATGCTTTGGCTTCAATTAGTTCTTTTTCTGCCTTTTTTTGTTCGGTAATATCTCTTGCAACCACAACTGCTCCAATAACATTGCCGTCGGCATCTTTATAAACAGAACCATTAAATAAAACGCTTGTTAGTTTTCCATCGATTAAAACTAAAGGATAATCTACTACAAAACCTTTTGCAAAAACTTCTTCATATCCTTTTTTGGCAAGTTCTGGTTCGGTAAAATAATTGATAAAATCAGAACCAATTAAATCTTCTTTAGACACATCGGTAACTCTAACTGAAGCTTGATTGGTGTCAGTTATTTTTCCTTCTAAACTGATTGTAAATAATGGATCACGACTTGCTTCAATTAAGCTTAATGAATATTGTGATGCCAGTTTTAAAGAATAATTATAGGCTTCTAATTCTTTGCTCTCAACTACTCTTTTTTCTTTTTCTTGGTTTTGAAAGTTAAGTTCTTTTCCGGCAATGACTAATTCGTTAGCACGATTTCGTTTTTCATGAGTTTGAAATTCAAGTTCTTTGTTTGCAATTAGTAATTCATCTGCGCGATTTTGTTTTTCTTTATTTTGAAAAACTAATTCTTTGTTGGCAATAGTTAATTCACTTGCTCTATTTTCTTTTTCTTGATTTTGAAACACTAATTCTTTATTTGCAATAGTAAGTTCGTTAGCACGTTTTTCCTTCTCTTCATTTTGAAAAGCTAGTTCTTTATTGGCAATAACTAATTCGGCTGCTCGTTTTTCTTTTTCTTTATTTTGAAATGCTAGTTCTTTGTTGGCGTTTTTTAAATCTAAAGCCCATTTTTGTTCGGCAATATCTCTAGCAACAATAACAACTCCAAGCACTTTTTGGTTTTCATCTTTATAAATCGAACCGTTGAATAAAACATCGGTAAGTTTTCCTCTATTGTGACGAAGTGTCAATGGCGAATCGGCAACCGAACCATTAGCGAAAACTTCTTGATAAACTTCTCTTGCTTTTTGAGGTTCTGTAAAATAATCGAAGAAATCAGAATCTGTAAGTTCCTCACGTGATAATCCTGTAATGTTTATAGTCGCTTGATTCATATCCATAATTTTACCATCAATATTTATGGTCACTAATGGATCTAAACTTGCTTCTATTAAACTACGAGCATATTGATTTTCTTGATTTTTCATACTTTAAATTTCTTCAATAGGACATCTTCGTTTGTCTTTAAGTAATTTGAAATGTGATGGCGATAATCCTGTAACTTTTTTAAACTGATTAGATAAATGAGCAACACTACTATAATTTAATATATAGGATATTTCGGTAAGGTTTAATTCATCATACAAAATCAATTCTTTTGCACGTTCTATTTTATGATTGATAATAAACTGTTGAATGGTAATGCCTTTTACTTCAGAAAAAATATTTGATAAATAAGTATAATCATGATGAAGCTTCTCTCCAATATAATCTGAATAATTCACTTTAGGAACTTCATCTGTATAATGGACCATTTCGATTATTACGTTTTTAATTCTTTCAATTAATACCGCTTTTTTATCGTCCATCAATTCTAAACCATAAACTAATAATGCTTTGTTTAATTCTGTAAGTTTCTCTACAGAAAGTTCCTCCATGATTTCAACTTCGCCCAAGTCAACTAATACAAAATGAAGTCCCATTTTTCTTAACTCTTCCTTAACCACCATTTTACATCGAGTGCTAACCATGTATTTGATATAGAGTTTCATATAGTTCTTATTTACATTGTATTTGTTAAAGTCTATTCTTCATAACCGCTTTTAATCACTGTAGAAATCATTTTAAACTGAACATTAGCATTAAACTGATGCTTAGAATTTGCTGGTATTATGATTCCTTCGCCCAACTTTAGTTTGTATTTCTTGTCATTAATGGTAATTTCTGCAACGCCATCAATTATTTGAATATAGGTATCAAACGCAGAACTTTTTTCATCTAATTCCTCACCTGCATCAAAGGAGGAAACGGTAACATTACCTGTAGTTTTTTTTATAATAGTTCTACTGACTACAGCGTTTTGCATGTATTCAATAATTTCAACAATGATGTGAATTTTTGATTTTTCTAATTCGGCATTGTCATTGACTTTTTTCATTTTTTTGTTTTTTATATTATATTTATATTTAAACAATTGTTAAAAAAACATACGCTACAAAGTTGAATAAACTTATCATGTTGTAGTTTACATTTAGATTTTTATAACTTACATAAATCACACTTATGCAATTGTTTTTAAGTTAAATTAGTTAGGTAATTGAGAAGAAAATCAGTTATTATTTAAGCTGATTGAATTGGGTTAAATGAAGTAGTAATACCTAACAAAGGCATTTCTCTATAAAGGTAGTTTAAATAAAAGGAACTAAATTTTTATATTGCAGTTATAATTTGAAATGATTAACAATTTAACATAAAAAAAAGCGACTCTTACGAATCGCTATTGCTTTATTTATTCTCTGTTGCCTTTTGTTTTCGGCTCTTGTAAGCTTTTAGATATTCTCCTTTGGGCTTTCCATCATCAAAAGAACTGAACATAACCGGAAAAGCTGCTTTGCTTCTAGCCTCTTCATTTGAAAATCCTTCGTATTCAATTCTGTAAAGTGCCGAATACATTTGCGCTCTTCCAATTCCGTGATAGCAATGAATCAATACAGGATAATTATCTTGATTGTCCATGATCTTGAAAAAAGAATCCAAATTCTCTTGTTTCGGAACTTGATCGGAACCATTATTGAAGTAATTTACTCCAGGAATTTTTGCTACAGCTTCCTTCTCTGCTGTCAATTCAGCAGGAACTTCTGGGTTATTCACATCATCTCCAGTCCCAGGAAAACGTAAATCAACTATAGATTTGATTTTATATTTCTTTACATAATCAGCAATCTCATCTGGCGGAATCACACCACTTTTATAAACTTTACCTTCAGTGATTTCCATAAAATTATGGTTGATATGTCTATCATAAACATACTTTCCTGTAATGCCCAAAACCACTACAACTAAAGCAATTAGTATCTTCTTTTTAGTACTCATTTTATTTATCTTTTGAAGTCAGTTTTTTGTCGATAATGCGTTCCATATAATCTTGTAAGAACGCTTTGCAACGTTTCTCTAGCAAATTCATTTCTGCATTGCGCTGACCTATTAAATTGTTTTTTAAATCTTTATCTTCCTTTTTATAGAAACCAACCGCTTTCTCACCATCAAAGGTACAAATATAATTGCCACTCATCATTTGATAATGATCGGAAGAATAACGCATTACAAATGGTGGTACTTTTTTCTCACTTATTAAACTTCTACCCCAACTTCTAAAAGGCTTGTCATAACCCATCATGTCTAGCAATGTAGGATAAATATCAATCTGTTGTGCCCAATCTTTATTTACACCAACATACTTCTTGTTCGGACTAAAAAACAAAATCGGAACGGTATGAAAGTTTTGATCTTTCAAATAATCATCATAAAAGATTAAATTATCATGGTCTGCAACCAATACGAAAATGGTATTCTGATACCATTTTTCCTTTTTAGCAGCATTGAAAAACTGTTTCAAAGCATAATCAGTGTAGCCAATACATTGGTGAATTGGATTATCACCTTTCGGAAATTTACCTATATATTTATCAGGAACAATGTAAGGTTCATGTGACGAAACCGAAAACAAAGTCGCCATAAAAGGTTGTTGTTTTTTCGAAATCGTTTTGTTGAAATACTGCATAAAAGGTTCGTCCCAAATACCCCAAACACCATCAAAATCGGCATCGTTGTTGTATTCGTTTTTACCATAATAATGGTCGTAACCCAATATATTTCCAAAACCTAAGAAACCCATCGAACCATTGGGCGCACCGTGAAAAAACGAAGTATCATAACCTTCACTTTTCAAAACAGAAACCAACGATTCTATCTTTTGTTTCGGATAAGGCGACGAGGTAAATGCATCTTTAAAAGACGGAACTCCAGCAATTACAGACGACATTCCGTGGATGGATTTATAACCATTTGCATAACCATTAGTGTATATCATACTATGTTGTGACAATGAATCTACAAACGGAGAATATCCTTTATAGTTGCGAATATTCATGTCTTTGTTGAAAGCACTAATGTATTCTTTAGCATAACTCTCCAAAATCAAAATCACAACATTGGGTTTCGTTTTCGGATTGTTTTTATAGTGTTTGATAGGAACAATTAAGGAATCAATCGTTGTTTTATCTACCAAATTTACTTTCTTAAACGTATTGGTATTCCAAGTTCTAATAATGGCAAAAGGTGTATTTAAAACAAAATCAGCTTGAGAAGCATCTGTTACAAATCTACTGGCATCGAGTAAATTAATTGGTCGAGTGCTTTTTCTAAAATCACCTCTAATTCCTCCAATGCAAAGTGCTGTAATCAATAAAAAACTAAATACAGAAGCCAAGAAATACTTGAAATTTGGTTTTGATTCATGGTGTTTTACTTTTACTTTTTTGTACAAATAAATCCACAGGAAAGCCATCAAGAAAAACAGGAAGAAAACGTGCCAATAATTCACCAAGAAATTCAAGAACAGCGAACCTTTATTACTCTCATTTTGAAGCGTATCCAAGGATGCTCTTGTACTTCTATTGAAGGTGTATTTGTAGTAAATAAAATCAATAAAATTGGCCGTATAAAAAATCAGATTGACTGTAAAATACAAGTAAAATAAAAACTTCTGAAATCCTTTTCTGGTGTTGATTAGTAAAGGTAAAACCGATAAAATTATAAATAGTGAATTAGCATAGAGAATTGTAGTTGTATCAAATGCTAAGCCGTGATAACACAATTTTATAAAGGCAACAAAAGAATCTATTTTAATTAAATTTTGATTATAAAAATAGAACAAAATTCGAGCCATCATATAAAACAAATAGGCCAAACCTATTCTGTAAAACAGCACTTTATATTCGTTAAGTCTTGGAAATTTATTCATCTATTGCTACTACAATTTTGTGCAAAACTACTAAATTGAAAAAGGATATTTAAAAATAAATTGTTAATCTGTAATTTATTAATTAATTTGCATCAAAATTAGCAGCTATGATTCAAATTACGCGTTTATTTGACTTCCCATATTATCAATTAGAAAAGAATAATGTTCCAGATTGTCTTGTTACTAAGTACAATGGTGTTTGGGTAAAAACTTCAACACAGGAATATGTTGATAAATCAAATGCCATCTCACGTGCTTTATTACGCATGGGAATTCAGAAAAATGATAAAATTGCCATCATTTCTTCGTCCAACAGAACCGAATGGAACATTATGGATATTGGAGTTATGCAAACTGGAGCACAAACTGTTCCAATATATCCAACCATTGCAGCCGAAGATTACGAATATATTCTAAACCACTCAGAAGCTTCCTATTGTTTTGTTTCAGATGATGTGGTTTTGCAAAAATTGCTTTCCATTAAGAAAAACGTTCCTCTTTTAAAAGATATCTTTTCATTTGATGAAATTAATGGATGTAAAAATTGGAAAGAAGTGCTTGCTTTAGGTGAAGATTCATCCAATCAAGATGTTGTGGAAGACCGAAAAAACAATGTCAAACCAGAAGAATTGGCTACAATCATTTATACTTCTGGAACTACAGGTAAACCCAAAGGCGTAATGCTTTCCCACAATAATATTGTTTCTAATGTGTTAGATAGTTCGCCAAGAATTCCTTTTGAAGAAGGAACCAGTCGTGCCTTGAGCTTCTTGCCTATTTGTCACATTTTTGAACGTGTTATTTTATACATTTATCAATACTATTCGGTAGCGATTTATTTCGCAGAATCTATTGAAAAACTTTCTGATAATATCAAAGAAGTTAAACCAACTGTTTTCTCAGTTGTGCCAAGACTTCTTGAAAAAGTATATGATAAAATCTATGCCAAAGGTGCCGAATTAACCGGAATCAAAAAGAAACTATTCTTTTGGGCAATCGATTTAGGTTTGAAATACGAACCTTATGGAGCCAACGGATTTTGGTATGAAACCCAACTTAAAATCGCAAGAAAACTTATTTTTAGCAAATGGCAAGAAGGTTTGGGTGGCAATCTAACTGTTATGGTTTCAGGAAGTGCAGCCTTACAACCAAGATTAACTAGAGTTTTTGCAGCTGCAGGAATGCCAGTTATGGAAGGTTATGGTTTGACTGAAACTTCTCCTGTAATCTCTGTAAACGACATGAGAAATGGTGGATTTAAAGTAGGTTGTGTTGGTAAAGTCATCAATAATGTAGAAGTAAAAATTGCTGAAGATGGCGAAATCCTTTGTAAAGGACCAAACGTAATGATGGGTTACTACAAAGACCAACAACTAACCGATGAAGTGATTGTAAACGGCTATTTTCATACTGGTGATATTGGTGAAATCGACTCACAAGGTTTCTTAAAAATCACTGACAGAAAGAAAGAAATGTTCAAGACTTCTGGAGGAAAATACATTGCACCACAATTGATTGAAAACGCAATGAAACAATCGTTATTTATTGAACAAATCATGGTAATTGGCGATGGTGAAAAAATGCCAGGTGCTTTCATTCAACCAAGTTTTGATTTTCTTAGAGAATGGGCAAAACGCCACCATGAAGACATTGGCGACTTAAACGAAGAAATTGCCTCAAACCCAAAAGTAATAGCACGAATTCAAGAAGAAGTAAACGAAATCAATAAGAAATTCGGAAATTGGGAAATGATTAAACGTTTCGAATTAACGCCCAACATTTGGAGTATAGATGGCGGCGAACTAACACCAACACTAAAACTAAAACGTAAAGTAGTAAGAGAAAAATACAAAGATCTTTACGACAAAATTTATAGAACTGAATAAATTGAGAAACACCTTTAACGAGGTGTTTTTTTATTAGTATATTTGATAAATCGAATGATTTGTTTTATTGCATAAATTATAAAAACCTTTGACAAAAAATATGAAAATTAGACCTCTTTTTCTATTCATTTTAATGATGACTTTCATATCATGTGGCAAAGAATCGTCAGAAGCAAATGAGTCATTTGAACTTTGGTCTAATCATGAAGTACCAGCCGACTTCAAAATTTATAATGGTCAATACTGGAAATCATCGCATTGGAGTTATGAATACATTACCTTTTTGCATTTCAAAGCTCCAACTAATTGGATTGATGATTTTATAAAATTAAATGATTTGCAAATAGCAACCGGAGAATATAGTATGCCATATGATGCACCAGAATGGTTCGCACCAAAAGTTGGTCAAAAAGTTTATATAGAAAAAGGAATTACTCAAGGTTCAATGTATTTCGTTAATGAAAAAACAGGCGAAGTTTTCTTGTATGAAATTCAATTGTAAATATTTAATCGTAAACAAATAAAGAATAACAATACTTGAATAACTATTAAGATTCCTACGAATGACAAAAAAGACTAGTTTTGTCATTCCGACAAAGGAGGAATCAGACTCACTAATCACACAAGTCCGTAAAACAAAGAAAAGCAAACTTGAGTTACTAGTGAGATTCTTCGTGCCTCAGAATGACAAAAAAGAGCATTCTATTGTCATACCGAGAGAATTCGAGGGGCTTTTAACTCAGTAATCACACAAAACAATTACATAAAGAATATCAATACTTTAATAACTAATGATATTCCTACGGAATGACAAAAAAGACCAGTTTTGTCATTCCGACAACGGAGGACTCGAGCGATAGCGAATAGGCGAAGCAATCACAATAGAAAATCACACAAGCCCATAAAAAAAAAAGCAAATTCTAAGTTACTAATGAGATTCTTCGTGCCTCAGAATGACAAAAAAAAGCATGACCATGAACAACACAATGATTGAGTATAACGAAGGATACCTTACTTTCTATGTTTACATCATAACGAATAAACATAGGTCAACATATTACACAGGAATGACAAATAATTTAGGAAGACGTTTAACAGAACATAAAGAAAATATAGAAAAAGGAGTTAAAACGTTTGCTTCAAAATACAACATTGAATTTTTAGTATATTATGAAAAATTCACTTGGGTTGACCAAGCAATAGCAAGAGAAAAAGAAATTAAAGGATGGAAAAGAGACAAAAAATTAGACCTTATTAGATCCTTTAATGAAAATTTCGAGTTTTTGAATCATCGTTTTGTGTAATCTTTTAATCAACTATATTTTATCATTAAGTATGCATTTTGTCATTCCGACAACGGAGGAATCACACATGCTAATCACACTCGCTAATCACACAAAACAATCAAAATTAAGCCATCGTCACTTTGAGTGCTTTTGAAAACAAAAACCCTAATTATAAACAATTCCGATTCTTAAATAGTTAATAATTAAACACCTACTCCATTAAACAATTCTTGATTTTTAGTATTTTTATTCCATTAACCAATAAAACTATTTTAATTATGAATGTAAAAAACTTTATTATTGGAGGAATCGTCGGTGGAATTGTCGACTTCCTTTTAGGTTGGCTGCTTTGGGGTATTTTGTTTGCAGACTTCTTTGAGTCAAAAGATGAAAGTCAAATAAATATGGCATTTATTTTTATGGGATGCATGACATTTGGATTTTCAATTTCTTATATTTTTTCTAAATGGGCTAATATTTCAACCGCGCTATCAGGACTAAAAGCTGGAGCAGTAATTTCATTATTTCTTACCTTATTTCATAATTTTTTCCATTATAGTGAAGTAGTAACTCCAAACTATAAAATAATTACTTTTGATGTTCTGTTAACAGTATTATGTGGTGCCATTGTTGGTGCAGTAATTGGTATTGTAAATGGAAAAATGAAATAATACTAAACTCCAACCAATAATTTGAAAACCATGAGTTTCGGCTCGTGGTTTTTGATTTTAAATACTCACTATTCTTAAAATACAATACTGGTAGTTGGAATACTATTAACAAATATACTTTTATCAGAATTCAAACTAATCCCATTTCTATCACCTTCAAAAGTTACTTTAGCATTTTTCAATTCAAATGTTTTCCTAACCAGATTTCCTGTGTTTTTATGAGCATGAAAAAAACGCGGTAAATTTGGTGGATTTTGATTGGGTGCTTGGGTACTAAACAACGTTTGCCCAAAGTAAAAATGCATCGGATATAAAACACTATCCATCGTCAAGGAATCCTTACTTTTTATGTAGAAATAACGACCTTTAAAATCATTATCCTTGTAGAGTTTTGTAAATGCTTTTACAATTTCAAAATCGGAAAAAACTATTAAATCATAATCGGTTTTGTTTTTTATAGTAACTGTTTCTTTTGATTTTGCTTCAACATAACTCCTACTCACAAAATCAAAACCTGTTTTTAAAGTATCTGAATAGTTGCCCATAAGCAGCACATTATTTTGTGCAGGCTTTACAAAACTTTCATAGAAACCTTTTGGTTCTAAATCGCTCTTTCTTACTGGTTCGTCTTTCTTTAAAAACATAATTCCAAAAGCTATAATAAGTATTACAATTCCTAGAAGCCCTAACATGAATTTAAAATCGCCCATTACTCTATTCCGAATCTTTACTTCATAGGCATCGGTTGGTACATAGAACAAATAATGCAAACCTTTAAACATGGTTTCGAAGAAGAACACTATTCCTGGCTTGTCAATATGACTTGCTATCTCGCGCATTTCTTGATACATCAACTGTTTTACCTTAGCTTCTTTCTTAACCAAAACCTCAACAGGAACAAGCGCAATTAATTCTGATACTTTTTTAAATTCGTCATCGTGCTTTAACTTTCCTTTGCGAGTCATTTCACCAATGTAGCCATCCAGTTTGAACTCCAAGCGATGCGTCAATAAATCAACAACTTCCATTGGAAGAATTTCTAAGTATTTAAGGAATACTTTCAAAGCAACAAAATCTTGTTGCTCCAATCGTGTGATTACAAATTGATTCAACTCATTCGATAAATTAGCCGAAATTTCTTGTTTTAAAGCACTATAATCGTAGGAATCAAAATTGGGAACTCCATAGTCTTTCAAGAAATTAAACCGTTCAAAAAGCAACGAATAGAATTCTTCATTGGTAGGTAAAAACTGAAGTAAAGCACTGTTATTTTTGAGTGCATCTAGAAAACGTTCTACATCGTTGGTATTGAATTTTGAGCTATCAATACGAACTTCGGTCTTCAATAACTTTTCATATTTGACAATCGTTTCCGAATCCAAATCCGAAAGTGACTGAGGATGCAACTTCTTTAGATATTGATAACAATGAATAAAACTCATACTTTGTGTACTGCAATAACGCTTACCGCAATGATACAAAAAAATAGTTCAAAGTAAATTCGAATTAAAAGTCAATTTTAACAAACTTTATAATAATTGATTATTTGTGATTTTACAAATTTTATATATTTACTAAATATAAATCAACTTTTATGAAAACAACGCTTACCACCATCCTACTCTTCCTTTTCTCATTAAGTTTTTCCCAAAATTATAAATCACTTGTTAGTGAAGCTGATGCTTTATACAAAAACAAAGACTATAAAAAGTCGGTTGAAAAATATACCGAGGCTTTTAAAATAGAACAAAAAAGCGGTAGTGATTTTTACAATGCGGCTTGTTCGGCGGCACTTTTAGGAAAAAAGAATGTGGCTTTTCAATGGTTGCAACTTGCTTTAGACAAAGGTTGGATTAACGTAAGACATTTAAAAACGGATACCGATTTGGACGCTTTGCACAATGATAAAAAGTGGTTACCTTTTGTAAACGAAATGCAGAAAATCGTTGATGTAAAAGAAGCCAATTTAGACAAACCTTTACAAGCCGAACTATTAGCGATTTATGAAGACGATCAAGATATTAGAAGAACATTCATTAAAGCCCAAAAAGACTATGGTTATCAGAGTAAAATTGTAGATAGTCTGGGAAGAATCATGATGCAAAAAGACAGTATCAACTTAATTAAAGTTACCAAAATATTAGACAAACATGGTTGGGTTGGTGCCGATAAAGTGGGCGGTCAAGCCAATCAAACGCTGTTTTTGGTGATTCAACATTCCGATTTACCTACACAACAAAAATACCTTCCAATGATGCGTGAAGCGGTTAAAAACAAAAATGCTAGCAGTAGCGCACTAGCTTTACTAGAGGACCGAGTAGCTCTTGGTGAAGGCAAAAAACAAATCTACGGAAGCCAAATTGGTTTTGACAAAGAAACCAATACCAATTATGTACTACCTCTAGAAGATCCTGATACTGTAGACCAACGAAGAGCCAGTGTCGGACTTGGACTATTAGCAGATTATGTCAAAAATTGGAACATCGTTTGGAATGTGGAAGAGTACAAAAAGCAGCTACCAGAACTTGAAGCAAAAAGTAAAAAATAATTAATATTTTGAATAATAACCAAAAACAAAAAGTAACATTATGAAAAATCCATTTGCTTGGGTAGAAATTTATGTGTCTGATTTGGCACGTGCCAAAAAATTTTACGAAACCGTATTAAACATTACCATGATTCCGATGGAAACTCCTGGAGGTTTTGGCGACCTTGAAATGCTATGCTTTCCTTGGGAAGAAGGCGGAAAAAATATTAGTGGTGCTTTATGTAAAATGAAAGATATGCCCCCAGGAAATGGCGGTACACTAGTTTATTTTGGATGCGATGATTGTTCGGTAGAACTTTCTCGTGTAGCGCAAGCTGGCGGCACCGTACTTCAAGAAAAAATGGCATTAGGAGAACACGGCTTTTGCGGAATTGCATTAGACACCGAAGGAAACTCAATTGGATTTCATTCTATGGCATAACTGTAATAAAATTAAATAACCAGAAACCACAAGTCATCGCTTGTGGTTTTTTTATGCTTTTTTCACAAAGAAATCCTCATAAAATGAAAGGTTTTGACATAGAATGAACACTTTTGAACGGTTACTACCCATTTTATAGGGGTTTGGTTCGTAGTTCGTTCGTAGTTTGTTCCTAAGCGTTTCGCAAAAAATAACTTTTTATCGAACAAGCTAGGAACAAAGCCAAAACAAAACTCAAAAAAGATAATAATAGTTTATCAGTTGCTTTTTACCTTTGTGAAAATTAGGTAGAAGTACGTGATTTTTATAATATATAATTTATTACATTAGCAGAGTAAAACTAGAACAAGTAGCGCTAATCATACCTAATTTGGGTGTATTAGGATGATAACGTCAGACTTATACACTAGTTGGCAGAAACCTTGGAGCTACACACAACGCAAAAAAAATCAAACAAAAAATCAAACAAAAAAAAGATGTTAAAACATCTTTTTTTTGTCTTTCTTATTTTTGAGAGTTATAAAAAACTATCTATAGTAATTATCGTTTTTACTTTTAAAAATTTCTCCATCAGCTTTAATAAATGGTAGTGTAATTAGTCCTGCTACAATTGCAGAAAATATACTAGAAAATATATTTTGAACACTAAAGGGTAACTTCTCAAAATCCTTAATATCATCAGTTTTTTCACCCGAAGACTGTAATAGTGCTTCTAAAGAACTTGCATAATCCTTTGACAAAGAATTATCAAATAAAAAGTAAATTGAATCGAACAAAGTGTATGCAAAAATTGAAATAAAAAGAACAATTAACACTTGATAAATTTTCTTTATCGGTTGTTCGTTATTCTTAATAGCTAATTTTCTAACTTTGTTAATACCAACTATATTTACAATTATTATTGATAGAAATAAATAAAAACCACCTATTAAAGGTAACATTATTGTTTCACCCATACTAATTCCATCATTTTGCCATAATGTAGTTGTTAAAAGTGTAAATAAAAAAGTAACCACACCTATCAAAAAGCCTATTTCAATTAAAGCCTTTTCTTTTTTAATTTTTTGAATCATTTTTTAGAATTTTATAGTTAAAGAAAAATTTTGTGTAAATAAATGAAATGGCAAAAATAAA
>NZ_JBIISA010000049.1:0-14877 GCF_044341265.1 Flavobacterium sp.
CAATTTCAATAACCGTTAACCCATTAGTTACACCAACATTCAATACAATACCTGCTTTTTGTGCAGGAACCACAGCACCAGTATTACCTACAACTTCATTAAATGGAATAGTTGGAACGTGGTCGCCAGCAACAGTAAGTAATACAACAAGCGGAACTTATACTTTTACTCCTAATGCAGGACAATGTGCCTCAACCCAAACAATAGTAACTACCATAAATTCAAGCAGCTTAACGGATTTTCAATGGATAGTGAGTGAACCGTTTTCAAGTAATCCGACCATCACTATTATTCCAAATAGCCCGGGTAATTATTTATACCAATTGGATTCTGGCACTCCACAAACGTCCAATGTTTTTTATAATGTAAGTTCAGGTTTGCATACCGTTCAGGTGACGGATACAAATGGATGTTCGGATACAATAGTAAAGAACGATATACTAATTATAGATTACCCAAGGTTTTTTACACCTAATGCTGATGGTTATAATGATACTTGGAACATTAATGATTTGATTTTACAAAAGAATTCAAAAATTTACATTTATGACAGATATGGCAAGTTACTAAAGCAAATTTTTCCTTTCCAAAGTGGTTGGGACGGAAAATATAATAACAATGATATGTTTTCAGATGATTATTGGTTTGTTGTAGAATTTGAGTATAATAATACTATGAAATTATTTAAAGCACATTTTACATTAAAGAGATAATCAGAGTATTATAATTGAAAATAGAATTTGTTCAACATTTAACAGAACGGTGAGGGACACATTAACACAGTAAAATAATAATCTTAAAAAAATCATGAAAAAAAAATTTAATTCTATTTTTATTTTGTTCTTCAATCGGCACATTAGTTGCACAATATACATTATCAGTCCTTTTTATTGGGAATAGTTTTACCTCTTATAACAACTTGTCCCAACTCGTTCAAAGCCTTTCAACATCAGCTGGAAAAACGTTGATTATAGATTCTAGCATGCCTGGTGGATATCCTATGTCGAGTCACCTCGATGATGCGACAACTTTTGCAAAAATAAGTCAGGGCAATTGGGATTATGTCATTTTACAAGAGCAGAGTCAAATTCCAACGATAGAGTTTATTCGTGACAACGATATGTACCCTGCCATGACAGATTTAAAAGCACTTATAGAGCAATACAACCCTTGTGCAAAAATAATCACTTATATGACTTGGGGAAGACGATATGGCGGACAACAATGTGACCAAAACAACACTTATTATTGTAACCTACGCAACCCTTTTTTGGATTATTACAAAATTGCTTTTGATGATTTGTAACTTACACAAGTGGTGTGACACAATTAAGCTATTAGAGCAAAAATAAAATATTGTTCTAACGATTAGATTTCGAGATATAATTCGGGTGATAGTTGCTAAACATTGAGTAAAGGATGTTCATCAAATATTTAAAAAAAAGAATAAGTATTATAAACTCAAAGTAAATAAACACAAAAAACTATATTTCAAACGATTTTCAACATAAGTCATCATTATTTTTTTAGCTACTCTTTCATTTTATGGAATTTTGCAGTGTTCATTAACATTTAAACATTCAAAAAATGAAAAAAGTAATTTTAATTATTGCAGTCTTTATGACTTCACTTGCGGTAAATGCACAAAGCACAGAACAAAACACACCTAAAAAAAGTAAGTTTTATTATTCCTTTGCTTGGGGACTTTTCAAGTCCAAAGATAATCCCAAAAACAAAACGGCAGTAGTTAAGGTTGAAAAACCAAAAATTTTAACTTCATCTTGTGCCATGCCATTAGACCCGACACAATACGAGAAAAAAAGTGTTTTATGGGGTGCAATCCAGTGGACAGAAAAAAAACAGAAAAAAAACTGATTTAAGTAAAAACCTGTAGTCTAAATTTAGTTTTTTATTAATGATTTTTTAGATAAATAAGATTAATAAGGACCTGTGATTTAAAAAATATTTGTTTCTGTTCAATAATTCTTATGTATTAAAATCGCAACAACTTTTCTAAATTAAGACCAAAATATTTTATAAAAATATGAAAAAAATTCTTTCATTATTTGCATTGTTTTTTAACTTACTAATAACAAATGCACAAAACAATGATTACTGGCTAAATAAAAATTACCATGAGGTTTCCATTGATGCAACCAATAAAGATTTTAGTGATTTACAATTTCTTAAAAAAGAATTAGAAGGAAAAAATGTAGTTGCCATAGGAGAACAAACTCATGATGACGGAAGTAGCTTTGAAGGTCGTAATCGGTTGATTCAATTCTTAATCAGCGAAATGGGCTACGAAGCTATACTATTTGAGGCTGGTATGTTTGACGTTGGTTTTGGAGCCCAATCCTATAACTCCTCAAAAAACATTGACTCTTTACAAAAATCATTATTTCGTTTTTGGCGTAATGCAGCTCAAAATCAATCCTTATTCACCTTTATTGATTCACAAAAAAAACAAGGCAAGCAAATTTATTTTGACGGTTTTGATTGTAAATTTACCTCAAAGTATCGTTTGGAATATGTTGATTATATTGACTCTATTGTAAGTAATTATGACCCAGCAATAAAGAAAAACAATATTTACATTGAATATTTGAAAATTTGGCAATATATTTCCAAAGCAAAAGGAATAAAATCTGCATTCCCAAAAATATCAAAAAAAGATATGATTATTTTTAAACAAGGTACTGAATTAGTTTTAAAAACACTAGAAGGTAAAAACGACTTTGCTTATCAAATAACAAGTAGCTATTATGAAGGAATTTTAGCCTACGCCAACCATTCTTTACTTTCATTAATATTCAATAAAAAGAAATTAATTCAAATGAACGACCAACGTGATGTAATAATGGCAGAAAATTTGAATTTTTTACTTGAAAATAAATACAAAAATAAAAAGGTCATTCTATTTGGTGCAACGTATCATTTCATTAAAAACAACCAAACCATACAACGAATTGGTAAGTTTCCATTGCCCATTGAATCCTCAAAAATTATGGTAAATTTACTCCCAGAAAAACTTCAAAAATCAATATACACAATAGGTTTTACAGCCTACTCCGGCAAATATGGCATGGTAAAAGATACAACAAAAGGTAGCTCTATTGAACCAGCAAAAGAAGGTAGTTTTGAAAAAAAAGTATATGATTTTAAACCCGAAAACGGAATAATAACTTTAAATACAACCGATAAAAAACCCGATTGGTTTCACAATAATTTAAGTATGAGATTATTCAGATATGAGTCAAACACAGTTTGTAATGATTGGTCTAAAGTCATAAATGCAGTATTTTTTATTAAAGAAATGAAACCAATAAAAGATATTTCAAAAGAATAATAAAATAATTTAAACTTAAAAAAAAACAATGAATACAAACAATTTCATAGAAAATGCTGCTTTAGGGAAAAACAAATGGTGGCAATATGCGTTAAGTATTTTAGCAACTGTAACAGCGGTTGTTATTGTTAATGTTGTAACTCGTCAATTTATTCCAACAATAAAATCGTGGGTTCCTGATAACGATTTTGGGAAAAATCTTTTTACTTTTAGTTTTATATTTCTAATATTTGGAGGTGCTCTTATCTCTTTTATTTTTAGTGCAAGTAAATTACATCAGAGGGCAAAATTTTCATTTATTTCAAATCAAAGTACATTTAGTTGGAAACTGTATTTTTTAGGATTTTTACTTTGGGGAAGTTTGTTGTTTGTATGTTGTCTCATAACAGATTATGATAAGTTTGAAACTTTTGTGACAAGTTTTGATATCAATCAGTTTCTTCTATTGCTTCTATTAGGTTTTTTAGCATTTGGGATTCAGTCATTTTTTGAAGAAATAGTTATTCGAGGTTATTTCTTGCAAGGACTTCATCTTCGCATCAAAAATTTGGCTCTATTAGTTGTCATTAATTCTTTGATTTTTGGTGTTTTGCATTTTGGTTATGGGATAGGTTCCTTCTTGAATTCTTTTGTTTTTGCAATAGCCTTTGCGGTTTTGGTAATTCGCCAAAACAGAATAGAGTTTGTTTCAGGAGCGCACAATGCCCATAACTTACTACTCGCAATTGTATTTATAGATTTATCCGAAACGGTTAACGCAAAGTTTGACTGGAATATTAGTTGGGCTGAATTTGGTTTGGAGATTTTAGCGTTATTGTTCCTCGTTGGAATTGTCTATAAGTATTTTAAGAAATAGAAATGAAGTTAAGAATATTATACCACCTTGCTTTTTGGGGATTTTTCACCTTGCTTTTTTTGCAACAGAACCCTAAGGTAGTCTTGCAAGATTTTCTAGCTTGGTTTACTATACTTGGGGTTTCTACCATGGTGGTTTATACAAATCTTTACCTGCTATTTCCGAAATTTTTCTTCACCAAGAAGTATTCGATATATTTCCTGTTGCTTGTTTTAATTATTGGTTTAGGTGCTTTGTCTTTAAAATTACTTTTGCCTTCAGGCAATACTTCTTTTTTGACATCAATTTTTCAGCAATTTGTCAATTTATTTTTTTTTGTTGTCATTACAAGTTCATTAAAATTTTTGAGAGGATTTTTACAAAAGCAAGAACTACTAATGAAATTAGAAAAAGAACAATTAAAAACCGAACTTTCTTTGCTCAAAGCACAAGTAAACCCACATTTTTTATTCAATACTTTGAATAATTTATATGGATTAATTTTGCAAAATGAAAACCTGCAAGCGGCTGATATTACGCTAAAACTTTCTGATTTGATGCGGTATTTATTAGAAAGTAGCAAAACCGAGCGAATAAGTTTACAAAAAGAAATCAAATTTTTAGAGGATTATTTAGTATTGGAAAAAATCCGTTTATCAGCACAGGCAGATATTCGTTTTGTAGTTTATCGCTTAGAGAAAGACATTTTTGTTGCACCTTTGTTGTTTATTCCTTTTGTAGAAAATGCCTTCAAACACGGTTTGCAAAGTATTTCAGAAAGTAGTTTTGCCCATTTTTATCTTTCCATACAAGGCAAAGATTTATTTTTTGAAGCTGTCAATTCGGTGGGTCAAAATATAACTACTCCAGAAAAAAGCGGTACAGGTTTAGAAAACCTACGCAAACGCTTGGAACTGCTGTATCCCGAAAAGCATCTTTTGGAAGTAGAACAAAATGAAGGGATTTTTAAAGTAATTTTACAGATTAGTATATGAAGTTTAACTGTATAGTTGTAGATGATGAACCAATTGCTCAACAAATTTTAGAAAATTACATTTCGCAAATTGAGGCATTGCATTTGGTAGGCAAGTGCAGTAATGCGTTTGAGGCGTTAAATATTTTGCATTGTGAAAAAATAGATGTTTTGTTTTTAGACGTCAAAATGCCTTCGCTTTCGGGTTTAGATATGCTCAAAACTTTGCAAAACCCACCCAGAGTTATTCTTACGACTGCTTTTTCAGAGTTTGGCGTAGAAAGCTATGAATATGGCATAAGCGATTATTTACTTAAACCTATTGCGTTTGAACGCTTTTTGAAGGCAGTTAATAAAATTTTGATACGCAAAAATGAAGAATTATCAACAGAAAGGATTGAAAACAAGGCAGAAATGGAATCCACATTTATATTCTTCAAAGCCGATAAAAAAATCCATAAATATTATTTTGCAGACATTTTATTTATTGAAGGTAGCGGAAATTATGTGAAAATTAATACGCAAAATGAAAAGCCATTAATGGTATTAGATAAGCTGACAGAACTGCAAGAAAAATTACCTACAAAACAGTTTATTCGGATACATAAGTCTTTCATTGTGAATATTTCGCATATTCAAAAAATTGATGGTAATATGATTAATATTAAAGACAAAGTAATACCAATATCAGCTACTTTTAAACCAAATTTAGAAGAGCTCATTAAAGATAATGGATAAGTTACCTTGGGTTTCTTATGGTCACAAAACAAAAAATTAAATTAACTGACATTAAACATTTAGTAATACAGTTTATCCATAAAATTTGCAATAATAAAAAAGGCCCTTTGCTTTTCTTGTTGAAAACAAAACATAAAGATGCACTGCTTGTTTATCCTTTCTTGAATAAAGAAAAAATCTTTTTCTTTTAGAGTAAATTTTAGGTTTGGATTTGGTCACTCAATTTATACATTGTAGAATCTCGAAATTCTTTTTTATTTTTTCCAGATAATCTTGTAGCTTTTCCGCCGCTAAATAAAAATTTATTTTGAAATTTTATTTGTTCAAATGTTTCTTTATCAGCTAAAACTACTAAAGCAAATGCATAATCGGTATCTTCTATAACAATTGCTTTAGAATGCTTGGCATTTTTTGAATTAGTGCAGCTAATTGTTTTTGTACTTATTAATTGAACATACAATTATTTTAACATAACACTACTTTTTTAACCAAGCGTTTTTCAAGTTGGATTTTGATGCATCTGTTGCTAGTAAACCTTCTATTTCTTTGAAAGAAATTTTTACTTTACCCGATAGTGTTTGTTCTTTTCCTTCTCTTTTTATAGTAATTGAAATGGGTTCTCCCTCTTTCCAATCGTCAGTTTTCAAGTCTGATATATTGTCTAGGTTATACTTTGTGCCATTAATCGTTGTAATAATATCACCACCTCTTAAATCCAATGCTTTCATAAAAGCTGTTGGTTCACTATCTGGAATCATTAATTCTTTTTTTTCTGGATCTACCGTTAATTGGTGGAACTTATTTTCGCGAACTTTCACTACAGCTTTAGCTACACCTACTTTTGACAAATACGCTTCATAATTAATAGGTGTTGAACCAGAAACGTGAGTTCTTAAAAAATCACCCACTTCAGGATAGGTCAACGCTGTAATTTTAGCAAATAATTCGTTATCATTGAAAGCTTTTTCTACACCATATTCTTTTGATAGTTGCTGCATTAAATTCAAAATACCTCTTTCGCCATTGCTTTTTTCACGAATAATGATATCAACACACATTCCTATTAAAGCACCTTTTTCGTACACATTTAAGTACTGCTCTTTATACGGACTCTTCAATACATTGGCACTCATGGCAGTAAACGACATGGTGTCAACAAATGATTTTGATTGTTCAATTTTTTTTGCCATTAGTTTGTAGAAATCCGCTTCATCAATTAATCCTTGATTGACTTGGAACAAATTAGCAAAATACTCCGTTACACCTTCATACATCCACAAGTGTTGTGACATTTTTGGAGCATTGTAATCAAAGTATTGAATTTCGTTAGAATGAATAGTTAAAGGAGTTACAATATGAAAAAATTCATGTGAAACTATATCTTTCATTAGTCCTTGTAATTGGTGTAACGGCAGCATTTCAGGTAAAACAACCGTGGTAGCTGTTGGATGTTCTAAAGCACCAGTTCCTTTTGCATCATCTGGTTTCATAGTAGATAAATACAACAATACAGTATATTTTTTAGTGGAATTGATATTACCTAAAAATGTTTTTTGAGCCGTCATCATTTTTTTCATTTCTGGCGTAATGCTTTCTGCTGTTACTTTCCCTGAAGGCGAATAGACTACAATTTGAATATCCATTCCGTTTACATTAAATGAGGTGTAATCGGGTTTGGCATACATAATTGGGTTTTCTACTAACTCAGCATAACGAGGTGTATTGAAAACATCTTTAGTTGCACTGGCGTCAGTATCAATCATAGAAGTTGCTCCCCAAAGTGTCTCCGGATGCGTAATAGTAACTTGATAAGGCAAGTCTTTTTTATCTTGGAAATACCCTACAAAACCATGCGTGTTTAACATGAAATTTTTACCGGCATCAATATTGGTCCCGGCAGGAGAAAAAATATCAGCCCCAAAACCTCCTCCTTTTTCAGTGTCATAAGTGTCGTTAACTAGATAGGTTATTTTGGAAAGATTTTTAGCATTGGAAATAGACCAAGTATTGTCATCGGTTTTTGTTACCGCTAGTGCAGTTCCTTTTGCATCAAAGGCTTTAAAATCTTCTATGTATTTTCCGTAATTATCCTCAGAATAAGTGCCTGGAACAATTTTAGGAATGCTGTAAGTAATTTTATCCGAGTTGGTTTTTGGTGCTTGTACAGTCACTTTTACCTTGTCGTCTTTGACGTCAATTAAGTCGATGCCAACTTTGACATCTTGTTTAGATACTCCCTTTTTTTGTGCATTAACTGTAGTATTGCTCCATAAGAAGGCTACGAAAGCAAGTGCGATAATTGATTTTTTCATTTTGTTTTTTTTTTATTAATTTCTTGTTTGCGTTAAGTTTTAATTTAAAATGACGTCAGCCATTCAATTGTTTTAGTCACTACTAATGGGTTAAATTTATCTTGCATAATTTGGGCATATTTGCCTGAATGCTTAAGCTTAATCCCTTCCTCCATAGAACCTACTAAGGCAAATGCATGATTGGTATTTTCTAAAATAATTTTAATAATCATTAAAAAGACTTTTCATATTGATAAAACACATTAAAAACCAATACTTTAGTATCGAGTTTTATTTTACTCCGCTTATTGACAGAAACTGCAACTACAGCGCGGTGATTGAGTAAGTTACTATTATAAGATAAAAGATCGAGAACGCTCGAGATCGTACTTTTGAAGTTTTAATCCAATATCTTAAGTGAGTTAAAGAATTTATCTCTTAAATCTACTGAAGCACCTGCGGCTCGTTTACTGTGTACAATATTGATACTATGAAGGCTATCAATGAATATATAAGATTTTAATTCCATCTTCTTGCCATTACGCTCTGTACTTAATTCAAGAATCAAAACATCTTTACCACTTATGTTTTTCTTTTCCTTTGATAAGACCTTGGTTTCATTACCAAGTTGAGCGATAAAAGAAGATTCTAACTGTTCCCAGAAAGCTGGTTCTAACTGAGCAGTTTCAATCTGTTCTTCATTTAGTCCATTTTTTGCTAAGTTTTGAACTACAACATTAAAATTAGCAGTGCTGTCGGCTAATCTCAACGAATAAACAGAAGCTATATCCTGCATATTTCGAACATCAGGTTTTTCTGGGAAGGTGATGGAAACTTTCTCAGTTAACTTGACTTTTGTTTCCTGTGACATTGCAGCAATTGGCAAT
The DNA here is from genome assembly GCF_044341265.1 of Flavobacterium sp. Classification (GTDB taxonomy): domain Bacteria; phylum Bacteroidota; class Bacteroidia; order Flavobacteriales; family Flavobacteriaceae; genus Flavobacterium. Next base: position 9,074 of record NZ_JBIISA010000049.1, read on the forward strand.
AAAATGAATAAAAAGTGTATGATAAATAGCTTTTTCATAAAATTAATTTAAAATTATATTGTTAAATTTAGGTTGGTTTATTGTTTACTCTTTTCTTGATTTCTATTCCCTCCAAAATGAATGATAGCAGTAAATGAAATAGTAGACACTTTTCTATCTATAGATTTAAACATTGAATTTAATCCCCATTCATATCTTGTTCCTAAACTAAATTTATTTCCAAAATGGTGTCTAAAGTCAAAAAACATAGAAGTAAAATTTGTTACTTCACTACTTACGTCTTTGGTACCAGTTGCGGTGTTAAGTTCGGGATTAAACAAATAATTTTGCATGAGCCCTGTACTTAAATTCATACTCTTTCCAATGTCAAACATTGGGCCAATATAGACGGCAAGATTGCCAGTTGTAAATTCTCCGCTTAAGCCTGGACTTATTGCTACATCACCATAATTACGCCATGAGCCATCAATCTCGGCATAGATAGATAGCCTATTGGCAATTTTTCTGCTGTAAAAAAAACCGCCTCCTACGTCAACTTTATTAAAGTCATCATTGAAACCAAAAATATTAGTAGATAAAATAGCTCCAAACTTATTTTTTGATGGTGTAATGTCTTGTGCAACTGATGTTGTTATTGTTGCACAAAGTAATGCGAGTGTTAAAAATGATTTTTTCATAAATTGAATTTAAAGATTATTGATTTATTTAGAATTAAATTTTAATTTAAAATGATGCCAGCCATTCAACTGTTTTACTTACTACTAATGGGTTAAATTTATCTTGCATAATTTGAGCGTAGTTGCCTGAATGCTTAAGCTTAATCCCTTCCTCCATAGAACCTACTAAGGCAAATGCATGATCGGTACCTTCTAAAATAATGGCTTTAGAGTGCTTGGCATTTTTTGCGTTTGTCCAACCAAGCATTGCGGTTGCATACTCTTTATCAATGGCCTCAAAATCGGAAGTTCCATATATGGTAAGGATTGGGCAGGTTACTTTTTCCCAGTACTTTTTAGGGTCTATCTTATTCAATTCTCTATTAAAAGCTAATGACCTATAAATAATGGTGTTGTCTTTTTCATTCCAGCCAAAAACTTGTTGTAGCACGGGATCATATTCTGGTTTATCTTTAATGATTTGCTGTGGTGTTTTATTCTCGTCAAAAATTGCTGTAATCACTTCTTTAGTGTAATTTTTATATTCTAAAGCTACTTCTGGACTATTGCCAGATTGCAACAAACTTCTGTTTATAATTTCGGGATAATAGCTTCCAAAATTAGTAGATAATGTGCCATAAACCATTGCACCTTTAACAGTAGGATTAGTACTTGCAAGTATTGGGGCAATCATTCCGCCCATACTGTGTCCAAAGAGGTAGATTTTTTTGGAATCGATGGTTTTGTTTTTCATTAAAGATTCTAAACCTGTTTGAAATTGCTCAAGCTCTTGATTAAAAGTCATTTGATCGCAGGTAGTAAATTTTCCCTCACTATCACCTGCACCTGGTTTGTCAATTCGCATAACAGCATACCCTTGCAATGTCATTTCGTTGCAAAATTGTTCGTATGGGTCTTTTTCTGGCACCTCAATAACCGATTCACATATATTTCCTTGAATAAAAAGGATAGCTGGTAATTTACCCGAAGCATTAACCGGTTTTGAGAGTAAGGTTCTTAAATAACCGAATGCTGTTTTTATCTCACCATATTCATAATGAATACCTTGTTTAGTTTTGCTTACTTTTGCTTTTGCAGTTGTTGTTAACTGCACAAAAGCTTTATTTCTCCACAGTTTATATGCAACAGGATTACCCTCGGTTATTTCTGATAATGGTGGACTGGTAAATGTGCTTACATCAGCAATAGCAGTACCGTTGATTTCTACAATGATATCTCCTTCTTTTATTCCTGCACTTTCTGAAGTAGAGTTTGGAACAACGCCTTCAACAAAAACTCCTTGATCACCGTTAAAAGATTTTTCTTGCTTTATTTCAGCCGTTAAGATTTGGTAGCGAAACCCATTTGAATATTTTCTTTTTAGAACTTGCGCATTAAGAGAATTCGTAATTGAGCAAAGTAGAAGTAGCGAATAAATTGTTTTTTTCATAATTTTTTTTAAGATTAATTTAATATATAAATAGTTGTTATTTGACATATAATTTACCAAATTGAAATTCTATCTTTTTCTTCTTTGTAAAGTTTGTCTGATTTATCTAAATTGAATAAATCATAAAAAGGAGTAAAATTTGTAAGTACCCCATTAACCCTAAGTTGGGAAGGAGCGTGACTGTCATTTCTAATCATATTTTGAAGTTCCTGTTCTGTTAACTTCTCGCGCCATACTTTAGCAAATGAAATGAAAAATTGTTTATCAAAATCCTTACTATTTTCTTTACCTGTAGTTGTTAATTTATATGCATCATAGGCTATACTAAGCCCACCAAGGTCAGCAATATTTTCGGATAAAGTTTGCTCTCCATTAATATACAAACTATCCAAGACCTCATATTTAGCATACTGGATTTTTATTCCTTCACACCTCTCATTAAATGATGTTTCGTCTTTATCAGTCCACCAATCTTCAAGGTTCCCTTTATCATTATATTTTCTACCGCTATTATCAAAACCATGAGTTAATTCATGAGCAATGATATATCCTATTGAACCATATAATTTTGCTTCGTTGTCATTTGCATTAAATATTGGCTCCTGAATTATGCCAGCTGGCACTACAACTGCATTGTCTGATGGGGCATAAAAAGCATTAACATTTTGTGTCAATACCTCAGCCCATTTATTTACATCTGCTTTTTTATCAATTGTATTAACATCTAATATGAAAGAATAGGCATTCCTATTAGACGTATTCTCAAAAAATAAATTCGGCTGCACTTCTAAGCCTTCATAAGTATTAATTTTTTTAGGGTATCCAATTTTAAATGTTAGTGAATTAAGTTTTTGAAGCGCTTTGTTTTTGGTTTCAGTAGTCAGCCATTTATTGTTTTCAAGTCGCTTTTTAAAAGCTTCTTTAATGTTAGCACACATAGCTTCTACTTTTATTTTAGATTTTTCATTAAAGTATTCTTTTACATAGAGCTTCCCTAACAATTCTCCATTAAATTCATCAAGTAATTCTTCAGACCTTGGAGTATACGTTTTTACACCTCCAAACACAGAACGAAGTTCAGCCAATGCATCACGAAACGCGAAGGGTAGAGCTGTGGTTTTATTTAGAATGATTCGAGACTTTAACTTATTTTTCCAAATTTCTAAATCTTTATTTTCTTTTAAAGCATTTAAATTCTGATAAAAATTTGGAGTTTGAACGATAACTTGTCCTGTTTTAATGTTCATAATTTTAAAAAGAGTTGACCACCTAATGCTTGGTGTAAGCTTTTCCAATTCATATACAGACATTTTATTGTAGGTTGATTCGGAAGAGTAAGTCAAATCATGATTTGACTTGAAGTCGCTAGCCAATTCTTTATCAAACTCGTAAATATCATTGGCAATTTTTTTTGCATTTTCGGTAGAATAGCCTATCAATTCAAAAAGTGTTTGAATATATTGTTTGTAATTATTACGGATTTTGTCAAAAATTTCTCCTTCTAAGGTATAAAGAGAGGATGGCATTATGGTTAAACCATTTTGAGATAATGATAAGATATTATATGCACTATTTTTTTCATCTTGAATAACGCCAATGCCCAATAAATGCTGATGTCCTTCGGTATGTAATTTAGCTAAAAGATTAAAAAATTCATCACTGTTTTTGATTTTATCAATCCTATTAAAAATATTTAATAATGGAGTTAGTCCGCGTTTTTCTATTACAGTTGTATCTATACCACTATTATATAAATCTGCCAACTTAGCTTCTGGTGAACCTTTAATTAACTGTTTATTTTGAGCATTATTTTTAATTACATTTAATAATTGTTGATGAGTTCTTTCTGCAATTATTTTTAATGATAAAGTTGGATTTTTAGCGGTATCAAGCCAAGCTTTATTAACGTAATGATAAAAATCATCGCCAGGTTTTACTTTGCTATTTTGCGCATGGAGAGAACTCATAATTGAGCAAAGTATAAGTAGTATATAAATTGTTTTTTTCATAATTTTTTTAAGATTATTAATTCATTTTTTTGATCTTAACCTTTTAAATTTGTTATTGTTTTTTTACGGTTGTATCATCTAAACTTTGGTTGTTAGCGGTTGTTTTTTCGGTCGTAATTATTTAGTTTGATATAATGCAATTCTGTTTCCTTCTGTGTCTTTAAATTCGGCAACAAGTCCAATTCCATTGTATGTTTTGGGATATAAAATTTGTCCACCATTTGAGGTAGCTAATTTTAGTGTTTCATCAATATTTTCTGTATTGAAGTAAATCACAACTCCATCTTTTGTCGGTTTATAGATTTCTCCTTTTGCTAATGCACCTGTAATTCCTGAATTTTCGACAGCAAATGGAAACAATGCCATTTCATTATTGTCAATGTTTTCTTTGTTAAAGTAAAAGTGGAATACAGCATTGTAAAACTTTATTGCTCTTTCAATGTGAGTCACTGGGATTTCAAAATAAACAACTGGGTTTGATTTTTTTTTCATAAGATTTTTGTCGGTTTGTTTAATTGTTGTTTTTGGATTGACGCCACAAGAAGTTAGAAGTTGCATTAACACTCCAAAAATTATTGTTGTCAATATGTTTTTAGTTCTGTTCATTTAACTTATTCTGTCCATTTACAGGTCGTTTTAAAATTCACCTTTCAACACATCTACACCAATGGCGTAACCATAAACTTTTCCATATTGATTAAGTACAAAAAAACATTACTGGTTGGTTTGATTATTAATTTGAATTTGATTACCAAATTTTAACCCTTTTTTCTGGAGCTAAATAAAGCGAATCCGTTGCTTTTACGTTGAATGCTTCATAGAATTCTGGAATATTTCTAACTATTCCATTTATTCTAAATTTTGCAGGTGAATGTGGGTCGGATGCTACTTGATTTCTCAAAGCTTCTTCACGAGATTTATCTAACCAAACTTGTCCCCAACCAAGAAACACTCTTTGAATGCCCGTGTAACCGTCCATTTTAGGGGCTTCTTTTCCGTTTAGTGACATTTTGTAAGCTTTAAGAGCTATACTCAATCCGCCTAAGTCACCAATGTTTTCGCCTAGCGTAAAACTTCCGTTAAGGTTTAAATCTGGTAAAACTTTAAAACTATTGTATTGGTCAACAAGAGCTTTTGTTCTTGTTTGAAATGCTTTTAAATCTTGTGGCGTCCACCAATTCCTCATTACACCTTCACCATCAAAAGCACTTCCTTGATCGTCAAATCCGTGTCCGATTTCGTGCCCAATTACGGCGCCAATTCCACCATAATTTACCGCATCATCTGCGGCTAAATTAAAGAAAGGCGGTTGAAGAATTGCTGCTGGAAAAACAATTTCGTTAAGCGTTGGGTTGTAATACGCATTCACAGTTTGTGGATTCATACCCCATTCAGCTCTATCAACCGGTTTTCCTAATTTGTTTAACATACGGTTGTATTCAAATTCAGTAGCTCTTGTTGCATTTCCGAACAAATCATTTTTAGTTACTTTTAATGCAGAATAATCTCTCCATTTGTCTGGGTAACCAATTTTAATCATGAATTTATCAACTTTAGCAAGAGCTTCTTTTTTAGTGTTAGCACTCATCCAATCTAGTTCTTTGATGCTTGCTGCGTAAGCTTTAAGTAGATTTTTCACCATGGCCGTCATGCGTTCTTTAGCCTCTGGAGTAAAGTGTTTTTTTACAT
>NZ_JBIISA010000050.1:0-13929 GCF_044341265.1 Flavobacterium sp.
CTTTAATAACATCTATAAAACTCTATAATTACAGCTAAATATACAAAAAAAAGAGCAGAAAAACTAAGTTTTCTACTCCTTAAATTATTATACTTATTACTTAAAGGACTTTTTCAGTGCCCTCCAAACAACCTCTCTCTTTCTTTTACTATTTTTATGAATTATGGTTTTGTAAAGACATATACACAACCCGCATTAGTAGCACTGTTGTTAGTTGCAGGATTTACTCCTGAACCACTTCCATCTTCTAAGTAAGCTGCACAAACCACTGTTTTACCATCGCTATCAACAGAATTTGCACACATAAAATCATTATCTGTTGTACCAGCAGCTGCAGGCTGTTTGAACGTAAATGCACTTACCCAACTGCCTGATACTAAACTAAACATATACACCGCACCTCTATCATTACCAGTATTGTTTTGTGTTGTACCTACACAAGTATTGGTACCGTCTTCTCTAAAAGCACCTGCCAAAACATGTTCTCCGTTGTTAGAAATAGATACTTTAGTACCGAAACCATCATTTGCACCTGTATTGCTTGCTTTTAGATAGGCTTCTTGTGTCCAAGTGCTTCCTGAACGAGAGTAAACATAAGCAGCACCAGAATCGGCAGCACTCTCATTAGCTGCTGGGTTTACGCCTGTACCATTACCATCTTCACTTCTTGAACCCATCACAATTCTATTTCCACTACCATCAATTGCTACTGATATACCGAATGAGTCACCGGCAGTGACTTGCCCCGCTTTGATATAGGCTTGTTGTGCCCATGTTCCCGATGTTTTTTGAAAAACGTACATGGCTCCTGAATTGCTTGCAGAATTGTTTGCTGTAGGATTTACTCCAATACTTGAACCGTCTTCCATATAAGCTCCTACCACTAATGTTGTACCATCGTTGTTTAATGCAACATCATTTCCAAATCTATCATCAACGTCTGTAGCTGCTGCTTTTATATAAGCTTCTGATGTCCAAGTAGCACCACTTCTTGTGAAAGTAAATACAGCACCGCTTCCTAGTTTACTATTGTTTACAATAGGGTTTATACCTGTACCACTACCATCTTCACTAACAGCACCTACGGCAACGGTATTTCCGTCACCACTAACTGCCACATTAGAACCAAAAAAGTCGCTAGCGGTACTTTGATTTCCTTTTAAGTAAGCTTGTTGGCTCCAAGTACTTCCACTTCTTACAAAAACATAAGCTGCTCCAGCATCAACAGCGCTGTTATTAGATACAGGGTTTACACCAGTACCACTACCATCTTCTTTGTTGGCTCCCACAACCAATGTATTACCATCATTGCTTAAATCTACTGACGTTCCGAAAAAATCACTACTACCGGCATTACTTGCTTTAATTTTTGCCTGAAATGCCCAGTTGGCACTTTTACTAGTTCTTGTATAAATATAAACAGCACCAGAATTACCAAGATTATTGTTATTTGTAGAATTGATTTGACCACCTGTTAAATCACCATCTTCATTTAATGCTCCAACTGCAAGAGTCAAACCATCGGCTGAAATTTTTGTCGATTTCCCAAAATATGAATCAGTAATATCCGAATCGAGATATGATCCAAAATGATCAGCTGCTCCAGTATTATTAGCTTTTATATAAGAAACACCGGCACTAAGAGCAGCACAGCTTAATGTGTTAAACGCTGGAATGGTTGTAGGTAATGTTGTTGTAACAGTAAAGGTACATGTCACGAAAGCCGTTGCGGAAGAAGAAACAGTAACTGTGTAAGTATCTGTTGTGTTAGCAATAGGAGTACCTACTGCTGTTAATGTTACATTTAATGCACCCGCTGCTCCTGCAGTTGCGCTACCAGCAAAATAAATACCATTTACTGTATTGGTTCTTATATAGAAAGTTCCTGCAGTTGATACTGTAAGTGTAACCACCTTAGTGTTAGAACCTGTCATTGCTCCACCCACAGCATACGTACCACTTAAAGTACCAGTACAAGCTACTGCAGAAGCACGCCCTGTTCCACTTTGTACAGGAACAATAAAAGAACAAGCAAAACCATTAACTGAATATGCTAAGGTAGTATTACCAGGTTGCGTAGCCGTACCAGCAATAATATAATCGACTGGTGCACCACTAGCGGTAAAAGTACCATTTACTGGTGAACTAATTCTTATACCATTTACGGTAGCAGAAGTAACACCATAAACACCACCTCCTGTATAAGCAGGTCCAGCTGTATATGATTTATAAATAGTACCTGCTTCAATTGCTACATTAGCATAAATATCTCCTGTTAAAGCACCTTGAGTACCACAACCCGTTACATTTGCCAAACCACTAGATACATTGATTACTGTAGTACATAGTGAACCGTTAATATCAAGTGCTAAAAAGTTTAATCCGGTCACTAAAGGATATCCTTGACCTGCAAGTACTAAGTCTTGTTGTCCTAAAGTTGTGAATGTACCTGCAGCAGAAAAATACATTCCTGCAGCATCAGCCACCACAGCATAAGAACCTAATTCGGTAACATCAACCGTTACGGTAATAAAGTTATCTTCTGCATCTAGTGCAACACCAGTTTGATAAGTCCCAGAAACCACTAAAGTGGTACAGTCTACATTAAATTGAGCACTTCCATCTGCATTTTCACCACAAATAGATTTCCATTTTGTTTCAACTGCATTGTAGATATTGATACAACTTTCAGTAGTGTTGTAAATTAACATAGAGTTGGTTGGGTTTGAGATGGCATCTCTTTCTGTGGCTGTCATTCTAGGAAGTAGCATCCCTTTAGAGGTGCTTTCTATTTCAAAGACTGCATTAGGATCTACAGTAGTGACGTTGTCACCAATTTTTACTTGAGCATTTATGGTTGCAGTAAGCAACAATAAGCTAGTAATAAGTATTTGTTTTAAATTTTTCATAATTTAGTATTTAATAATATTTGTTTTTAAATTATTCAAGAATGATTGAAACTCTTCGGGCAAGGTCAAGACCTATTTTGGTATTAGTAGGGTAGGTGTTGTCTACACCTTCACCAACAATAGATATTCTTGTGGCACTGATGCCACTTGCTGTAATGATATTGTACAGTTTTTGAGCTCTACGTTGCGAAAGGTCTTTGTTTTTACTTTCGTTTCCTCGAACGTCTGCATAACCAATTAATTTGGCTTTTGCTTCTGGATATTTACGAAGGAATTGAATAATGTAGTAAACATTATTTGTTGAACCCACATTAGGATTGTCTTGGTTTACATCGTAAAATACGTTTACAAAACCTTTTTCAACTAATGATTTTATTGCGTCGTCTTTAGACACAACTGCTGTATTTATTCCGTCTTTGCCATCATTGGCAGTTCTTTCAAGTTCGTCAGGCACACCGTTTCTGTTACTATCAATGAATTTACCTCTTGAATCGACAGCTACACCATTAGGGGTATTGTTTTCTGAATCGAGGTAATCAGCTACTCCATCTTTATCAACATCTGAAAGCATGGCTTCAATATCGTCTAGACGTTTTCTTGCTTCTTTGTCTTCACTCTTAATTTCATTAAGCTTATCTGTTTCAAGATACCAATCAGCATGTTTTTCTTTTTTACCAAGGTAGGCGGTAAGTCCAAGTGATGTATTGTACATCATCCCTGAAAGATTGTTAGCTTCTGCAGAGTAAGAGCCGTCCCAATTGAAGTGTTGACGCACATTACTTAATACACTAAAGTCACCTGTAACGACTAACCATTTGGTTATTCTTAGTTGGGGAGTTAATCCTACAATGATTCCTCCGTTATCTTCAGTGACGTCTTTGTTAACTCCCATTTGAGGAGTTAATTGTGAAACTTGAATACCGGCATGTCCTAGAAGGTTGAAACGATTAGTAAACGTTTCGAATGCCATGATGCGACCTAAATTCGCTACACCTTGAAGTGCAATTCTGTATTGCTTTACCTCGAATGGTAATGAACCACTACCTGATTGATTTGCGACTTCATCGGAAGCAAAGTCAAGTTTTAAACCAAATTTAGGACTAAACATGTAACGTACGCCTACATCAAAATGGTTTACATCACTAAAGTTAAAATATTTGTTAGGGTTTGAGGAATAGTAACCAGTAGCATAAGGTTTGGTTGCTTTATTTTGTCCTACATTAACCTCTACAGACCAACTATTAAAGGGTTTCTTTTCTTTAGTAGTTGAATCCTCTTCTGTTTGTGCAAAAACAGTTGTGAAAGGTTGCGATAGAAGCAGTATATAAAATATTTTTTTCATGTATGTATAATTTTGGCGATTACTTAGTACTATTAATTAATTTTTGAGTAACTACTTCACCTGTTGTTAATTTTATTTTAGCTATGTAAAAGCCTTCAGCATGAACAAAAGGCGATGTGAAGTCACTATTGTTTTTAGCATCAAAAGAACGGATGTGTTTACCAGTAATATCAAAAATATCTATAGTTTCCATTTCTTTAGTAGCTTTGATTGTCAATACTTCCTTACTAATTGTTGCAATAGCATTGTAGCCATTAAATTGCGGATTGTTAAGTGTTGAAGTTTGATAAACAATATCAAATCTGTCGTTTAAAGCGGTTGTATTTGTTGTAAAACTATAATTCCCATTATTGAAATCGTGATAGATTTCTAATGCTTTATCATACAGATAAACGTTTTGTCCATTGTTGAAAACACCTTCTTTTTGTTCAATATTTACAGTGAAGATTTCGCCATTAGTATTGTTTTTTGATACCCCAAGCGGAACTATGTCTGTTGCTACAAATTCAGGTCTTGCATTGATGGCTAATTTTCTACCATCAGCTTCTAGAATACTATATAGTTGTGCGGTACTTGTAGAATTTCTACCTGCATCATACATTCTATCGTAATCGAGTGTAGCATTAGGAGTGTAAGCAACAAGTATTTGGCTGTATACATCGTTGGCACCAGTCATGGTTAGCTTGAATCTGTCAAGTGGTTGTGCTACACTTACATATTGAGTACTTGTTCTAAAGAAACTATTGTTGTTTCCTGTTAAACGCATACAGTTAGTAAAAGTAACAGGACCAGTTCCTAGAGCTTTTACTTGAAATCCTTGTCCAGAAGCAATTTTACCATCAAATGCACCAGTTACAGAGGAAGGAGCCACAAAACCTGCACGCGTGTAAGCTAAGTAATCGGCTTGCGAGTAAGTTGTTGCTAGAGGTGTTCCTGGAGCAGTAGCTTGTTGCCACACGTAAATAACCCCGTCAATGTTAGTGTTTAACCTAAGAAACATATCGCCGTCAATAGCAGAAGGATAAGGATTTGCTAAAAGATTGTGGCTACTAGAACCATTTGGAAAAGTAGGGTTTTGTGTAACGTTTACAGTATAATCACCATTATTAGCTATACCTGCATATTTTAGATTGATTTTATCAACGTTTGTAGTATTAGTAAATGGTGCAATAGGTTTTACACGCATAATAAAACCTGTACCAGGAAGTGGCATTGCTCCAAGAGTTTGCCAACCCCAAGTTGATCCTGCTTGCCAAGTGTATTTAAGATCGAATGCTCCAACTGTTCCAGTTGGAATTGTAGTAGGTCTTGCTGAAGCTAATTGTGCAAAGAAATCTGTATTAGCATTTGTTGCAGCAGGAGCTACAGGCGAACCCCAGTATACATAGTCGTAACGATGCAAGTCTCTTGTTTGTTTTACTAATTCAATATTTGGTGCGTTTCCGCTACTTCTTTGAACTACACTTGCTTGACTAGACATAATAATTTTTCCTGTACCGGTAACTCCATTTTGAATGTCTACGAATTCATTATTTGCAACTGTAATGTCTGCGTTAAGCGTCAATGAGTTACACGATAGATTGCCACTGTATGGAGCATTAATGACAACAGGGTCTACTATTGTTGGGGCAGAAGGCGTCCAATTGCCATTCCAAGTCTTTGTTATACCAGAAGATGGAACAACTGGACTACAATCACCTTTAGCAGCTAATGTAAATGCAGAAAAGCCTGAAAGTACTACATCATAATCAGATGTAATAGAACCAGCAGTTAATGTGCTTGTACCAGAAAGAATAGAGGTTACATCATAAGAAGATGGTATTTGAACCCATTTAGTTCCTTCCCAACCAGCAATAACTAAATTATTTAAGTCAGAATTTGTAAGCGAAGTTACATTACTACCAACTCTCCAAGTTAGAGAAATTTTTCCGTTAGCTGCCATACTTTTAATATCCCAATATTCTGAAGTAGAAATGGCATCTACAGAACCATCTAGAAAGGTGCCAATAGTAGTTGGATTGGCGCTATAGTATGCTGCGTCAACACCAGAATTGGCTGTGGCAATAACAGCAGCCGGAGCATAAACACCACTTTGCCCAATTGGGAAAATGAATTGTGATGTACTTAGCGTTCTAACGTACCCGTCTGTAAAGTGTGAATCAGAGGCACTTGCATGTGTTACTCCTGATTCAAAAATTAATTTTCCATAAGTTGAGGATGTTCTTGTAGTAGAAGTTGTAGCAGGTGATGCTCCAAAATTATAGCTACTGGTTTGAACATACATTTGTCCTTGATCTGCAATGTGAAGGTTTCCATTATTTTGCACTTGTGCAAGACAGGAAATGCTTGACAAGAATGCAAGGACTAAACTAACGCTTGAAGGAAAAATTAATTTGTTTTTTGAAATAAATGTAATTGTTTTCAAAATTTTAATAATTTAAGTTTATTTAAATAAATACACCTATAATTTAATACATTTTAAATTATAGTTTACCATCAAGAGCGACCTTATTACTGATCGCTAACCATATAAAGAAATTAGCAGTTCGTATTTACTTTTGCTTTTCTTAAAAGAATTATACCACCAAGAGCTATTGCTCCAGTAAAACAGAAAGGAACCCAATCATTTATTGGAGCGGTCGGAGGAGGAGGTGCAGGTCCTTCGTCATCATCAATTTGAGCTTGAACATTGATAGAAGATAAAACAACAAACATCATTGCAATTGTTCTAAATTTAATTTTACTGATTTTTGATTTCATCATTTTTACTGAAGTTTGTATTAACTTGGGCAAAATTATCTTGATGAACTTAGTTAGTGTATCCTAATAGTTACATATATAACGGATAATTGATTTTTTTTATTAACATTCAATAGATGTAGTATTTATTTGACAGTAAAATATTTAGAAATAAATTTGTTTGGTTTAGGAAAGTTTTAAATTATATTTAAGTTGTGTTGTTGCTCTTCTATAATTTTCTGGGGTATTGTTGCATAATTTTTTAAAAATGTATCCAAAGTTTCCATAATTTACAAATCCTAGGTCGTAGGCTATTTCATTTATAGGTTGGTTGGTTTCTCTTATTAATGATTTTGCTAAATCAACTTTTTTCTTTAATATATATTGGTATGGAGTTACTCCAATTTCTCTTGTGAAAGTTCTTATAAAATGATGTCTTTTCCATCGTGTTAATTTTGTAAGGTCTTCGATTTCAATTTTTTCATATATATTTTCATTGATGTATGAAATCACATTTCTAATGGTAAGAGGAACTTCATCTAATATTTCTTTTTCAGACCTTAATTGATCCATTCTTTTAAAAGAGAAGTTATTTAAAGCAAGGTACACCTGTGTTCTTATATCTGTTTTTTTGAAGGGCTTGCTTATAAAACCGTAAGGTCTGGTATTTTTTATACGTTCTATTGTAACGTCATCGGAATAAGAAGTAATGTATATGAAAGGTATTGTATCGAGATTTAGTAGTTTTTGTCCTAATTCAATACCATCTTTATATCCTTTAATTTTTATATCAATTAATACTAAATTGGGTTCAATTGTTTCTATTGCCTTTATGGCTTGATCGTATGAAACGACATTAATGTAAACATCATATTCATCCTCAAGTATCGCTTTTATATCCTCGGCAATAAACAATTCATCTTCAACAACTACTATTTTTGGTTTTTCCATGATAATTTAATTGTTATTAATTGTTTTAAAACTCAAGTTAAACTTGAATCCGTAAGTGCTATCAATAAAATATTCAGCATTGATTTGATTGGATAATAATTCAATAATTTTTAATCCTAGCCCGATTTTAGATTTGTATAGAAATCCTATTCCATTGTCTTGGTAGAATAATTTATAGGTATCTTTTTTAAGTCGTTGTATTGTAATAGAGATAACATTGTCTTTCCTATTTTGAGGGAATGCATGTAATAGTGAATTGCACAATAATTCATTTAATATAATTCCTAATGGTAATGCTGTTTCTATGTTAATAGTAATATCATTAGTATTTAACTGAAATTGAATTGATTTTTTTTCAATCTCAAATAAATCTGTAAAAAAGTCAAAAAGGTCTTCAATGTATTTTTTTAAATTTACCTCATTGTTTTTAGTTGTAATGTCAAAGTTTTCATGTAGTAAAATAATTGAGTTAATCCTCTTTTGTCCTTTCATTAAAAAACTATCAACATCATTGTTTTTGTATTCTCTTGCTTGGTAACTGAGTAAACTGTTTATTAATTGTAAATTGTTTTTAATCCTATGATTAGCTTCTTTAATAGCTTGTTTCTTATCATAAGATTCTATTTTCATGTTTTGATTTTCAACCATTAATTTTTTATTTCTAATAAAAGTTGTGATGGTAAATACTGTGGCTGTTAAGAGAATAATTGTTAAAATAAGTATTGTTAATAGTATCATAATAAATACATTAAATCAAGAAGATTTAAATTTTTGCAAAAGTGAGAATATCAATAAATAGTTATTGTTTAAAAAGTTATTATAAAAACGGATAATTGATATAATTTTTGGATTATAGGTCCTGAATATTATGAAATCTGAAAAAAAAAAAAAACATGTGTTTCAGATTTATGAATTAATTTAGAATTATCGTAAAATTAGGATTACGGAACTGATATTCAATACATTTTGAACTACTCATTTTTACGCAAAAATGATGTGGAATTACAGATGATGTTATAGAGTCAATGGTTTGGACTATAAAAGATAGTTTAGACAAAGTGAATATGAGTAGAAATAAGTAGAATAAATTTTGTAAACAGTGGGTTTGTTATTCAAAATTTGAAATAAGTTGATTTAGATTTTCGTTTGAAGCTAGATTTAGTTTTACTTAATCTAATTTTTTTGATTCAATAGCTCATAAAGATGATTTGGAATATCGAGCTATTTCCTTGGAAGAATAGTTTAATTTGATATGAGTTAAATTAATAGTTCATCTGGACTAATTAGTTTTATCAAGATCGTTTAATTTATCAAAAAAAGCTTGAAAACTAAAAAGAGTTATATTATTGAGATTTCAAAACGTTTTAGCATTTTTTTTAATTCAATTAACTGAAAAAGGCGAAATGACAACTGAAAACGTTAAGAGTGAAGTAGATATTTTGCAAGTTATAAATTTGCAAGAATTGATTGATTTTTAAAGAAAAGAAATTGAAGGGTTAAAAATCAAATTGGTGAAATGAAATAAATAAAGTTAATTATTTTATCTATTTAATTAATTCTAACATCTTTTTAGCATACTTAAAAAATTGTTGGCATCAAATTTTTTTCTTTCTCCTTTAATTCTTCCTTCAAAAAAAATACGTTAAACTATTCTTTTATTTTTTTTGTACTGATGCCCACTAAAAGCTCTTGGATATCAATTTCTAATCCACTGCAAAGTTTTAGTAGCATGTTAAAGGTCATTCTTTGTTTACCATTATAAATACGTCTAATTGATGCTTCAGAACAATTTGATTTTTTTGCAAAACGAGAATTATTACCTTCAAACTTTTCAAGGGCCAATTTGAATATTTTTTCAACTACTTTTTCTTCTATTTTATCTATTTCATTTTGCATAAAGCAAAGTAAATGAACAAGTCATTTTGAAATGGAGCTATTTTTTTCCTTTTGTTTTTATTTGTTTTAAAACCTGTATTCAAATTATGTGGTTGTCACGAAGCAAGCCATGTTTTTGATAGCAAAAACCTCCCTTTGGTCGCATGGCTTGGCAGGGTTGCACCCCACACCCCGCTTTGAATTCGTTTATTATGGAAGACCAAATTTTTATTTAATTTTGATATTGGTTTACAGAGTAATATTGATTTTTGATTTATAGTAAATTAAGTCTCTTTATTAATTTTTTAAAAAGTAATTGTTTTGTATATTATTGATTTTAAAAAAGTTAAAGTAATGAAATTTAAAAATATCTAAATTCTCTATATTGCCTCTTAAAATATTAAGATATTATATATCAGTCATTTATATTTGTTTTTTTAACGAAAAATGCTTTTTTATTCATTTCTATTTTCTATTTTTATCCAAAATAAGACAATAAAATTTTTGATAAAGTATGGAGCTAAAATCTCTGCAAATAAAAAGAATAACTCAGATTTCTTTGAAAGATATTTATTCTAGATATGTTACACTAAATGAATTTCCAAACATTAAATTCACTTCTGATGAATTTAAGTCTTTATTAGCATTAAAATTTGCCTATAGTTATCATGCTCCATTTGTAGATAATGAGGAAGAATTAATAAAAAAAACATACCATGAGAGTTCTTTATTTATAAATTTCACAATATTCTTTGGCAGACAATTAATAGCAAATTTAGAAGACGATGAATCAAAAAAATTATATAACTATTTACTTAATAGAGAATATAATTATAATATTTTTTTTAATGATTCTCAAATATACGATTTTGTTGAAGAGATTCTAATTAATCAAATGGCATTTAGAAGTTTAGAGTACGGAATGTATTTTTTGAATTATTATTCAAAAATTGTTATTGAAAAAGATTATAAAGTAGATTCTGATTTAAAGCTAAAAATTGAATCATTAAAAATGATCAAAGATCCATTGAATAAAATTGTTTCACAATTAGAAAAAAATTCGAAGAATATTTCAACACCAGAAGTGTTGCTTTTGAGTTTTGTATTAAAAAAATATTTATTAGATAAAAAAATAAATGCGGTGGAGTATGGATTAGTTAACTTAATAGCAAGACAAAAAAATTTAATTCTAGCTCAAAATATGCAACAGTACAAAAATATTATAAATGAAACTTTGACTATGAAATGGGATTTATATCAAGGTAAAGGTAAAGGCAGAGGCAGAGGAGGGCGTAAAATGTGATGTATTTATGTGAAGCTACTAGTTTACTGGAAAAATATAATCAAAATATAGATTCAATAATTATATATGACAAATCATTCAATGTTGATGAATTTTTAAAATTCTTTGAAAATATGATGGAAATATCAGATAAAATTGATGGAATTCACTTTATAGTTTCTTCTTCAAGAAGAAAAGCTATGTTGTGTATCTTAGAAGAGAAATATTATAAAATAAATTCATATTCAGAAGTTGATATCAAATTGCAAGAAATAGAAAATGAAGCCAAAAAGAGATTTACTTTCAATAATAGAGATAAAAGAAAATTTAATTCTCCCCAAACAATTCATCCAAAGCAACCTTTTAAACATTATGGAGATAATAAATACGAATTTCATTATTACATTCTTGCAGTTAAAAATATTTTATCTATGCCAGAAATTCATATCTATGATAAGAATGCGTTGGAAAATTTGAAAAATATTTATGAAAAAATCAGAGAATAATTTCTAACGTACATCTTTACTGTACGCTCCATTTAGTTTATCATTTTTTACCCATTTAAATTTGTCCTGTTGAACGAATTTAAATGGGTCTTTTGTTTTGAATTTGCTTCAACATTTTTTCAAATTTTAAAATAAAAATATGGCCCGACCTAAAAAGAAATTAGAAGAAATCAAGTTATTTCAAATCAACCTAAGAGTCACTTTGAATGAGCAAGTCCAATTGGAAGAAATAGCAAAAACGTATGGTATAAATGTAGTTGAATTTGTAAGAAGAAGAGCGTTACAAAAACAGTTGCCAAAATTTACAATGTCAGGCTTAAAAAGAGATTTGCTTATTGAACTTTCTCGAATAGGAAACAATATCAATCAAATGTCTAAAAGAGCCAATCAAGGTAATCCTAATTTAAAAGGATTGGAAAATGAATTATTGGATTTGTACAAACAACTTAACAAAATTAAAAATCAGTTATTGGATTAGTATGTTAGGGAAGCAAGTTAAAGGAAAAGACTTTTATGGTGTTTTGAAATATAATCAAAACAAAGTGGATAATCATGAAGCTATTATTTTAGATACTAATCTTTCATCGAAATCAGTAATTAAACAAACCAAGGAATTAAATATTGTTAGACAACAAAAACCAAATCTTTCAAAAGCAGTTTATCATGTGAGCTTAAACTTGCCATATAATGATACAAATAAGTTATCAAATAATGAGTTCTCAAATTTAGCGAGAGATTATTTGGAGGGAATGGGATTTGAAGATAATCAATACATTGTTTACAAACACTTTGATGTCGATCATTCTCACATTCATATAGTGGCAAATCGGGTTAAATTTTCTGGAGATGTTGTAAGCGATTCGCAAGATTACAAGCGAAGTGAAGTATTAATTAGAAAGTTAGAAAGGAGTTACAATTTGTCAGAATTAATAAGAAAGGAAGAATCAAATATTTTGTCAAAAGGTGAAATAGAAAAATGTTTAAGGACAGGCGATGTTCCAGATCGTTTAGAGTTACAAAATATAATAATTGATGTGCTAAAACGAAAGATAATGCTGAGTGAGTTTATTGAAAAACTCAAGATGAAAGGAGTTAATGTGAAAATTAATCAAAGTTTAACAACTGGATTCATTTCGGGAATATCATTTGAATACAAGAGCGTTTCTTACAAGGGAAGTAAAGTACATAAAAGTTTATCATGGAATAATATTAAGGCTAAAGTTAATTATGAACAAATCGGAGACAATTATACTATTTCAACGTCTGATTCAAGAGTTGGAAAAAACGAATCAGAAACAAATAGAGTTATCGCAGCAGATTCGAGAATTAGAAAAGAGACTAGTGCACAACCAGAATTTGATTTGGAAAAAAGTCAGCGAGAAATAAGCAACAAACCAAAATTTAGATTTAAAATATAATAATGAAAGCTGAAACAGCATACCAAGTAATTCTAGCACTACCTGAATCGGAAGTGTCTCGCTTGTACCAATTGCTTGGTGTGCATTCTGCTAATGTTGTAAACAAAACGAAATCTAAAAAGAAAGAAATAATTTCTGATGCTGAAGCAACAGAGTATATTTTGAGGAAGTTGAGGAGGTTTTAATTATAGAATATTTTTAGTAAAAAATATAATCATAATGAAATAGATTTGTAACTTTACGTCAGAAAATATTTTTAATCGCGTAAGCTATTAATTTGGTCAAAGAAAACTAGGAATCTTCTAAAAAACCCAAACTTAATAGACTTACGCCCGTGCATAATACTTGCGTGGGCGTGGTCTTCTGGTTTTTGGGTCTTCTTAGTACCTCTTTGACGGATGGCTATTGCTTCACGCATTTTTTTATGCATTTATGAAAAACACAAAAACTAGCTCCGCAGTTGAATACGAAGTATTCATTCCATTAGTTAATTTATTACTATTTAACATAACTGGAACTCCCAAATTTAAAGAAGACTTTGAGAATTTATCAGAAGAATTTGTATCTGGAAATCACTTTTACAAAGAAGCTGATCCAGAAAATGAAAAATATTTAGAAAAGAATATTTTGTATTTCGTTAATAGTTTAGAAATTGAAAATCGCAAACAAATAAAAGAAATTATAATAAATAGCGAGGTTTTTATTTATACTATGATGTTAAAAAAAATATTTGAAAATGAACCAACAAAATGCATGGAGAATTCTCTAAATGAATTGAATGAGTTTTCATATCAAGGTAAAATTACTGATTTAATATATTCATTTATAAATTATCAGATGAAAGATGTTTTTGAATATGATTTTTCTCAAACGAAAGTTATAACTAATTTACAATATGATTATTTAA
>NZ_JBIISA010000065.1:0-3895 GCF_044341265.1 Flavobacterium sp.
TGCCAGGTACTTTAGGACAATCAGATTTGTTCAAAGTTGAAATAAAATCAGATGGAAGTTATGGTACACCAACAAATCTTGGAAATGTAATCAACACAGAAGGAAGAGAAACTTTTCCGATGGTGACTAATGAGAACGAAATTTATTTTGCCTCAGATGGACATCCAGGACTTGGAGGATTAGATGTATTTGTTGCCAAAGAACAAGCTGATGGAAGCTATAAGAAAGTAGAAAACGTAGGAGAACCATTAAACAGTTCGAAAGACGATTTTGCTTACCTTATCAATACATCATCAAGAATAGGATATGTTACCTCAAATAGAGATGGCGGACAAGGTGGTGATGACATCTACAGATTTAAAGAAACTAAGAAACTAGAATGTGAGCAATTCTTAACTGGAGTTGTAACTGATAAAGAATCAGGATTACCACTTTCTGGAGCACGAGTAACATTGTCAGATGCTAATTACAAAAAGCTACAAGAGGTAATCTCGGATAAAGATGGTAAGTTTGACTTTGGAAAAGTTGATTGTGGAACAAAATACTACATTAAAACAGAAAAGCCAGAGTACAATACTGTAGAGACACCAACCATTACAAAAGACGAATCAGGAAAATCATTTGTTCCAGTAGAACTTGAGAAAGCACAAAAACCAGTACAACCTGGAGACGATTTAGCCAAAGCTTTTGGAATCAAAATTATCTACTTCGATTTAGACAAGTCATTCATCAGACCGGATGCAGCAGTAGAATTGGCTAAAATCTTAGATGTAATGGAACAAAACCCAACGATGGAGATTGATGTTCGCTCTCATACCGATTGTCGTCAAACAGCCAAATACAACATGGCATTATCAGACAGAAGAGCTAAATCAACAATAGCATGGTTAGTAGAAAAAGGCATCGCAAAATCAAGACTAACAGGAAAAGGATATGGTGAGTCGCAACTAGTAAACGATTGTGGTTGTGAACCAACAAACCAATCAAACTGTACTGAAGAGCAACACCAAGCCAATAGAAGATCTGAATTTATTATTACTAAATTGTAGATTATATTTAATATACAATTGTTTAAACCCTGGGAACCGTTCAAGTAATTGAGCGGTTCTTTTTTTACCTCTTACTTACTGTATGAAGTAAACAATTTGAAGGTTGTACCATAGATATTTTATTTAATGTACTACAAACAAATACTGATAATAACGTAAATTATAAACCATTTAAGGAACTAAAAAAGAAAGCAACTAAGATGAAAGTAACATCTAAATAACCTTCTACAACTTCTTTATAATTATGTTTCCTTCCCATCGGCTATTTAAAGAGTATCATTTAAAAGACAATAACGTTGGTGAAATTTATGCATTACCATTTCTTTTATTGTATGATAAGTGATAACAATGACGAAAAAACACATAAAAAAAACCATCTGAAAACAGATGGCTTATTCAAAATCAAACAAAACTATAAATCAATTATTTTTTCATAAACATATTAGTGTAATACTTTTTACCTGTAGCAGGGTTAACTGTAATAGATATTCCGAAGTGAGTATAATCTCCATCTAAATTAGCTTTGTGTCCAGGACTTTGCAACCATGCATACAAAGCTGAATTTGGGGTAGAAAAATTATACGCAATATTTTCTCCAACTTTTACAGCACCCAAAACTTGTATTATATTGTTTGAACGCTCTTCAAAATAATCATGATTAACTACATTATTGTCAATCATGTATTGATTATGCTCTAAAGACTTATATGAAATGTGGTTAATAATTTCTAAAGCATTAAGACCTTTATTTACTCTATAATCATTGATTACTTCAGCTAATTTCAACTCATCTTGAGTGTAATTATAATCAGTGATTAATTTCGCTTCAACTTGTTCTTCTTCTTTAGAATCTGGTGAACAAGAAATCATAGTGAATACCAAAGCCATTGGCACAAACAATCTTAGTAGTTTTGCTTTCATAATAGTAGGTTAAGTTTTTTAAAGATAGATGTGGGGCAAAAATCTTTATGTTAATATTGTATGAACGTTTTCTCTGATTTGGTTATACAATATTACTACTATGTCGTTAAACTGACAAATAAAATCGATGAAATACATCTTTTTTATTTTTTAATAAGAACTTTTCTTACAATTAAGATGAAAGTCTTTCAATTTTCCAGTTAAAATCATCTTGCAATTGATATCTAATTCTATCATGAAGACGATTAGGACGACCTTGCCAAAATTCAACTTCTTGAGGTCTAATTAAATATCCTCCCCAATTTGTTGGTCTTGGAATTTCTTTTCCGTCATAATATTGTTCTAATTCCCTTAACTTCTCTTCTAAAACAAGTCTAGATGCAATTACCCTACTTTGGTCAGAAGCAATAGCTCCAAGCTTGCTGCCTGTAGGACGAGAATCAAAATAATTATCAGAAACATTGGTAGGAGTTTTTTCTGCAATACCTTTAATTATTACCTGACGTTCTATACTTGGCCAAAAAAAAGAAAGACAAACATTTGGGTTGTTCGCTATGGCTTGACCTTTTTCTGAATCATAATTAGTGTAGAAAATAAAACCTTCTTCGTTAAACTTTTTAAGTAGTACGACTCTAGATTTAGGAAATCCATCAACACCAATAGTAGAAATAGTCATGGCATTGGCTTCATCAACATCATCTAAATCTTCGGTTTCATGGAACCATCTGTTGAATAAATTGATTGGATCTTCTGGAATAGTAGTTTCCAAAAGTTCACTTTTTTCGTAGGATTTTCTGTAATTGCTTAAATCTTTCATTGTACTATAAATTGCTTTTATAGATACAAAGTTAAAGAGATTTTATTCTTAAAACGGAAACAAATGTTAAAATGAATTACTTTTTAGCCCTGATGCTGGAATTGTTTGAGCTCTTTTTATATTGTTGCCTTCGAGAGCCTCAGGCAACAATATAAAAAAGCGAGTTCCTGCAGCAGGAAAAGGGTTTGCTGATAAAGACCAAGCCATTCGCTCCTACTCCATTTCAAATTCTCTTCCATCGTCTGCCAGAAGAACATTTGGAAAAATTGTTTGAGCTTCGGTTTTAAAGTATTCTATGTTGCCATAACGAGTAGAATAATGTCCAAGTATAAGATGCTTAACTTTTGCTTTTAAAGCAATTGTAGCGGCTTGTTTGGCAGTTGAATGCATAGTTCGTTCAGAAAGATGGGCTTCACTTTCTAGAAAAGTACTTTCGTGATACAAATAATCTACGTTTTCAATAAGTGGAATTATAGATTCGTCGTACATCGTATCACTACAAAAAGCATAGCTTTTAGCAACTTGTGGATCAAAAGTTAGTTCTGAATTTGGAATAATGGTTCCGTTATCTAAAGTAATATCGCCACCATATTTAATTTTATTGAAATAAACTTTATCTATTTCATAATTTTCAACGGCTTCTACATTTAACTTTCGCTCTATATTTTTTTCTTGAAAAAGAAATCCGTTGGTATAAACTCGATGTTTTAATGGAATGGTCTTCACCACTACTCTATCGTCTTCAAAGATTGTTTCTGATTCATTGGATTCTAACTCGTGAAAATATAAATTATAACCTGTGTAAGAACCAGAAGCTCGTAGCTGAAGTAGAATGATTTCTTTGATTCCTTTTGGGCCATAAACGGTCAAATCACTTTCTCTATTGAGCAACATAAAAGTTGATATTAATCCAACTAATCCGTAAAAATGATCACCATGAAGATGGGAAATAAAGATGTGATTAATTTTAGAAAACTTGACTTTACTTTTTCGCAATTGCACTTGAGTTCCTTCTGCACAATCAATTAAAAACACACGATTTTTAATCTCTAAAACTTGAGATGTTGGATTGGAAATAGTTCTTGGTGTTGCTGCATAGCAGCCAAGT
>NZ_JBIISA010000031.1:0-47164 GCF_044341265.1 Flavobacterium sp.
TAACCGTAGTAATATCAAAACATCCTGTTGTGTTGTTTTGAACTCGTATCCATAATGTTCTTGTTACAGAAGTATAAGCCAAAGCAGCTACTGCCGAAATAGCATTGGTTGGCACTTGAGCATCTGCTAGTGAGGTGTAATACGTAACCGTATGACTCGCCGATGGTAAAGTTCCTAATACTTGTGGAGTTACAACTCCTGTTAGATTAAATACTGCCTCAGTAATTGTTAAACTCGGATTACTATCACATAAATTATAATTGTTAACCGAACCAGCAACTGGTTTTGGAGTAACAATTAATTGGAAACTTGTAAACGAAGAACATGCTGGTGCTAATGGATCAAAAACACGCACATGAATCGTTTGTGGATTAGTAATATTACAATAAGGCGTTGTTGTACTTATCGGATTAGAGCCTGTTTGTGCATCAGTTGGTGTTAAATGATAACTAATCTGAATACCCGATTGTGTTGATATTTGTGAATTCTTTGTCGTTAAATCAAATAAACAACTCTCACCATCATTGTTCTCATCACAAACTACATAGTTGCTTGGTGTAGTGATGATTGGACTTCCAATAATTGAAATTTGCGTTGTAGTCGGACTCGCACATTGTCCTGGATTTGGAGTAAAAGTATAAGTTGTTGTAGTTGTATTATTGATAGCTGGTGACCAACTACCAGATATTCCATTTTGCGAAACTAATGGAAGAGGATTTATTGTAGTTCCAGAGCAAGCTACTGGATTAATATTAAATGTTGGAGTCGTTGCTGTTGTAATAATCGAGATAATCATAGTGGTTGGATTCGCACATTGACCTGGATTAGGCGTAAAAGTATAAGTTGTAGTTGCAGTATTATTTAATGCAGGCGACCAAATCCCGGTTATTCCATTAATAGATGTAGTAGGTAATGGAGTAATTGTATTTCCACTGCAAACTGGAGCAACTTGATTGAAAGTTGGTGTTACTCTTGGATTAACTGTTATTGACAATGTAGTTGTAGTAGCACATTGGCCACTATTTGGAGTAAAAGTGTAAGTTGTTGTGTTAGTATTATTTAATGCAGGCGACCATGTTCCAATTATTCCATTTGTTGAAGTAGTTGGTAATGGACTTAAAATTTGACCAGAACAAATCGGAGCAACTGATGCAAAATTTGGTGTTACATTTTGATTAACTGTTATTGTCAATGTAGTTGTCGTAGCACATTGACCAGTGTTTGGGGTAAAAGTGTATACCGTTGTATTAGTATTGTTTAATGCAGGTGACCATGTTCCAGTTATTCCATTTGTTGAAGTAGTTGGTAATGGGCTTAATGTTTGACCAGAGCAAATCGGACTAACAGTATTAAATGTAGGTGTTACATTCGGAGTAACGTTAATAGTTAATGTTGTTGATGTTGCACATTGATTATTAATTGGAGTAAAAGTGTAAGTTGTTGTTGCTAAATTATTCAAAGCTGGAGACCATGTACCAATGATTCCATTTGTTGAAGTGGTTGGAAGTGGATTAATAGTTCCTCCAAAACAAACATTTGGTACAGCATTAAAGACTGGAACGACTAATGGATTAACTGTAATAATTAATGTTGTAGTTGTTGCACATTGACCTACATTGGGTGTAAAAGTATATGTAGTGGTAGTAGTATTGCTTACTGCAGGAGACCAAGTTCCAGTAATTCCATTTGTAGATGTTGTAGGTAGCGTAGGAGCAGCAGTTCCAAAACAAATAGGTGTAATAGCATTAAAAGTTGGTGTGATAGGATTTACGACACTCACATTCAAAACTTGATTAGATGCACAAGGAAATAGTATAGAATTAGGAGTAAAAGTATAGGTGCCACTAGCAGTATTGCTTATTGTTGCAGGACTCCATGTTCCACTAATTCCATTTGGAGATGTTGTTGATAATGTAGGTACAGTTCCACCTATACATATTGGTGAAATTGCAGCAAAATTTGGAGCTGTGATTGAAGGACAAGCTGTATTACAAGTAGTTGTCATTGATGATACACAAGAAACTCCATTAGCAGTTAATGTAAAAGTTACAGAAGTTCCAGGGTTTAAACCAGTGACTGTAAAATTTGATGGAGAAACCCAAGTTCCGGTTACTGGTGGACCTCCAGCTATAGAATAGGTATAAGTGAAATTTGTTTGACCAACATTACTAAAATCAAAATTTAATGAAGTAGGTGTTGTATTTGGACTTCCAAAATCACAGAATAAATTTAATGAAGGACCAGTATTTGCAATGGTTACAGTTATTGGAGTTCTAACACTTTCACATCCAGCAATAGTTTGACTAACATAATAAGTGGTTGTTCCGAGTGTGGTTGTTGATGGTGTGGGAGCAATAGAAGATGCTGTGCCTCCAGTAGCATTAGTTCCATACCAATTCAAAGTACCACCTGCTGAAGCATTAGCAATTAATGGAACAGCCGTTGCATTCTGACAATAATTTACTGGACTAGTTACAGTTGGAGGATTTACAACTGTAAAATTTATAGTTACTGTTGAGTTTGTGGTAAGATTACAAATGTTAGTTCCTGTTAATGTTAATGTTACACTAGTTCCTGTAGCATTTGCAGGAATTGTGTAATTAGTTATTAGGTTAGAAGTATTAGAAAACGATCCTATTGGAGCTGTCCACAAAACACTTTGATGACCTTGCGCAATTCCATTCAAATTTATTGTAGAACCTTTACATGCAGTAATTGTATTTCCTGCATTAGTAAAAAATGGAGGAATTGGAGCGCTACAACCAGTATTTGCATAGCTTGGTGTTCCAGTAGGAGTAAAGTTTACAGTGGCACCATCATTATCGGCAGTAGTTCCGCCATAGTTACCTAATGAGTTAATTAATAAACTACGTTCATAAGTTACAGAGTCTGTACAAGCTCCAAACGACATTGTAAGTGTTCTTGTTCCTGGAATAACATTATAATTTGCAAAATGCCCACCAATATTGGCGGCATTATCTTGAAAAATCATGTAGATTGTGGTTGTTAATGAACCAAAAGAATTGAAAGCAGTATTTACATTATAGCTTGAAACTAATATTACAGTTGCATTCGCAGGCAAAACACCACCTGTAGGTTCTAATATTTGTCCACAATTTCCTGCAGCAGTAATACTTGCATTTAAAGCCGCTACTTTTGAAGCGGTAGTTGCGTTTTGAACAACTCCTAACCAAGGATTATTTGGCCAAGTTACGTTTAAGTTACTTACATTTATATTAGCGGCACCAACTCTAAAACGTACCATTTCATTAAATCCTTCTTCATTTGTTGGATTATTTGGAGAACACGCATCCACCAAGATGCTTTCAATTTCAAAACATTGTGAGAAACTTTCCTCTGGTTTTAAAAATGATAGAATAGTTAAAAGAAATAGACAAAAATATTTTGTAGAATTTTTAAACATCATTTTGGTTGTAAATTTTGCAACAAAAATAATGAATTTTAATTTACTGAAAGTTGAATATTAGTAATTTATATTAGGGTATAAATAAAAAAAAATCTCAAGAAATTCTTGAGATTTTAATTTTTTTGTGGGGAGAGTAGGATTCGAACCTACGAAGACGTAGTCAGCAGATTTACAGTCTGCCCTCGTTGGCCGCTTGAGTATCTCCCCATTCGCTTAACGAGGTTGCAAATATAGGAACACTTTTAAATTTTCCAAATATATTTTTTATTTAATTTCATCTTATTTTTTAATCTTTTGGTAATGAATAAAATAAAAAAATCTCCAATTGGAGATTTTTTTTATTTTTTAAGACTTTTATTATTTATTGAGCTAAAAGTTCTTGAACTTTTGCTTTTAATTCGTCTCCTCTTAAATCTTTTGCCACAATATTTCCTTTAGCGTCTAAAACAAATGTTGTTGGTATTTGTTGAACATCGTATAGAGTTGCGATTGGATCTTCAAATCCTTTCAAGTTTGACACATGGTTCCATGTTAGTTTATCTTTTGCAATAGCATCTTTCCATTTTGTAGCATCATCATCAAGGGAAACTCCGATGATATTTAATCCTTTTGAATGAAATTCATTGTAAAGTGCCACTACATTTGGATTTTCTTTTCTACAAGGACCACACCATGAAGCCCAAAAATCAATAATAGTAACTTTTCCTAAAGACTCTTTAAGTGAGATTGTTGTACCATTTGGACTTTTAGCAGAAAAATCTGGAGCTAACTTAAGTGAATTATTTTTTTCTGCAGCAGCAGGATTTTTCATGTTTTTCTCAATAGTTTTTAACTTATCAGAAATTGATTTCCCTTTAGTAGTATTTCTTAATTCTTCTTTTAAGTTTTCAAAAGTTTTTTTAACGTTTTCATATTTAAAATCTGGTGAATTAAATAAACGTTCAACAAGTAACAATGAAATGTAAGAATTTGGATTTGAATCAGGATATTGATTCATGTAATCGTCTACTTCTTTTTGAATTTTTACGTAACCACTTTTTAAACTTTCAATAGTAACATTATCTTTCTTTTGTTGAGCTTCCATCAACTTTTGAATGTTTTTATTCTGATAATCAACTAATCGTTTGTTGATTGCATTAGTTTTATCATTAAATTCCTGAAATGAGTCATTACTATCGGTTCCACTAATTTTTGATTTGAAAATACTATCTTTATCAACTTTTATAACAATTTCTCCGCTTTCCATGATAAAAGGAACAGGTTGTTGAATATCTTTTACATACAATGCAAATATACTAGGTTCTTTTACTTTACCTTTAAATTCAAATTTTCCGTCTTTTACTTTTGTTGAATCTACATTTAAAACGAGTCCAACTTCATTTTGTGTTTTAATAAAAACCATTTTACCATTTGGTATTCCTTTTGCTTCACCAGAGATTAAAAACTCTCCTTTTTTTACTTTACTACAACTTAAAATCGAAAGAGATAAAGCAATTAAAAAAACTATTTTTTTCATTATTTATATTTAATTTAAATTTTCGCAAAAGTATTTAAAATAAAACAAATTACATCCTTTTTATAATATGTTTTAGAAATCTTTTGTTTAGTTATTTTTTAAAAAGGATTTAACATCATTTTACTAATAAAATTGTAAATTTGTTGGTAATTTTATTCAAAATGATAAAAAAAATATACTTTTTTATATTCTTGTTTTCCATTTTTTCAACTTATTCTCAGGTTGTTATAAACGAAATAGATGCTGATAATCCTGGTTCTGATAATAAGGAATTCGTTGAGTTAAAATCAAGTTCTCCAAATTTTTCCTTAAATGGATATGTCATGGTTTTTTTTAATGGACAAACTGGAGCAGGAACTTTAAGTTATTATTCATTAGATTTAGACGGATATACTACTGATGTTAATGGAATTATTCATTTTGGAAACTCTCAAGTTTCTCCATCACCTAGAACACCTTATTTTCCCTTAAATGCAATTCAGAATGGTCCCGATGTAATTGCTATTTTTACTGGTAATGATACAGATTATCCTTTAGACACACCTGCAAGTAATTTAAATTTGATTAGTGCTGCGGCATATTCTACTTCAACAACTTTTCCAACTACATTAATGAATCTATTTGGAATTACTATTTGCTCTATTGATAATCAGCCACTTGGTTCAACTTCAAACTCTGTTCAAAGAAAAAATGACGGAACTTATGAAGTAAAACCACCAACTCCTGGAGTAAATAATGATGGTAGTGGAATACTCTTTAATTACGTAACCACTTCGACTAGCCAAACCACTTTATCTGAAGGACAAACACTAACTATAAATTTTTCTACATCTGCACCTGTAACTTCTCAACCACTTGTAATTTCTTTTTTATTAAATAATGGTAGTTTTAATGCAAGTGATTTTTCTGGTTTAACTAGTGTAACAATTCCTGTTGGTTCTTCAACTGGATTGGCTACAATTCAATTACTCGATGATTCTTTGAATGAAGGTGATGAAGAATTGAAAGTAGTTTTAAATACACTTCCTGTAGGTTATTATTTCAACAATAATGATTTAATAGTTAGGGTTAATGATATTAATTTTATTGTATCACCTTTTGGAACTCCTTTGAATCCAACTTATGGAAACGTTACAAGTACAGCACCAAATGGTTATTATTCTTCATTAGAAGGACTTTCTGGTGTTGCTTTAAAACAAGCTATTCAAGATATTATTGCAAATCCATCGGTAGTTCATGCTCACAATTATGGAGATATTGAAACTATTTTGAAAGTAGCTGATCAAAATCCGGCCAATAGTAATCAAGTTTGGTTAATGTATGTAGAACAGCCTCGTTCTAAATTAGATTTTCAAGATTCTAATAGTAATACAGGCAAATGGAATAGAGAACATATTTTTCCACAATCTCGTGGAGGATTTCAAGATGGGTCTTTAAGTTTTGCTGATGGAATTAATATTTGGTTGCCAACAAACGCTGACGACATTTTAGCGGGTCATGCAGATGCACATCATATAAGAGCAGAAGATGGTCCAGAAAATAGTCTAAGAAGCAACAGAGATTATGGTTCAGATTATAATGGACCTACAGGAAATCTTGGTAGTTGGAAAGGCGATGTAGCTCGTTCATTATTTTATATGGCAGTTCGTTATAATGCGCTGAGTTTAGTAAATGGAAATCCAGCTGATACTACTGTTGGGCAAATTGGAGATTTAGCTTCCTTGCTTCAATGGAATACTTCAGATCCAAGAGATGATTTTGAAATGAATCGCAATAATTATATTTATACTTGGCAAGTCAATAGAAATCCTTTTATTGATTATCCAAATTTGGCTGATTATATTTGGGGTGCAAATGCCGGACAACAATGGTTTTCATCGCTTTCAAATACAAGTTTTGAAGAAAATAGAGTTGTTATATTTCCAAATCCAAGTAAAGGAGAATTTACAATTTCAGGTTTAGATTCTGAGTATTCTGTTGAAGTTTATAATAGTTTAGGTTCAAAAATATATGAATCTAAATTTGTTGGCAACAATCAAATTCAAACCAATTGGTCAAGTGGAATTTATTTTGCTAAAATAACTTCAGATTCTAAATCTGTCGTTAAGAAGATTATAGTGGAGTAACTATTTACATTTTCCCATTGAAAACAATTTGTATTCTTGCATTATGAATGATAATTTCACAAATGAATTTTTTGGTATAGGAATTCAAAACGGAAAAACTCCAGAGAACCTTGGTGTTTTGTGGCGATCTGCTCAAAATTTGGGAGCAAGTTTTATTTTTACAATTGGAAATAGATATGCTAAACAAGCTTGTGATACTCACAATGCTGTGAAATCTATGCCTTATTTTCATTATGAAGATTTTGAGGACTTCTTTAAAAATTTACCCAAAGGCGCAAGGCTTGTTGGTGTAGAATTAGATGAAAATGCCGAAGATTTAGAAACGTTTCATCATCCAAGACGATGTGTCTATTTATTAGGCGCAGAAGATAATGGCTTAAGTAAACAAGCAATTGAAAAATGTCATTTTTTGGTAAAATTTAAATCAGAGAAAAGTTTAAATGTTTCTGTTGCAGGAAGTATAGTGCTTTATGATAGAGGAATTAATAAACCAAGATCATAATTATTATGAATTAGTTTTTAAATGGACTATAAATGTGGTTCCAATATTTACTTCGCTTTCTACAGTTACGCTTCCTTCCATAGCTTCAATTTGATTTTTGGTTATAAACAATCCAATTCCTTTAGCATCTTTATTTTTATGAAAAGTTTTGTACATTCCAAATAAACTTGATCCATGTTTTTTTAAATCTATTCCTAAACCGTTATCGGCTATTTTTAGCTCCTTTTTCTCTTTATCAAAACTTATATTTATTATAGGCCTTCTTTCAGGATGAGAATATTTTAATGAATTTGAAATAAAGTTCAGTAATATGCTTTCTAGATAAGCTGCATTGTATATTATTAATACCTCTTTTTCAACAAGGTTATTGATAATGGCATCTTTTTGAAAAATTTGTTCAGAAAGTATATGAATTGTCGATTTAATATAATTATATAAATTTAATTTCTCCTTAGTGAGATGAACATTAGATTGAATATTTACAACATCATTCAGATTAGACATGGTTTCATTTAATGATTCTGAAACCTTTTTCAACATAGCAATCAATTCTTTTTTCTCCTCATCATCATCAGAATCTTCAAGTAAATTTGAGATTGAATTTATGTTGCTAGAATGTGATCTTAAATTATGAGATACTATGTATGAAAAATTGAGTAATCTTTTATTTTGTTCATTAACTAAATTGAATGACTTTTTTACACTCTTTTCAACCTCTTTTTTTTCAGTTATATCTTCAACAATAGCAATGTGATTTGTTTTTTCCTCTCCAATTTTCCATAATCTTGCAACAATTATATTTACCCAAATTATTTTCCCCGATTTATGGTAATATCTTTTTTCTAATGAAAATTCGTCTATTTCATCATTAACCAGTTTTTTCATTAAATCGAGATCTTTTTGTAAATCTTCTGGGTGTGTGATATCTTCAAAAGATAAATGCTTTAATTCATTTTTGCTGTAACCGGTTATTCTGCAGTATTCTTTATTAATTTCTACAAACTTGCCAGTAGAAGTTTCTAGTTTTGCAATTCCAACTGGTGCTTGATTGAATAAAGTTTTAAACTCTACCTCACTTTCTATTAATTTTTTAGCTTGCCTTAAAATTAATAATTGTTGTTCGGCAGGTTTTTTTAGGATAGTATAAATCCAAATACCAAACATTATTGATAATAGTAAACCAAAAACGAGAGAAGTAATTATTTGATTAAAGAATACATTTTTACTGTTAGAAATTAAGTAAAGTTTCCAATTTCCTTCTGGAATATATGCTGTTTTATAAAAGTTTTTAGAAAAATCAGTTTTATTTGGGAGAAAGAATTCTTCAATACCTGTTTGAGGATTCTTTTTAGAAAATTGGAAATAGTATTTAGATTGGTTTATAGAGTTTATTCCTGAATTTTTAATTAAAGTTTCTAACTTTATTAATACTGCAGAAAACCCCCAAAATTTATCATCTTTAAAAATAGGAAGGCGACCAATTACGGCTATTCCTCCTTGTTTTAGTTCCATTGGTCCAGCGAAGTATATAAGTTTGGATTTAATAGACTTTTCAGCTTCTTGTCTTACTGTATTTGTTTTTAAGATATCATAATTTAGCGCTGCTTCGTTTCCTTTTAGTGGATAAACATATTTTATAACACCATTTGGAACTAATTGAACAGCATCAACTGATGAATTATTATTAACTAATTTTTCGCTTATTTTTTCAAAATTATGAGGGACACCATTGTCATCAATTGTCATTGCCAATGTTAGCGTTGTAGTGTAGCTATTTTTTAAAATTTGTTCAAAATTTTGTTGAACAACTCTTAAAATATTTGACATTTCACGACCTTCATTTTCTTTTATTATTTTATGTCTAAGTGAAATTACAAATATTACAACTAAAAGCATTCCGAAAAATGCAATAAATCCAGTAGTTTTTGGACGAAATAAAAACCAATTAGATATTTTGTTGAATAATTTTATTAGCATAAAACTTTAACTCTTAATTAAAATGGAGGATAACTTCATAAAAATAAGAAAAAACTTTATGATTTAACATTTTAACATATTAAATTCTTAATAAAATCGATGAAATGCATATAATATTACTTTCCGATACAATATTTGAAGGTTTTAGTATTTACAATAGTTGCCGAAGATTGGGCAACAAATAGCCATCAAAATGGTCTGAACATCAATAAATACAGGACAAATATAGACAAAATATTTAAAATTTGTTTACTATTGAATATAATCCTTTTGAACTGTTTTTAGCTTGTAAATTCCATTCTTGATACATTGGGAGCATTTCACAAAATACTTCATTATATGGCTTTGCATAGCCTTCTTTTATCATTATTTCGTTTAAAACTCTACCATCATTTAGAATTAGATAGCCTAAAAGTCTTCCGTATTTATCAACTAAATTATTTTGTTCCTGTACTAATGTGCAAACATCACCCAAAGTAACTTGATCTTTTAAAAAGTTAAATGATAAATAACCAAGTTTGATTAGTAAAGCAGCTGGAACTTGTAATTCTATTTCGTCTTTTTTTAACTTGTTGCAGTAGTTTATTTCTGGTGCATCAATGCCATATAAACGAACTTCAAATTCTTTTTTTGATACAATATCTTCCAAAATTATTCCATCTCCATCAACAAATTTTACAATTTTGAGCAGACTTTTTGTAATGGTGGTTTCTTTAGCGTTTAATTGCATTATATTGCTTTATTTAAGTTGTTGTTTATCAATTGATTATAATGTAAATTTAATAAAAAATATTGTATAATTGCTAAAACACACAACAAATGGCAAAACAAAAAGGACATATTAAATATGTTGGGACGTTAGGAGAAGTTCGTCACTTCAAAATTAAAGGTAATGAAGGTTACTTTGCAGGTCTAAAAGGTGGTCCGACCGCCGAGCAAGTAAAAACTGCACCAGGCTTTATTCGTACTCGTGAAAATATGTCCGAGTTTGCAGCTTGTGCTAATGCTGGAAAATCAGTGAGAATTGGTTTGTCTGCTTTAATGAAACAAATGACAGATAGTCAATTTACAGGAAGACTAACTGCTATTATGAAAAAAATAAATATTGAGGATGGTTCAGAGGCAAGAGGTCAAAGAGCTGTTTTGGTTTCGCAACAGCCACAATATTTAAAAGGTTTGGATTTCAATAGAAATATTTCCTTCAATGGCATTTTTTCTGCTCCGTTTACTTTAACGGCTAACGTAGACAGAAACGAAAGTACTTTAAGTGTTCCGGTATTTAATCCTTTAAACTTTTTGAATATTCCATCAGGTGCAACACATTTCCGAATTATCAATGCTTTATCAGTAATCTCGGATTTTGTTTTCAATCCTGCAACTGGAGCTTATGAGCCAGCAGAACCATTGTTAAATGAAACTTCAGACATTTCATATTCCGCTTATACTCCTGTTGATGCTGTAACTTCTTTAATTGATGTTGTTGCAACTTTACCAGGTACGCCAACATTAACTACTAATGTTGCGGTTTTGGGAAGTATTGGAATTGAATTTTATCAGCAAGTAGGAGTGAACTACTATTTATTTAATGCAGGTAATGCAATGAAAATTCAAGAAGTGTTCTAAAAAAGACCATCAGTTTGTAAAGTTTACTACTTTAAAACCAATTACCCTTTCGAAAGAGAGGGTTTTTTGTTTTGCATCAGTTTGTCTATAATGGCGACTTATATAGGGCTAATGGTGCAAACAAGTGCGGAATATCTATCTATTGAGAGAAAAAGAACAAATCGTTTTTTTATCCAAAGAAAAAATCCAAGTATGCCCTTAACTTTCCATTCAAAAATCAACATTCGGATAAGACTTCAACTTGAGCTGTTTTTTTTAGAAAGAATGCTTACCGAGTAACGTCAATCGGAGTGAAAAACGTCTGGCATTCTTTCTGAAAAAAATTGCATCCTATGGGGTTTGGGGAAATGGAAGATTTCCCCAACTGAACTTACCTAGTGCGCTGGCAGTAGCGAAACAAGTGTGTAGTTTTTTATTTGCTTATCGGATTGTTGATTTATATTTTGTGGTTCTGGCAAATGAAAAACTATACTCTTGTGGGCAAATTTGATTTTTGAGGATGCCTTTTTGTTCTTGCAAAATGAGGTTTTTCTATTTTATCAAAATGTTATTCGGAAATGTTATGGCATCTTCAAAAAACAATGAAAACTCTTTCCTAGTGCGGTGGCAGAAGCTCGAAGTAAGGGTATTTTTTTTTATTTGCTTATTGGGATGTTCTGATTGGTTTTCTTGGCTGCTTGATGCCTGCACGTAAATAGAAAGATTAAACTTGAATGTTACTACAATTATTGTACTGAAAACGCTAGGTATCAAGCAGACGGAAAGCCAATGACTTGGGGTTTTGTGGCAAATAAAAAAGAATACTCTTACTGGCACTATTGGGATTGTGGGTATAGAAAATTGCTTTAACCAAAAAAACAATAAACACTAAAAGCAATTTTTATACTTACAATGTCAATATGAAAATACTTCCTATTTCTTTTTGTGCGGTTCGATTGTCTGCGTCTGTTTGGTTTCGGAAGTAGTTATGCGGAAAGAAAAATGTTGTATTTAACGTAAACGTGATGCGGAGGTATACAATTGCTAGTAACGGCTGGCTTTGCGTCTGTTGGGGATTTAAGAGCAGCGTACTTTCTGCTTTGTTGATTAGTTCAAAAACAAGATAAAACGACAATTTACCACAACTGCCCCAATAGCGCAAAACCACCGTTACTAGCAGTTGTTTCTATTTATTCCAATATTCACACAAAGTATATTTTATTTATTTTGAATTAGCGAAATGAAGCAAACGGCAGCATTGATGCTAGGAATACTTGGACTAGGAGCGATTTTTGTGCAGATGAATGAGATAATGAAAACTATCTATGAAATTGCTTCAAGATTATAATACATCAATCTCGTATCGGATTTTTTGTCTTTGCTTGAAAGGTATTGGAACCCCATTTTTTCGTAAAACCCCAATGATTTACGATAGGCATCCACTGTAATGAATTTGCAACCTGTTTTGTTGTTTTTGGTAAAGTTTCCTTTAGTGTAGTCAATTATCATTTTGCCTAAACCTCCAATTTGACAGTCTTTACTAACTGCTAATCTACCAATTTTAACAGCTGGATAGCTTTTGTGTCCACCTTTTTCTTTTGGTAGATAAACACCAACTCGTTCAATAAATTTGGCTAGATTACCATCTAAATCAGTGTGGGATATTTTATCGTTAAGGTAATTGAAGTAAGCTAGTGTGTTTTCTTTATCTTGTATGATGTAAGTTACTTCTATTAGATCATTAGCGTATTTTTTTGCATCATCAAAAAGAAAGCCGTTTAAATCTGTGTCTCCACAATCAAACGGCAATATCTCGGTATCAGGTTGTAACCTAATTAATTTTATATTCTCAAAATCCAAATTCTGCAACTTTTTTTAAAGCTTCATAATTTTTATTTATTTCTTCTTTCTCTTCTTCAGATACCTTTTTAACTTCTTTGTTTTCTTTCACGAAAGTATCAGCATCTTTACCATAAAGAAAAGGAGTTTCTTTGATAGGTTTTGCCATAGTTTTAAGTTTTAGTTTATTAAGTTGTAAAAGTTTCGAGTACAAAAGTATATTAAATATAGCATTAGTTGTATCTCTATTAGCAACTAATTAACTATCATTACATTATTTAGCATAATTTTAAATAATAACTTCTTTACTATTTGCTTTTATTCTTAGACGTAAAACATCATTATAAGTTACATTCTTACTGTAAACTGTATATTACTCCTCATATTTAATTACTAATTCATCTTCTAATTCAAAAGCTGACAATACTTTTTTTAATTTGCTAAATTTTGAATTACTATCTGTGTTTACTTCTATGTAGTAAGTATCATTTATAGCATATGCGCTTCTTGGTTTGTCTTTGTCTGTTGTAAGACCTAATGCTTCTTTTAGATCAGTTAATAGAAATTTTGATGGGCTTTCTGTGAATAAATCAGTTATAATGTGATTGTACATTTTAGAAAACTCTTTCGTTACTACTAATTCGTCTTTGTATGTATAGTATTCTAATTTTTTATGCTTTGGTTCTGGTGCATCAAACAACGTATATTCTTCGTTGTCGTTGTCTTCAGTTATTGTAATGCTTGGATTTTTCCAAATTGATGTATAACGTTTGTACAGTAATTTGAAGCGTTCTTCTAGTTCCTCAATATTCCAAACTGCTTTAGTTTTTAATGCTTCATTCATCCAAAGATTACTGAATGCATAACCTTGTCGTCCTTCTTCTTTATTCATATCTCTTTTTTCAGAGAATGACTTGTTTCCTAAAGCTCCATTATTACCTGATAAGGTTAGGTTTGCTATAGTGTTTAAGTATTTTTCAGAAAATAATTTATAATCCGTATCAGTAATATCTGATTTCCATTTTATATCTGGATTTTGCGGAAATATGTGTTCAATTGTAATGTCAGCAGAACTTAAATCTACTCTTTCTGGATTTCTGAAATGTTCCATTTGCTCAAAATAATACAATTTATTTTTTGCTTGTGTATTGTATAAGTCTTTATCTTTTAAAGCAGCTTCTATTTCAATGTTATTAGGAAACCTTTGTGAGCTTCTCTTTTTAATTAATGCCTTTTCTATTGATTTTAAATAATTACTTCTATCAACATCAGTATATAATGTCATAAAAATTTTATTTAAAGCATTAGTTGGTAATCCTACGATAAAACGTCGCCAAGTATAGGATTGAATAAGTCTTAATACTTCAATGAACGTGTTTTTGTCTATGTCATTTGTAATATAATCATCATATACAGGCAATAGGAAAGGATAAGAAACATTTATTTCTAATTGCTTTATACTTCTTAATTCTCGTTGGATTTCTAAATCATTTTCGTTTGATGGATTTAAAAGTTTGTTATAAATTATGGAATATTGTTTTATAGTTTGTAATGTATTTTGGTAAAAATCAACATCACGTTTTTTAAACCTAGTTTTAAATTCTTCGTATACTTTGCTTTTATTTGGAATTTTTTTGTTGATTAATGTTAGGTAATCTCGAATTAACTCGGAAACCTTGCTTTCTTGTGAGTTTTCAATTTTTGCATTGTTTTCTATAATTTCCCAATAATTTTCAAATACCCGTACTTGCTCTCTTGGTTCTAAACCCATTAGAATATAATTTCTAATTAAGTCAGCTTGTGATAATTCTAAACCTGTAGAATTTAAACTTTCAAATATTCTTTGTGGATCATCCTTACCGCGTTCTAATGAAATTTCAACAAATAGCAAACGGTTTAATCCTTCAATAATGGTTGTATAATTATCTTTATCAATTGCATTGAAAAAATGATTGTAATTATCTATAATTCTTGAATATTCAGTATAATCACTTGGTTTATTATCACTCATCAAATAACGAAAAGCTTTAGCATTTACATCAGTTTGTTTTAGCTTTAATTTGCTACTATCTTCTTTTACAAAACGATTTATTAATATGGTTTCGTTTATTTCTGCGGCCTTTTCATCCATACTATTAGCCAATGCAAATCGGTATAATGCGAGATATAATAATGTCATTGTAGTCAAACGCTGTTGTCCATCAATAATAACTAATTGCTTTACATCAGAAGAAGTATAAACACCATCATGAATAAATACAATACTTCCAATGAAATGGGTGTCGTCATTACTGGTTTTATTTCCTACCTCGATTATGTCTTCCAATAGTTGTTTGCATTCAGCCGTTGTCCAATCGTAATTTCTTTGATAGACAGGAATGACAAATTGGGTTTTATTTTGGGTCAAGAAATTCTTAAATACTGTTTCTGTGGCTTTCATAATATTAGTTTTTTATGGTATTCTCAAATTCTTGTTTAAATTCTTCTACACTTATTACCGTATCGTATAATCCAACTTTATCTTCTGGATGTTTATTTATTCCTGTGTATGATAAACTTGCATCTTCGTAGCGTTTAAACTTGTAAACTGCGTCATTCATTAATGCACTATTAAACACCCCAAGACTTACTAACAATTCAAAATCTTTTACATTTAGACCTGTTACTTTTTTGAATAATGCAGGTTCTAATTGTGTAATTACATCTTTTAAACTTCTTTCTCTGTAATCAGTTAAATACATAAACACAGGAATACGAGTAGCAAATTTTATAAGTTTTTCTTGAATTTCTTTTCTTTTACTTTTGTATTCTTTCTCTTCTTCAGAAAGTTCTTTTTTCTCTTTCTTAGTTAGTTCTTTTTCGTTTGCTTCTGCTTTTGCTTTTTTAATGGATTCGGATTTATTTATAATTGTTTCAATGTCTTGGTTCAAATTTCTAAATCCTTCAATATTTGCCAATGCTTGCATAGCTTCTTGATTATCCATCAATCGTTGTAAAGTAAAATTATCAACATTAACCAATAAAGCACTTTCCCATCTTCTTGCTAATAGTGTTGCTGTTGTTCCACTCATTGCAATATCTAAAATACCAGCAGCATCAATTTCTTTCATTGAGCTACCATCATAAGCTAAAACTGGTAAGAAGTTGATAAATTCTTCTACTTTCTTTTCTGGATTACTTTCGCCTACATTTAATCGACAACTATAATCGGCAATTTGTCTTAATGCTCTATCAGGTGCAAAATCAAACACATAACATTCGTGTTTGATTATTTCTTCACGATTTGGTGCATTTTTATCTGGATTTTTTACTGTCCAAGGAGTTTGCACTCTAAATGCAGCTTGAAAATAGGTTTCGGGACTTGATGAATTACGCAACATAAAAATTCCTGTCCACGGTTTTACAGAAACTCCAGTAGTCAGTTTACCACAAGAAAGTGTAATTGTTTTAGTAAGCAATGGATTACCTAAAGCTTTTTCTACTGGTTTTAATGCTTCAACACCAATACCTGCTCCAGTACCTGCACTTACTACCACTTCATAATCGTGATAGAATTTATTTTGTTTTTGATCGATTAAATTCTTCATTGCATGGCAAGAAGCAACCGTTGGTAAAAACCAAAATGTATGTTGTAAGACATTTAATAAACGAGTATCTGAAAAAGGCATAGGTGGTTTTTTTGCACCCATTTTTAAATTGTCAATTGTTGTTTCTGCTAAGTTACCTCTAATTAAATCCAGCCACTTTTGAACGTAATCTTCATATTTGAATTTAGCGTTACTTCCTTCGCCATCAGCTGAAAAGAATACATTCAAATCAAACTCATTAAATTCTCCTTTCATTGCTACTTCTACAATAGTATCAGGCATTTGGTAGGTTAACATTACCATTCTTGGTAAAGAGGCATAGGGATTATTTTCTTCTTTCCACTCTGATTTTGCTCTTTGTTCATCTGAATATGTCCAGTTGAAAATTTGCTCTTCGATAAATTCTCCTGATGATATGGCTCTAAAAGGTGTACCCGATAAATACAAATAATGTGCTGTTGTTATTGGCATTATACTTTCATCAAAGTATTCTATTCCAACTCCTTCACCAAATTGTTGTTCTTTGGCACTTTCTGCTTCAAAAAGTTCCTTTGCATTTTCACGCCAAGCTCCGTAATGATATTCGTCAAAAGCAACACAATCCCAATTAGTAGTATGTACCCATTCATTTTTAGATTTGATACCTCCTGCTGAATTAGTGCCTAGTAAATCTTGAAACGAACCAAAGAATACAAACGGTTTCTTGGTATCAATATTTTCATAACTTAAATCATCTTCTTTATTAGAAACAAATTGCCAACCTGCAAAATCGATATGCGATTCTAAATCTTCTTTCCAAGCACTTTGAACCGCAGGTTTAAAGGTTAAAACCAATATTTTTGTCCAACCCATTTTTTTTGCTAATTGATAGGTTGTAAAGGTTTTACCAAAACGCATTTTTGCATTCCAAAGGAAGTGAGGTATTTTATCTTTGTTTTCTTTTTTAAAGCTTTTAAAATACGTTTCAGTTTTGTTTATAGCATCAGCTTGTTCAGGACGTAAACCAAAACTTAAAGTTCTTTTATCTTCGTTTACAACACCTGTTTTTATTTCTAATATACATGCTTTTACTTCTTTGATAGAACATTCAAACCATTCTCCATTAATGTGTTTTACTTTTTTAGCATAGAGTAATCTATGAATATCTTTGTCTGTAAAGAAAGTACCATCATTACGAATTGCTAATTCCTCTAATATGATTTCGTAACTCATATTAGGTAATTTAACAGGATATTGTTCTGCAACTCGTTCTTGAGCTGTTTTGGTGGTATAACCTACTTTTAGACAGTTAGGAAACCTTGTATCGGTGTAAGCATATACTTTTGGAATGCTTTTTTCTGGAAAATATTTTTTACTCATAGTATTACTTTGTATTTACTTTGCAAATAAAAAAACCTTGAAAATCAATGTGTTTAGTCTATTTAGGATTTACTTTGCAAATAAGATTTTTATTCATTATTTTATTACTTTCGATATGTTTAAAATAATAATGAAAATCGGCATGTTTGTTTCTTATGTTGATTGAATCGACACGATGTTTTAACATGTCGAAAAAAAATGAAAAAATCGACATGTTTTTTTTATATGTTGATTCAATCGACATGAGTTTTTTAGATAGTATCATTATCATATATTAAAATTATTTTGATAGTACATCAATTAATTTGTGATTTATATAATAGGTTTCTTTACCAATTTTCATAGAAACTAACATTCCTGCTTTTTCTAATTTTTGTAAATATTCACTAGCTGTTTGTCTTTTTGCAATGTTATTGTCTTCTAAAACTTTAATTTTTATGTATGGATGACTAAACAATAAATCGACCAACTCTTTGGAGTAAGAAGATTTGAGTACTTCTTTAACTTTAATTTGGGCGGATGCTTTTTGTTCTAAAATGGCATTAATTTTTTGCAAAGTCATTTTTGATGTTTCTGCGACACCATTTACTACAAACAAAATCCATTCTTCCCAATTGTTTTCTTCGGTTATAGATTTTAATAAACGATAGTAATCTGATTTGTTTTGAATGATATAATGGCTTAAATATAAAACTGGTAATCCTAATAATTCTTGTTGAATTAAATACAAAACATTTAATATTCTACCCGTTCTACCATTGCCATCGCTAAATGGGTGAATGGCTTCAAATTGATAATGGATGAGTGCCATTTTAATCAATGGGTCTAAATCAGAAAACTCGGTATCATTTATAAATATTTCTAGTTTTGATAATTTGTCTCGAATTAAATTTTCACCTTCTGGTGGTGTATAAACTATTTGATTGTTTGTTGGATTGCCTAATTTTGTTCCTGTATTTTTACGAATGCCTTCTGACGAACCTCGTAAACGCTGCATTAAACCAACCAATAAATTGGTTGTAATTAGATTGTTTTTTTGTAATTCTTCAATTCCCCAATAAATGGCTTCTCGATATTGCAAAACTTCTTTGGCAGCTTGATTTTTTATAGCATCTCCCATTAGGGTTGCTTTATACAACTCGTCTTGGGTGGTTACAATGTTTTCGATAGCATTCGATTCTTTACTTTCTTGTAAAACAATAGTATTGAGTAATAATTTAGGGTAGGGCAACGTTTGACAATAACCTTTTAGCTCTGCTAATAATTTATTTGCTCTGATGGTAGCTTTAAGTATAGCAGTGGTTTCCAAATTGTTTTTTGGAGGTAAATCAGGCAAATTATTATAAGGTAAACCTTTATTAAATTTTGTCATGTGTTTTCTAAATTTTATTTATTTTTGTCAATATACTGCTTATATTTGCACCCGTACAGCTCTAAGGATAGTATCCTTAGACCGATGCCCGACCTAACCGTTGGGCATTTACATTTTTATACTTCTCTATTCTTTTTCTAGTACCATTGGGCGAACCATACTGTCTATAAACGCTATTTCTTCATCTGTTAAACCATATTTTTTATACAGCTTTTCATCAGACCATGGTTCATCAAAATTTTGAATTGGTACAAATGAGTAAGCGTTTCTCATAGCATCTTGAGTATTCTTTCTTTGCATAATACAAAATCTAAAAAATTTTGTTTGTATGTAACTTATTACATTTTCACATCTTTTTTTAGATGAGAATGGTCCAATATGTAGATAAGTTTGACTACAGCAACTATTAGGTTCACCGTAAAATGGTTTTGCTAAAAAGAGATAAGGATAATTACCTCTTTCTCCATAAGATTTAGAAATGTAAACTTTATGTTCTTTTATAAAGTGCTTGTTTTTAGTTACTACATCTTCACTAATATAACCAACACCTTTTACTGTATGTATT
Organism: Flavobacterium sp.; assembly: GCF_044341265.1. Taxonomy (GTDB): domain Bacteria; phylum Bacteroidota; class Bacteroidia; order Flavobacteriales; family Flavobacteriaceae; genus Flavobacterium. The sequence continues at coordinate 19,873 of NZ_JBIISA010000031.1, forward strand.
TTTATTGACTCTTTGAATGGCTTATCTTTAAAAGCCCTAAAAGATGATATAATACCAAAAGGAGTTTGGGCACTTACTAAAGTATCAAAAGTACTTTCAGAATGATTTGAAATCTTTCTTAAGATTGATATTGCTGGATTAAATCTAATAAATGTTTCACAATTCTTTTCAAGTAAAGGTCTTTTCATTATAGATACTACATCATTACCTTTAAAAGTTTTAACTTCACACTCATCTTTTCTATCACGTTCCCATAAAAAATAACACACTCCGCCAGATATGTCTACACCAGGAAAACAATCCATTGCATTTGGGAAATCAACAATTTTGGTAATTCTATTATCATTTAACATTTCTGCTCTAAATTCATCTAAACCTCGACCACCAGCATACCAACGAGCTGGAATAATCATTGATAAAAATCTTGGATTTAGTTTTTTCGCTTGTTGTATAAAATTGTGATATAGAGGGATAGCGTAATTTTCTTGTTCTACTCCTACATTCAATTGATATGGAGGGTTTCCTATAATAACATCAAATTTCATTTCGTCGTTTTTATTTGTTTTTTTATGGTGAAATGTATTCTGCGTGGCAGAAGCCATATTCTTAAATATTTTTTCAGGGTTGTTGGTATGTATAAATTGGTAAGCGTAGGTTTCTAAAGCATCTTCACGCTCATAGACTTCTTGGCTGGCATTACAAAAGGTACACTTGCCATTTTTCCAAGTGTGTTCGGTTTTATCAAAAATGATATTTCCTTGCTCATTGGTAAAGGTTTCGCAAATAGAATATTTACCGTTTGCTATTTTAGAGCAATACACACTTCTGCGAGATAATAAGGAAGTCAATTCAGTAATAGCAATACCAAATAATTGTTTGCTAAAAATGTGGTTTAGTCTATCCTGTTGGTTTGGTATTTCCTTTTCAAGCCCAATCATTAAACGCTTTGCTATTTCACGCAAGAAAACTCCTGACTTACTAACTGGGTCGAGAAATGTTGTTTTGGAATTGCTAAATAATGCTGGAGGTAAAGTATCTAACATTTGGTTAGCCAGAGTAGGAGGTGTAAATACCTCGTCATTGCTTAAATTAGCAAGGCACGTTAATACATCTGGATTGTAATTGGTTTCAATCATTTTCGGCTATTTTTAAGAAATGCGTTAATGGAAATTCGGCTACTGGTTGTGGTATAAAAACAGGTTCTTGATGATCAGAGAACAAATTCATTTCATTATCATCATATTCCACATTTTCTAACAATTTATCTAATTGAAAATCTCTTCTTTTTAACATACTACCATTTACAGCACTCCATTCAGAAAAAGTAATAGGTTTACCTTCTGTTGTTTTCATAGATAAAGCATCGCCCCAAATGATATTTTTAGATAAAATAAATTGAGCTGCTTTTAAGAAATCTTCGTTACAATCTTTTTTGTAATGATTGATGTAATACTTAGTGAATATACCTAACAATCTATCTCTACAAGCATCTACATTATCCTCTAATATATCTACACCATATATACTTGAAATTGCTGTAATAGCATTTCTTTCGTATTCCAATTGGCTTTTTTTGTAACGAGCTTCAACTACTTTTAGTTTTCGCTCTAAAATCTCCACTAAAAAATTACCTGTACCACAAGCAGGCTCCAAAAAACGAGAATCTATTCTTTCTGTTTCTTGTTTTACTAAGTCTAACATGGCATTTACTTCACGCTTATTAGTAAATACTTCGCCATGGTCTGTAACTCTTTCTTTAGATTTTACTTGGTCGTTCATTAATTTGTTTAAATATTTGTTGTTATTTTAGTTACAACAATGAAGACCAAAAATAGTAAAAAATACCTTCTTTTTTTTGTTTTTATTTTACTTTAGATGGTTTTTGTATATGTCCCATATTCAGGTTGTTGTAAGTAATTGCCTAAACAAGATTTTAGAAACGAACCCACCGTTCTTTCTGCTATATTGAAAGTTGCACCTAACTCAACTGCTTCTTTTCGCGTGAAGTTATTTGGTAAGGCATCAAAGAATAGTTTTTTGTTTTGTCCTTTTTTGAAAGGTCCATTTTCTTCGTCTTCCTGTTTTGGTAAGTTCTCGAACATTAGAATGTTGTGTTTTAAATAGACTTCAATCAGTTGCGATGCTGTTTCAAAATCTTCGTCTAAGCATTGAATGTCAGTTGCTTGCTCTTGGGCTTGGAATTTACGAATGCTTGTAAAAATCATACACATTCTATACAAAACTAAACCTAATCTTTTTACAATACTTTGAGCATCTTCTGAAACAAACGCACTGATTTGACTTAAATACTCGCTGAATGTTGGGTTGAATTTGTCCCATTGTTCTTTGGTTAAATGTATTTTTGTTTTGCCACTATCGAGATACAAAACCATTTCATATACAATGTTTGATAACTTGGCAAAATGGTCGGTTAAATTTACTCTTGAACCATAAGGAGAAGGGTCAATCCATTTGCTATTGGTTTTGAAAACATAGAATACAAAACGACTGAATAAACCATCTTCGGCAGATGCAATGATATTATACACTTGTTGAGGTGTTCCCGAAAGTGCAACAGCTAAACGTGGATTGTTAATTTCGAAATACTCATTATTGGTTTTTCTTGAAATGGATATTTTTTCACTATGGAATGCTTTTCGTAACAAATCAGAATAAGAACCCCAATCGTTTTTAAATACTTGTCCTAATGTATCAGCTTCGGTTTCGCAAATAATACCTGTACCGTCATTTTGTTGTAAGTGTTGGATAATTTTTGCATTACTTGTATTGGCAGGAATGAATACTACTTTGAATGGCGGTTCTTCTGGAATTTCTTCTTGTGTATTGTCGTCTTTCTTTTGGAATCGTTGCGCTTTTTTGTAAGCTGCCATTTTTAGGTCGTATTCTTTTTTTTGCTCTCTTGAATTTTTGAGGACTTCTTCGTGGTATTTATCGGCTAACTCTTTAGAAGATTGTAACGCACCTTTACCTGATGCAGCAGGAGCAAGTATAAAAGAAAATAAATGAGGATATACGGTTCTGCCGCCATACTCACCAGTTACATTTGGTAAGCAACCTGATAGAATTGCTAAAGCACCTGTTAGAAACGTATCTCTTTCTCTTGGTTCTGTGAATGCTTCTGCGCCTTGTTTAAGAATAGGAGGTAAGTTGTCGTAAACTGATTGCGGAATGGTTGGTGTGTTTAATAAGTAATTTTCATCGTCAATAGCTTCATTTTTTGCTTTGGCTTTCGCAACAGGATGTTGTTGAGGTTTGCGGTTGGCAAAGTCGGCAAACTTGGCAAAATCTGCCGACTGATTTTTGTATGCACTTTGAACTGATGCTTTGATTTCTTTTTCGTCCAAATCGAAATTAGTAGTACAATAGTCTAGCGTATCGGCTTCGTAAATCCCGAAACGATTGGCATTAGATGCAAATAGATGAATGAAGTTATTTCGATTGCCGTTAGTGTATTGTTCTTTTTGCTCTGTGAATTTTAGGCATTTGTCCAATAAAGTGTCAGTTGCTTCAAAAGAATTTGTTTCCACTTTTTGCGGTTTTGGAAGTGGTAGTGCTTCTTGTTGAACTTCAAATATTGTTGCATCTTCCTTTATATAAATCTCTGGATCATAAGAAACAAAACACAATCTGGTAATGTCTTTGCATTTTGCATCAAAATCATAACCTGATAGGTTTTTATAAAAAGTTGCCACTTGATTGTATGCGGTAGTGTGTTGTGTTGCATTGGAGTTGATTTTAATGAATACTTTAATACCTTCGCCACTTGGGCTAATAAACGATGCGAACGTGTATTTGCAGTCGTTTATTAGCTTTACCAATGTGTAGAGTTCTGTAACTGGAATGTGGTCGAAGTCTAATCCGATTATTTGAGAATAGGTGTTGAGGTTGGCTTTGGTTCTACTTGTTCCATACGTGCCGGACATTGTAAAACCATTTAAGCCACTTTTAATTTCATCGGCTGTTTTCTCGTCTCCTTTGTGTAATGCGTAACGAATTGAATTTACTTCACTTTGGTATTTATCGGATTTGATTTCTTGAAGAACATCAATAAGGTTTCTTTCTCCTAAGTTGTATTTAAACTCTTTATAAACGCTTACCATCAGCTGTTTGTTTGCTACTTCACTCATTTTTTCTTCGGTTTATAGTTTTCATTTAATAACTCTTGAATGTCTTTTAGTCGGTAATAGATTTTATTACCTAATTGACAATAGCCGATAAATCCGCTGTCTCTCCAACTTTGTGCTAATCGTTTGCTTATGTTCATAATTTTCATAAACTCTTGATTGTCGCAGAATAAGTCGTCTGGGTTCAATTGCTGTTTCTTTTTGAGAATAACAGTAATCTCTTTTAAATGCTCTTGAATTTCTTGGAACATTTTCTCTGAAGGTTCGTAAAATGGCATCTCTTATTTTCTTTTGTGAGTTAGTAAATAGTTGGCTGCCATTGTCTCGATTTCGTCGGCACTGTCTTGACGGTTTCGTAGTAGCCATTCGTCTAATTCAGCACGTTTGAAATACAGTTTTTTACCTTGTGGACAAAAATGAGGTATTAGCTTTTGGCTTGTCATTTTGTACAAGTGTGATGCACTTATGTCTATATAAGTACAAGTTTCGTTAAAGTTTAGCACATCCTTTTTTAATAGGTTTTGCTCTTGTAACATTGTTTCGATGTTACTTAATTTTTGAAGGATTATTTCTTCCATCTTGCTTTGAAATTTTGTTGTTAAAATTTCCTCTCTCGTGTTTGAGAACGAGAGGTTTTATCCTCAAACACAGGTGCAAGTTATCTCGAAATATAGCGTAAAAAGAACTCCGCCTTTGAGAGGCGGAGTGAAGGCGGAGCTTTGATTTTGTTGGGATTAGTGACTATAAACCATACAAAAGAAAGATAGTTTGAAAAAAGTTAAAATAAATAAAGGCGGTGCGGAGTTTGTTAGTTAATTCTTTGAACTATTTGCTTTATATTTATGTCGTTTTTTGCTTTTTTAGTGTCTTTAATTGTGTTGGCATTAAAGTCATCATTTAAGAATTTAAAATTAGCTGCTGCAATTGTCCATTTGTTGGATTGGCAATTTTCAATTTTACCAAGTGATAATAGAAAATCAATAAAAGATTTTAATTCACCCTTTTGACCAAGCCACGAAATCTTATTTTCTGCCTGTGTTCCTGTGAAAAGTTTAATGAAGTCTTTTTTGCATTCTTCATTTAGATATTGTTTTGTAACTAATGAATTATGCAAATCAATTGCTTTGTCTTTTATATTAGCTTGAAGCCCTTTAAGTTTAAAAGCTTTTATAGGTTCAACTTTAGTTGTTTGTGGCAAAACTTTTTGATTAATAATAGGTACTACATTTGAGAAATATTCCTTCTCATTTTGTAACCATTTTTTTATCGTTTTAATGTATTTGGTTTCAGACTTTGAAAATTCTTTTAAAAGTGTTTCTTGCTTTGTTCTATGAAGTTTGTTTAAAATTTCTAGGTTATGAATATTGGCTTGATCGTTCAAATTTTTTTCAACCATAACCGATGTGTCAACCTTTGATAAAATGCTATTAGTTGTGTTTATTAAATTCTGAATTAATTCTGTTTGATTTATTGTTTTAAAGGCAGTTAAGCCAGTATATGGATTATAATCTGTTTTACCCTTAACAATTGGTAATTGTTTTTCAAAATGAGCTTTTAAATTTTTGAATATTGACAACTCGAATGGAAAAAGCTTTAACCAAGTATAGTATGTTTCAAAAAGAATATTAAAGTCCGTATCATTAGCTTTAACTGGTGGTTTATGCAAATCTTCAAAGTATTTATTTAGGATTGCTTTTTTTTCATCAGGGATTTTTTTACTGTTTTCAATTGATGTGGATAGATTTTGTAGGTAAGGAGATAGACCGACTTCGGGTTGTCCAAAGCTTCTTTCTATATATTCAAACCAGTGTAAAGTATCTTCGTACCAATTGTCGTTGTTTATTTTTACTTCGATAAAATGCATTGTATAACACATTTTACGTACTATGTCAATTTTTATGTTCTCATAGCGAGTTTTATCAATGTTAAAGTCTTTTACAAACTTTTTATGTTTCTCGCAACAGTTAGGGAATTTATCATAAAACTCAATCGATAAATCAACAATTGATTTATGCCAAGTGCAACAATTTGGAAAGTTTTCTGGTTCTTCGTAGCCATCCAAAGGATAAACCTCGTATGGGTTCATCATTATTTCTCCTTCCTCAAATTTAAAAAAGTGAAAATCTTTTTTTTCCATATATTTTACAAATAAAGTTAACTTAAATTAGATTATAAAATCGATTTTACTATTTTTTTTATGTTACTATCATTGGTTGTAATCTTAGCGTTATTTAGACTACTATTAGTGATTTTGTTATTTCTATAAGTAAAAAGATGAGTTGTATAAATCCATTTTGTAGAAACTTTTTCAATTAAATTTTCACTTATACAATATTTAATAAAGGACTTTAAATCGCCAAATGCCCCAATCCAATTGATTTTTTTATTTGGATTTTTACCTATAAACGCATCAATGAAATCATTTTTAGAAGCTACATCAATATAGTTGCCTTTGACAAGTGTCTCAAATAAATTAGCAGCTTTATTTTTTTTTGATGCACCAGCATTAATTTTAAAAGCATAGACTGAATTTATTATTTTAAGCTCGTTTATTTTGTTTGTAGGTTTCTCTATTGATTTTTTGTAATCATTATAGTTGTCAATAAGTTCCTTTTTTTTAAACCTTAAGTCTTTTTCAAAGAGCTCAAATTTAATTTTTGAATTGTCGTATGAAATAAATTTTTCTAATGGTATTTGGTTAAATTTTATTAATGATTTGTCTAATTGGTTAAAGATATATTCTAATTGTTTTGGAGTGAAATAACTTAATTCAAAATATGTTTTAATACGGCTTAAGTTTTCGGAAGGTGATATATTGATAATTCTATTAGGAACATAATCATAATCCTCTGGGCTTTTGTCTTTATTAGAACGTGTCCAAAAACCAAATTCGTCCTGAGTATAAGATACCTCTTCACCTAACAATAATTGCGGAAAAAAAAGTTTCTCCAAATGAGGTATAACCTCGAAAGTTATTTGTTTTATATCCATTTTAAAAATCAAGTTTTATTCTGTTAGCAGCTTCCATTTTCTTTTCGTCAATTATTTTTGCATATACTTGTGTGGTTCTAATGTCTTTATGACCAAGTAATTTTGATACCGTAAATATATCAGTTCCTAACGTGAGTTGCAAAGTTGCATAAGTATGACGCGCACAATGAAAAGTTATTGTTTTACTTATTCCGGCTTTCATAACCCATTGTTGTAATTTTAGATTGTGCCACGCACTGTATTTTAATCCTTTGAAAACTCTTTCTTCGGGTTCTCCGATTTCTTTTAATAAATCACGAGCTTGGTCTGACATCGGCAATGTTTCAGCTCCTTTAGTTTTCTTTTGTCTGAAACGAATGTACCATCCGTAATCATTTGAATGCTGCACTTCTGACCAAACTAGCTTGTTTATATCTGACCATCGCAAACCTGTTAGGCAACTGAATACAAACGCTGTTTTTAGGATTGGAATTTCACATTCGTGTTTGAGTATGCTTTGTAATTCTTCTAACGTTAGAAACTCTCTTTCGCTGTCGCCTTGTGGCAAACAGTCTACTTGTTCGGCAGGATTGGAACGGATAATTCCATCTTTAACGGCTTGTTTTAAAGCTGCTCTAAATTTGTTGAAATAGGAGTGTGCCGAATTATCAGAAAGGTTTTTATTGCTTGGTGTCTTTGCTGTTTTGGTTAAGTAGTCTTTGAAACCTTCAACAAACTTTCTATCCAATTGCCCGAAGGAAATATCTTTTGGACAAAACTTTCTTAAATGCTTGATGGTACTATCCCAGTTGTCATAATTGCCTTTGCTTTCCATTCTCATTTCGGCTAATGTTTCCATATAGATAATGAAGAAGCCTTTTAACTTCTCCTGGTCGTTGAAACCATACATTCCATTTTGAATTTCTAAATGTCTTTTGGAACGTACACTTTCCGCTAATGAAAGGATTTTTTTGTTTTCGTCTTTTTGCGCTTGTGTGAGCTTTCCTTTTTCGGGTTCTGGGATGAGGTATAAACCTAAATATTCATATTCTCGTTTACCATTTTTATAGTAGTCCAGATACAAGCTAATTTTGTTTGCTTTCTGTCTTTGTCGTAAAGTAACTTTCATAATACCATCAATTAAAAAGTTTATCTATTTGTGTGCGTTGAATTATTTTCTTTCTGCCAAACTTGTGAATTTGTAGTTCTCCACGTTTTATCATTCTGTTGATTGTCCATCGGCTAACGCCAATTAGTTCTGCTGCATCTTGAACGGATAAAAAGTTTTTGGATGTAAGAGAGTTGGAGTTTGCAGTTTGCAAGGTTGGCAAACTTTGCATTGTTTGCTGTTGCTCAACTAATGAGTTTTGAATTTTGTCTTCCTTTACTTTTTGCTTGTAGTGTCTGGAATTACAAGTATGGCCACAATATCTGGTTAAAGTGGTTTTAGCTATAAAAGCCTTACCACAATAAGAACAGGTTTTCGGAATTGCCATATTGCTACTCATAATATGTTGCATTGTGTTGCATAATGTAGCGAAGTGTAGCAATATGTAGCATCATTTCGCCAAGATTGTTGCCTTTGAATTTGGGCAACAAAATCTATCATTGGGCAACAATAGAACAACAAATATAACGAATAAAAGGTTATCGGGCAACAAATAAAAGAAGAATATTTATTATAAAGTCAACAAAAATAGGTAGTTAACAAATAAAAGAATGATTATTACTTTCCGATACAGAAGTTTGCGAAAATATTCCCTAAAAGTTCGTCATTTGTAACTTCACCAGTTATTTCTCCAAAATAATAAAGTGCCTGACGAATATCAATAGCCATAAGGTCGGAAGGAATACCTGAACTTAATCCAAATTTTACTTTTTGAATTTCCTCTAATGCTTTATGTAAAGAATCGTAATGTCTTGTATTAGTTATGATTGTTTCGTTGTTTCTTAACGAACCAGTATTTACAAAAGATAGTAATTGATTTTTTAAATCTTCAATTCCAATTTTTTCTTTCGCAGAAATAAGTAAGATATTTTCTATTTCAGATTTCAGAAGGATAACTTCATTTTCTGTTAATTTATCGGCTTTATTTCCGATGATGACTAATGGTTTCAATGGAAATTGATTTTTTATTTTTTCAATTTCAATTTTAAATTTAGAACTAGAAGTAACAAACTCGGTACTATCAAATAAATATACAACTACTTGGGATTGCTCTATTTTTTCAAAAGTCTTTTTAATTCCAATGCTTTCAACCACATCTTTTGTTTCTCTAATTCCTGCAGTGTCAATAAATCTAAAACCAATTCCATCGATAACTAATTCATCTTCAATAGTATCACGAGTTGTACCAGCAATGTCTGAAACTATAGCACGTTCTTCGTTTAATAAAGCATTCAAAAGTGTTGATTTTCCAACATTTGGTTCGCCAACAATAGCTACCGGAATTCCATTTTTTATAACATTTCCAACAGCGAATGAATCGATTAATCGTTTTAAAACAAATTCAATTCGATTTAATAAATCATGAAATTGTGTTCTATCTGCAAATTCTACATCTTCTTCAGCGAAGTCTAATTCGAGCTCGATTAATGAGGCAAAATTTAATAATTCTTCTCTTAGTTTAGCAATTTCATTACTAAATCCACCGCGCATTTGTTGCATGGCTATTTGATGTGAAGCTTCATTATCTGATGAAATTAAATCGGCAACAGCTTCGGCTTGAGATAAATCTAATTTTCCATTTAGAAAAGCTCGAAGTGTAAATTCTCCAGCTTGAGCCATTCGGCATCCTTTACGAAGTAATAGTTGAATAATTTGTTGTTGAATAAAAACAGAACCATGACACGAAATTTCAATTACATCTTCACCTGTGTAAGAATTTGGATTTTTGAAAATAGAAACTAAAACTTGATCATAAATTTTTGTCCCATCTACAATAGTTCCAAGATGAATTGTATGAGTTTTTTGTTTGAGTAAATCTTTACCTGAAACTGATTGAAATGCTTCTGATGCAATTGTAATAGCATTTTTTCCTGACATTCTAATAATGGCAACCGCACCAGAACCTGATGGTGTAGCTAATGCAACGATTGTATCATTGTAAATCATAACAGTTTTTTGTTTTAAGATTGCAAAGATACCAATTTTAAAATTTTATAACTATTTGTATTTCAATTGATTTTTTTTGATTTTTTTAAATGTTAAATAATTGTAAATATGATAGTTATCATGTTTTTTTGGTTTTTTATAATATAATTTTATAAAAGTTAACCAATACATATTAAATAATGAAAAGGATTTTATTTCCAACCGATTTTTCTGATGTGGCAAACAACGCTTTTGTTCACGCTTTAGGTTTAGCAAAATTAGTTCACGGTGAGCTGATTTTACTACATACTTATGAACTTCCAATTGTGGATAATCAATTTGCACCACAAAATTATCAACTGCTTTTTGATTCATTGGAACTTTCTAATTTTGAAAAATTTAAAGATGAAGTTCCAAAACTAAGAGCTATTGCTGAAGAAAATCATTTTGAAGATATAAAAATGTCTCATATGATAATGGATGGTGATTTAATGTACAACATAAAAGAGATCATCAAAAAAGATAAAATTGATTATATTGTCATGGGAACTTCTGGTGCAACTGGATGGAAAGAAGCTTTTTTAGGTACAAATACTGGTGAAGCCATTGTAAACTTGAGCGTTCCTGTTTTAAGTATTCCAAAAGATTGTAAATACACCAAAATTGAAACTATTGGATTTACAACTCGTTACCGTGAAAAAGATAAAGAAGCTTTAAAACAAGTAATTAAAATTGCTAAATCTGCTAATGCAAAAGTGAAGTGTCTTTATGTAAAAACAAAAGCTACAGATAACACAGAAGCTACTTTTGTCGAGTGGAAAGAACAATTTAAAAACGATCCAGTTACCTTTTTTGTGTTACCAAATGAAGACGTAAAAGAATCAATATCTGATTTCATTACGCATCAAGAAATAGATGTTTTGGCAATGCTTACTTATAAACGAAGTTTTTTCGAATCATTATTTTCTTCAAGTTTTACAGAAAAAATGTCATACAATAGCGAGGTTCCAATTTTAGCTTTACAAGAATAAAATTTTGAATTATTATAGTTTTATCACTAAATTTGATTTCAAATTAAATTTATGAAATCACTTTTAATTCTCATTGTACTATTATTTTGCTCTTTTTTAAATGCTCAAAATTTAAGTTCAGAACAAAGTACATCCAATTCTTATATCAATTATTCAACCTATAAGAAAGCGAAGAAAGAAGGTAAAATGGAAATAGATTCTATTGGTTTTAGATTGAACAACAACGATACTTTAATTAGAGTTACTGGTTTTATTTTGCCTAAAGGAATTAATGTAGAATATGAACAAAAAGATTCAATTTTTTTAGAAACTTATAAAAATTTAGTTTACAATAAATTAAACTTTAGTAAGCAAAAAAGTTCAAAGAATACTTCTACAATGAAAATTTGGAAAGATGAAATAAGAGTTTATTTCGATACAACGGTTACTTATAAAAATAAAAAGGAGTTAATTAAATTTATGAAATTTCTTGATAAAGAAATTGATTCATTAAAAATTAAAGTAGTTAGTAGTAAAGAGAAATCAAATTATTTCATTTATTATTTGAATAAACCAACAGATATTGATTGGGATAATCGAATAAAAACAAATGATGGCTGTTATATTTCTTGGAATGGAAAACAGGAATTATATAATTGTACAATGAAGCTTAATGCTCAAATTATTTACAACGAAAAGGAACAGTTAATGCTTATGAAAAAACATTTTGTTTGGTCATTAGGTTATTTTTCACTTTTAGATGATAGAGATTGTAAAAGTCTGTTGTCCAAATGTATTAGTTTAGATAAAGAGCTAACAACTGAAGATTTAGAGCTTTTAAAATATCATTATTCCTATGGAATATGTAAAGGTACAAATTTAGAAACTTTTGAGGATAATCACAGAAGAGCTAAAAACAGCTTGAAAAGCAATACTAATGGGAAATTCTATTTTTACCATACAACTAATTAAAAAACCGTCAAGAAATTAATCGAGACGGTTTTTTCGGTTGGGTTAGTTAATTGTATTCTAATTGTTAAGCATCACAGGCATAACAAGCATAGTAACAGTTTCGCCTTCATCTAATCCATCAACTGGAGTTAGAATTCCTGCGCGGTTAGGCATTGACATTTCCAATTGGATTTCGTCTGATTGTAAATTACTTAACATTTCTAGTAAGAAACGTGAGTTAAAACCAATTTGCATATCATCACCTTGATAATCACATGTCAATCTTTCTTCTGCTTTGTTTGAGTAATCTATATCTTCAGCAGAAATATTTAACTCTGCTCCAGCAATTTTCAAACGAATTTGATGTGTAGTTTTATTTGAGAAAATCGCCACACGACGAACTGAACTAAAGAATTGCGTTCTGTCAATCAATAATTTATTTGGGTTTTCTTTTGGAATAACTGCTTCATAATTTGGATATTTTCCATCAATTAATCTACAAGTTAATACATAATTTTCAAAAGAGAACGTTGCATTAGCATCATTGTAATCAATTTTAACTTCAGCATCAGAAGCTCCTAAAATACTTTTCAAAATATTTAGAGGTTTCTTTGGCATAATAAAGTCTGCCACTTGAGATGCTTTTACATCTGTGCGAGCATATTTCACTAATTTGTGAGCATCAGTAGCAACAAATATCAAACCTTCTGGTGAGAACTGAAAGAAAACACCACTCATTACTGGACGTAAATCATCGTTTCCTGCTGCGAAAATAGTTTTGCTAATTGCTGTTGCTAATACTTCTGCAGGAACAAGAGTTGAAGACGGATCTTCTAAAGAAACTGATTTTGGAAATTCTTCACCTGGAGCATAAGCAATTGCATATTTACCAGAATTCGAACTAATTTCGATAGTACTGTTTTCTTCAACTGTGAAAGTTAATGGTTGCTCAGGAAATGTTTTTAGAATATCTAATAATAATTTCGCAGGAACAGCAACACTTCCTTTATCAGTCGACTCAATTTCTAAAGTAGCCGACATTGTAGTTTCTAAATCAGAAGAAGAAACGGTTAACGCTTTTTTATCTAATTCAAATAAAAAGTTATCTAAAATTGGTAAGGTATTGCTACTATTAATAACGCTACCTAAAACTTGTAGTTGTTTTAATAAATACGAGCTTGATACAATAAACTTCATCTTTTGTTATTTTTTACAAATATATCTTAAAGAAATAGAATTCAAAAAGATTTTTATTAACATTACTTACTATATTTTCTTTTTCTAAGGAAAGTAAACACTAAACCGAACACTGCTAAAATTACAATTGGAACTCCGACAGTTATGATTTGTGAAAATGTGTAATCCTCAGTTACTTTTTCTTTGTCTAGAATTGGTAAGTCAACTTCTTTACTTCTAATGTTAATAAGTCCGTTATCATCTAACAAATAATTCACGCAATTCATCATAAATTCCTTGTTTGCATACAGATTGTTAGTCCATTTATCATAACCTAATTCTAATGGTTGGTAGTTTTTATCCAATTGATTTTTAACAACATCGCCATCAGAAACAATAATCATTTTATTTTCTTTTCCGATAGGAGTGAAGCTACTTTCTTTGAATGGCAATACACGATTTTCATAAACCGAATGAAATTTTCCTTCCATAAGAACAGCAACTGGTAGATTTCCTTTGCCAGTAAATTCCTTGAAATCAGGTTTTTCAGCAACTATATTTAAATTAATTTCTACTGGAGTTCCAACAGCTTTTGATAATTTGGTAGAGGATAGTAAAACTGTTTTTTTAATATCATTTTTAAGAACTTCTATTGGGTTTGTAAATTCAAATTTTAAAGCATCTAAATTGCTTACAATAGGATGTTTTGACTCAGAATATACTGCTGGAGAATATAACCAAGGAAATTGACTATATTGGGTTGCGCTACCTTGTTGACCTGTTGCTAATGAAATAGGTGTCGCTTGTAAATCTTTGACTAAATCTGGTTTAATTCGCACACCATATTTAAAGAACATATCGTTCAAGTTCAAATCTCTTGGATAAGCTAAATTTTCTCCAGTTTCCATTAAACTATCCATTTCCATATTGACCTGATCTACTAACCAAAGAGTTTTTCCACCATTCATGATAAATTGGTCTAACACTTGTTTTTCTTGGTCTGTAAAAGCTTCAGTAGGTTTGGCAATAACAGCTAAATCATATTTTTTTAATGCTTTTAAAGTGTTCCCAGCATCTTTTGCGACAGAGTCTAATGTAAATGGTCCGATGTAATAATTTTCACGAACCGTTTTCAGGAAATCAGCAATAGATCTATCGTCTAATTCGCCATTTCCTTTAATGATAGCAATTTTTTTCTCTTTTGTTTTTGTGATGGTATTAAAACCATTGGCAAAAGCATATTCTAAATGTTGCACCGAACTCACAACTTTTTCAGCAGTTGAAGCTCCTAACATATTTTTTAGCAAAGGTACTTTCGTACTTTTATTACCATAAGTAACTACTGCCCAAGGAAAAACCACTTCTTGTGTTTGTTTTCCTTTTTCGTCAAGTGTAACATTTAAAGGCGTCAAACCTCTTTCGTAAAACGATTGCATCACCGCTTCACGCTCGTCTTCATTTTCTAAAGGATTTACAAATTGGAAAATGATATTTGAATTATATGCTTTAAATTCTTCTAATAATTGTTGGGTTTCTGTTTGTAGTTTTTTGAATTCTCCTGGAAAATTTCCTTCAAGAAAAACATCAACATATAAAGGTTCTTTAACTTCTTTTATAATATTTAATGAAGTTTCTGAAAGTGTATAACGATTGTCAGCAGTTAAATCGAAACGCTTAAAGAAAAAGTTTCCAGCAAAATTTAATACAACTAAAATTGCAATAGTTGTAAGTAGTACTTTTAAGTTAGACTTCTTATTTTCCATTATGATTTTAGCGATTTTAATTTATAAACGGTCAATGATAAAAATGCAATGGTAATGCTTACAAAGTAAAGTACATCACGAGTATCAATAACACCACGACTCATACTTTTAAAGTGATAATCCATTCCTAAAAGTGCAATGATGTCTTCAATACTTTTAAATTGAGACGCCACACCTTGAAATCCAAAATAGAAAATAAAACACAAGAAAACCGAAACGATAAAAGCTACAATTTGATTTTCTGAAAGTGTAGAGGTAAAAATCCCGATAGAAGTATAGGCAGCAATTAGGAATAATAGTCCGAAATATGAACCCATTGTGCTTCCCATATCGATATTTCCTTCGGGCATTCCTAAACCATAAATCACGTAAACGTAGATGAATGTTGGAATGATAGCAATTACAATTAGTAAAAAAGCTCCAAAGAATTTTCCGCTAACGATTTCCCAAATAGAAATTGGTTTGGTCATTAAAAGCTCAATTGTTCCTTGTTTTTTTTCATCAGAAAAACTTCTCATGGTTACTGCAGGAATTAGGAAAATTAATATCCAAGGCGATAAGGTAAAAAACGGAGTTAAATCGGCAAAACCGCTATTTAAAATATTGAAATCGCCTTCAAATACCCAAAGAAATAATCCGTTGAGTAATAAGAAAATGGCGATTACTAAATATCCAATGGGCGAACCAAAAAAGGATTTAATTTCTCTTAATAATATTGATTTCATATTTTTTGTTGTCTGTTGTCTGTTTTCGGTTGTCTGTTTTTAAAACTGATAACTGATAACCGACAACTATTCTAAACTAACTAATTTATCTACACTCCAAGCTTCTGGTTTATCATTGAACAGTTTTTTTGTAAAGGTCCAAACTTCGTCAAATAATGCTGATTTTCTATAATTTTCTAAATCATCTTCGGTTTCCCAATAACTATAAGTAAAGAAAATGCTAGGATTATTTTTATCTTGATACAATTCAAGAAAACGATTTCCAGGCGAGTTTCGTATGTGGTTTTTCATTAATTCGAAATTTTCCAAAAATGCTGGAATATTTTCTTCGTGAAAGGACATTTTTACTATTCTAACGAACATAGTTAATTTTAATTAAAATTGATGGTAATAGCATCTCTGTAAGTAATTCCGAGCAAACTCGCCGCTGTAGCCACTTTCGGATTACTTTTATACAATCCAATTTCTAAAAAACCTGATTCATTGAAAATGGCTACTGCATTTCCACTAATTGATGACAAAGGCCTTTTGTCAATGGCTTCTAAATCGGAATATTTTGCGAAAATACTTTTTATTTTTTTGCTTTTAAAATTTACTTCATAAGGTCTTCCTTTTGAAACATCTAAAAACATTTTTCTGGTAATATTGGTCACAGCATTTCCAAATCGGTCAAGATATACTATATAACCTTTTATAGAATTGGTATCGTCAGAAACAACAGGTTGTAACTCGGTTACTTCTTTCAAAGTTTTGATTTCTTTACCAATAACACTCAACGAACCACCTTTTGAAATATGAATGGCTACCGTTAGCAAAACGTCCATATCAGTTGCCTCAGGCAAAAGTCTGTCGTGAATATTGATTACAACCATTTTTTGAGGCTTAATTTTTTCAATTAACATACTCAAAATCCCATTATCAGCAGCAATAAAAAAATGACCATTCCATTCGATGGCAATATGTTGGTTGTTTTCTCTTAATTCAATATCAATTCCGACAATATGCACTGTTCCTTTCGGAAAGCTATTATACGCAGAACCAATAATGTAACTTGCTTCACTAACATTAAACGGATCAACATCATGCGAGATATCTACAATTTTTGCCTCGCTATCTTGCGATAAAATTTTCCCTTTCAAAGCACCTACAAAGTGGTCTTTTAATCCGTAATCGGTAGTAAGGGTAATTATTGACATAAATTTGTTTATAACTATATAGTGAAATTAATCAAGTGGCTTGTTTAATTTCATTAAATTTGAAATGATTGCAAAGCTAATAATATTTAGCCAAAAACTAATTAAAAAACACTTCCATTTGAACGAACGTATCATTGAATTACACGACATCGCTCCAAAAGAATTTTGGGGTGCACAAGACACTCATCTTGAAACAATTAAGAAGTACTACCCGAAGTTAAAAATTGTGGCTCGTGGCACAACACTGAAGGCATTTGGCGAAAAAGACGAATTAGACGAATTTGAAAACCGTTTTAATCGATTGATGTTGCATTTTACTCGATATAATAATATTGATACCAATGTTATTGATAGAGTAATTCAAAGCAATTCACAAGAAGAACAACGCATGCCCGATCATGAGAAAATTCTTGTTCATGGAATAGGAGGAAAGCTGATTAAAGCAATGACTCCCAACCAACACAAATTGGTAGAATCTGTTTTTAAAAATGATATGGTTTTTGCCGTTGGTCCAGCAGGTACTGGTAAAACTTATACTGGTGTTGCTCTTGCTGTTAAAGCTTTGAAAGAAAAACAAGTAAAACGTATTGTTTTAACGCGTCCAGCAGTTGAAGCTGGCGAAAATCTAGGTTTTCTTCCTGGTGATATGAAAGAAAAATTAGATCCGTACATGCAACCGTTATACGATGCTTTGCGCGATATGTTACCTCCGCAAACTTTGGAAGACTATATATTAAAAGGAATTATCCAAATAGCACCGTTGGCTTTTATGCGTGGTAGAACTTTAGATAATGCTTTTGTAATTCTTGATGAAGCTCAAAATACTACACATTCGCAAATGAAAATGTTCTTGACGCGTATGGGGAAAAATGCCAAATTCATAATCACAGGCGATCCAGGACAAGTAGATTTGCCTAGAAGAACAATTTCTGGATTGAAAGAAGCAATTTTAGTTTTAAAAGACATTGACGGAATTGGAATCATCTACCTTGATGATAAAGACATTGTAAGACATAGATTGGTGAAAAAAGTAATCGATGCTTATAAGAGTATTGAGAATCATGACTAATTTTAAATATTAGATTTTTGATATTAAATATTAGATATATAATTGTTTTTATTTTCCTTATCGGATTTAATTGTTTTTCACAAAACTCCAAAATAAAATGGGGTTTGTATGGGAAGAAAACAGTTGAAGAACGAAGAGCAACTTTTCCATTCAGTGATGCAAAGAAAGTTTTATTGGTAGCATTTCCAGATCCGAATATGAATGTTGTGAATCGCGATTCAGGTGAGACTTTTAAAATTGATAGCTTAAATTTAATTAGATGGAACATAAAATTTATCAAATCATTTGAATTACCACAAAGTGAAAAGAAATATTTTGCAACTGAAATTGTTGAATTAAATCAAAATCAAATTGATAGTTTGAGTCATATTTTATTGAACTATAAGTTTAAGAAAAATAAAATATCAAACTTTACATTAATGCCAACAAGTTTTTATCCAAAAAATGCTATCTTATTTTTAAATTCAAATAATAAGGTTTTCTCATACATTGAATTATGCTCAGGAGGTTTTCAATTTACTCAATTACCAGAACAAACAATTCCTTATTTTAACATCTTTGGACAGATGAGAGAATCTTGGAAAATGATTGATTTGATTAGAGACTTTTTTAAAGCAAATGGAATAACCCAAGGATTTTCAGAAAGGGAAAAACAATGAAAAAATTTCTATTAACGCTTTCCATATTAATTATAACGCTACTATTAATTTATTTCAACTTTGATTATTTTGCTTCAATAATTCCTGGTTGGAACACAACGATTAATTCAGGTTGGAAAATTACTTTTATAATCTTGATTATGTTATTCGTGTTTTCGTTACTAATTATGATTTTGATTAATGTTATTTCAAAAATTTTAAAAATGGTGATTCACAAAAAATGAAAGAATACTTCAAATATGCCAACGGATATTTAAACATTAACGATGAAAATTTGTTTCTAACGAATTCTGGAAATTGGTCGGAAACTCATGATTTGTTGGAGAAATCACCGAAGTCTATAAGAAAGAATGATTTAAAATCCTTTAAAATGTATAGTTTTCCTTTTGTAATTATCTGCATTAGTTTGTTTATGATTACAAAATCTGAAAATGTTTTTTTTCCACTAACTTTCGCTGGTTTAGGTTTTGCTGCTTTTTTTTATTTAAAACGTGAAACAGGAAAGCGCTACAAAATTCCAATATCAAAAATTATTTCTTTCGATGTTTCTAATGATAAAGTGAAAATTTTATTCAGAAACGCTAATGGTATTGATGATTTTGAGGAAATTTTTAAAGTAGATACTAAAGGTTTAGCTATTTTGGAAGAGTTGAGTCGACAACTAAAAATCAATTAAATTTCGACAAAAACATTTATCATTTGGTTATTTGATTCAAAATGATATATTTGTTAAAATTATATTTTTCAAATAATCATTTATACGCAGCTTTATCAAAACAATACTTATTACTGGTGCTTCTGGAGGATTGGGCAAAGAAATTGCAATTCATTTTTCGAAAAAAAATTGGAACGTTATTGCTACAATGATATGTATATCAGAATGTAATGCTTTTGAAGGTATTCCAAATATAAAATGTTACGAACTCAATGTAACTTCATCAGAAAGTATTGAAAAAGCTAAAAATGAAATTCAAAAAGATTATAAATCTATAGATGTTATAATCAACAATGCAGGAATTGGTTACAGAAGTTTTGTAGAGTTATCTGAAGATGACAAAATTGATGCTATAGTTAATGTCAATTGGCTAGGTGTTGTCAAAGTATGCCGCGCATTTATACCGCATTTTCGTGAACAAAAGAAAGGTCATTTTATTAACATCACTTCTATTGCTGGATTGGTGAATTTGCCTCTTGGAAGTTTTTATCATCCAACAAAACAAGCCGTTGAAAGTTTTTCAGAATGTATGGCTTATGAACTTTTAGACTTCAACATTAGCGTTTCAACCGTTCAGTTTGGTAATACACCATCCAATTTTCAGAAGAATGTTACTAAATGTGATCAATCAACAATACAATCTTATGCAGAAATGATGCAAAGTATTGACGGAATCATGAACAGGAAAACCTGCGATAATCACGATTTGTCGGAAGCTATTTTAGATAAACTGTATAAAATTGCTGAAAATCCTTCGAGAAGATTCAAAAAATATTCTATTGGTTTTGATGCTAATTTGATGAAATATTTGCGCAAATTTCTTGGATATCGATTATTTGATAGATTGATTAGAAGATATGTTTTAAGCAAATAAATAATTGTATTTGTGTTGAAAAGAAACTATTTTTGCCAAACACAACAACACACAATTATAATGAATACAATAACTACAACTAATTTCAATTTTCCCAATCAAAAATCGGTTTATCGCGGTAAAGTAAGAGAAGTTTACAACATTAATGACGAACTTTTAGTCATGGTGGCAACCGATAGACTTTCTGCTTTTGATGTGGTTTTACCAAAAGGAATTCCGTATAAAGGTCAGATTTTAAATCAAATTGCAACAAAATTCATGGAGCTAACTTCAGATATTGTTCCAAATTGGTTAATTGCAACACCAGATCCAAATGTAGCAGTCGGACATTTATGCGAACCATTTAAAGTTGAAATGGTAATTCGTGGTTATCTTTCTGGTCATGCTGCTCGTGAATATGCACTTGGAAAACGCACTATTTGTGGAGTAACAATGGAAGAAGGTTTGAAGGAAAATGACAAATTCGGAACACCAATAATAACTCCAACAACCAAAGCTGACAATGGTTCACACGATGAAGATATTTCTCGCGAAGCAATTTTATCCAATGGAATTGTTACTGAAGAAGATTATTTAGTTTTAGAAAAATATACTCGTGCTTTATATCAAAGAGGAACTGAAATTGCAGCAAGCCGCGGATTGATTTTAGTAGATACGAAATACGAATTTGGAAAAACTAAAGAAGGAAAGATCGTTTTGATTGACGAAATTCATACGCCAGATTCTTCTCGTTATTTTTATGCTGATGGCTATCAAGAGCGTCAAGATAGAGGAGAGGAGCAAAAGCAATTATCTAAAGAGTTTGTGCGTCGTTGGTTAATCGAAAATGGTTTTCAAGGAAAAGAAGGTCAACAAATTCCAAACATGACTGACGAATATATCGAATCTGTTTCTGAACGTTACATTGAATTATATGAAAATATTTTAGGCGAAAAATTTGTCAAAGCTGATATTTCTGACATTAATGAAAGAATAGAAAAAAATGTTTTGGAATTTCTAAAATAATCATTTTTTAAGATAGAATTTAAGCCGTGTTTTTGACATGGCTTTTTTATTTTTTGTACCTTTGTGTAACAAAAATGGAAAACTATCGTCTTATTGTTATAAATCGTAAATAACTAGAAGTCATGAAAGTATAAAATTAATTAAAATCAGAATCATCTACTATGTAATACAAGGTATTATCTTTAAGAAATTACATAATCATCATCAATCATCAAAAAAATAAAAAAACAAATCACCATGAAAAAATCAATCATTTATTTAGGAATTTTATCGACAGTTTTACTAAACACTTTGTCGGCAAGCGAAATTATTTTAGACCAACAAAATATCGAAAATGATATTGTAAGAACGGAATCAAAATCAAATTTTAATTTAATTTCAAATTCAAGAATTGAAAAACCTGAAATTAAATTTGAATCGGAATCTAAAATCAAAGAATCAATTGCAGTAATTTCTTCAAATTATGTAAAATCAATTGAAGAAGTTATAGAGGAAAACAAAAAAATAACAGAAAGTCCAGAGGAAGAGTATTTGCCATTAAATTTAGGTTTATCAATTGAGGAAATGATCAATTTGGATAATCAAATAATTGAAAGTACAATTTCAAATGAAGTTTATCCTTTAGATTTTGAAGTAATCAATAGTAAACAAGCTATAAATACTTACGAATTTAGAAGTAAAGATGCCTTGAAATCATAAAGAACTTGAATAAAAAAAAGTCCCAAAACAATTAAGTTTTGGGACTTTTTTTATTTATAACTAACCTCTAATTTCCTGAAATATCACCAGAACCTGCAACGTTTGAATCGATAATTTTAGGATTTCCTTTGTATTGAATATTTCCGCTTCCAGCTACTTTAGCAATTAGATTATTGGTGCAATTCACTTCAAGACTTCCAGAACCAGCAACAGCTACATCTGCATTTTGGGAAACTAATTTATTACAATTCAAATCACCAGAACCTGCTGTTTTAGCTTCTAAATTTTCTACAGTTCCTGAAAGTTTTAAGTTTCCAGAACCTGCCATTTTTGCTACAATATTTTTTGCATTAATTTCTAGAGTGCAATCTCCAGAGCCAGCCATTTTTGCTTCAAAATCGGTTGCGTTTATAGCATTTTTTGTAATCATATTTCCCGAACCTGCAAACGATATTTCGCTAATTTCTTCAAATGGAATTGTAATAGTGATGTCTTGTTTGTAATTATAGCTTCTATTTTTTTCAAAATACACTTTTAATTCGTTTCCAATTACTTCAGTAACAATGTGACTTATAATGTTTTCATCACCTTTTATGGTTATTGTTCCTTCTTTTCCAGAGACTAATTCAACATTAAATGAACCACCTGTTGAAATTTTATCATAAGATTCGGTAGTTCTTGTAATTGTGGTTTGAACTCCATTTCCTTTTACTTTTTCTTTATCCCAATTTTGAGCACTTGCAATTGAAATGCTAATTAATGCTAGTAATACTGTTAGTTTTCTCATTGTTATTTTGTTAAAAGTTGAACGCTTCCGTAATTTGTGGTTATACTTATTTTTGATTTTCCTTGACTAATATGATACGCAGTGTAAGATTTTGAAGTGTTTTTTTCTGACTTTAAGCTGTATTTTAGTCCTACATTATCAACAAACGAACCATATTTTAGGCTTACATTGATGTCAAATGCATAGTCTGATGTACAAGTTATTTTAGAATTGGAATAATTTCCATTGATTGTAATGGCATCGGTTTTATTTGATGCAGAAAATTGAATATCGCTATAATTTGAATTAGCAATTAAGGAATTTCCAATTTCACCTAATTTCAGCGTAAGATAATTTCCATCAATGGCAATTTTTTGAATTGATTTTGAATTGATTTTGGTATAATTTGAAGATAGATTTAGAATCCCAACATTTTGAAAACTAAATGTATTATAATTTCCATCAATGTTAATTTGATTTACTTTCTGAAAATCAACTTCAGAATACTGACTTTGAAGATTAACTTTATCAATAGAGTTTATGCTTGAATTTGGCGCATAGGCAATACTTATATTGTTAGTTTTATTATTAAATTGTCCTAAAATAATGCTTCCATATTTGCATTCAATTGCCGAACTCCCATTTAGTTTATCTACTGATATGTTTCCATATTTATTATCCAAATCAATGCTTCCATTTCGTGGAATCTTTACAACATAATTTATTTCATAACTAATGTTATTGCCTCTCCATTCTTTAGTTGTGAAAATGGTTTCAGCTGAAACTTTATTCATTGTTGCAGCAAAATCAACATCAATGGTATTTATTCGTTCGTTAATTTTCTTTTCGTTATTTCCAGAAACTTTGATGTTAACTTGAATGGATATTTTGTTTTCATCCCATAAATATATGTTTATATTTCCATAGGAATTGGTAATATTTACTTGTGCATCATCGTTAACCGAATAGGTTTTGGAGATGTTTTTTTCTTTATTGTAGGCGTGTTTTTCTTCTGATGCATATCCAAAAATTGGAAGTAATGCAACGAAAAAAAGTAATTTATAAATGTTTTTCATCTTCAATTTTATTTATTTTGTTAATATCTTCAACCTGTTCTAAAACCGATTTTATAAAGGAAATTCGAGTTTGCATATTGGTTATCATAGCAAAGACTATCTGTTTGTTTTCACCATTTTTTGCAATTTCATCTTTCAGATTTTGATAATCTTTCTCAAGCGATTCCATTTCATTCATAGCGTCATTAATCAATGCTTTGCTTTGCGGAGTTTCTTGCTTTTTTAAAGTTGCCAACTCATTATTAATAACAGAAGAAAAATAATCGTGAGTTTCTTGCACTTGAGGTGAAAAGGCAACTTCTTCAGTTTGATTATTAGTATAATTAAAAATTAAAATTCCAAAACCTAATAGTAGTGAAGCCGCAATAGACATTGGTAACCAATTGAATTTCTTCTTTTTTGGTTGTTGTTTCTTTAATTTATCAAGAAATCGCTTTTCGTGCCCAAGATTTGGTTCTTCAAAATCCCAATTGTTTTGGTTTTCAAAAAGTTGATTTAGATTATTGGTACTCATAATTCATTTAATTTTTTTCTTAAACTTTCTTTTGCTCGGCTCATCATCGTTCTACAGTTTTCATTGCTAATGTTTAAAATGCTTGTAATTTCTTCTAAATCATATCCTTCAATAAAAAATAAGGTTAGAATGATTTTGTAATTTGATTTCAAACTTTGAATGGTTTTTAAAACACTTTCAGCTTTTAATTCAGAATAATTTTCTGATTCTTCTTTAAAATCGATTACTTCAATGTTTTCATCCAAACTCTCAAATTGGTATTTGTTCGATTTTTTTAACTCGTTTATACTAGTATTGACAACAATTTTCTTTAACCAAGAACCAAATGTTACATTTCCACTAAAAGAATCTAATTTTGTAAATGCTTTCAAAAAACTTTCTTGCATAACGTCTTCAGCAAGATAAGAATCACCAACAATTCGATACGACACATTAAACATGGCTCTATAATATTGATTATAAAGTGTCAGTTGTGCTTTTTCATTATTCTCTTTGCAACGTTCTAGGAGAATAGCAATATCTAGATTTTGGTTTTTCAAATTGGTCGAGTGGTTAATCTATACTAAAGACAAATCGATTTTTGGATTGTTACAGTTTTAAAATAAATTTTTATAAAAATAAAAAATCCGAATGATTAATTCGGATTTTCTATACTATATATATTAAGGTCTATTATTTGAAATAAGAAAAATTGTGATTGTCTTCTATTTTCAACAAACTTTCATATATCAATTTAATTACATTTTCTACATCTTCACGATGAACCATTTCCACAGTAGTATGCATATAACGTAAAGAAAGCGAAATTAAAGCAGAAGCTACGCCACCATTACTATAAGCAAAAGCATCAGTGTCTGTTCCTGTAACGCGAGAAGTTGCATGTCTTTGAAACGGAATTTTCTTCTCTTCAGCAGTAGTGACAATCAATTCACGAAGAATATTTTGTGTAGCTGGAGCATAAGCAATCACAGGACCTTTGCCCATTTGTAAATCGCCTTCAATTTTCTTATCAATCATCGGAGTAGTAGTGTCATGACAAACATCAGTTACAATAGCTACATTCGGTTTGATAGTTTGGGTTATCATTTCAGCACCACGAAGCCCAATTTCCTCTTGAACTGCGTTTACAATATATAAACCAAATGGAAGTTTCTTTTTATTTTCTTTTAATAAACGTGCTACTTCAGCAATCATAAAGCCACCCATTCTATTGTCAATGGCTCTACAAACAAATTTATTTTCGTTTAAAATCATAAACTCATCAGGATAGGTAATTACACATCCAACGTGAACGCCTAAATTTTCAACTTCTTCTTTGGTTGCACATCCACAATCAATAAAAATATTGTGTAAAGTTGCTGCTTCTTCTTTACCACGATTTCTAGTATGAATAGCTGGCCAACCAAAAACACCTTTTACAATACCTTTTTTAGTATGAATATTAACTCGTTTTGATGGAGCAATTTGATGGTCTGAACCACCATTTCTAATTACATAGATTAAACCATTGTCAGTAATGTAGTTTACATACCAAGAAATCTCGTCAGAATGTCCTTCAATTACTACTCTAAATTTAGCATCTGGGTTTATAACTCCAACAGCACTTCCATAAGTGTCAGTTATAAATGTATCAACATAGGGTTTTAAATAATCCATCCATATTTTTTGTCCTTCAGATTCATAACCTGTTGGTGAAGCATTATTCAAATATTTCTCCAAAAAGGAAATTGATGATTTTGTAAGTATCGATTTTGTCGCCATAAAATATTTTTTTGCTAAAATATAAATTTGGCACTACACTTGTTAAGGATATTCTATATTTTTACATTAAAATTAACAGCCATGTTCAAGTACCGATTATTAATAGTTATTTTTTTTACCTCTTTTATTTCTTTAGCTCAAGTTGAAAAAGACACTGAGATACTTGAAAAAGAAATTAATATGAAAGAAATTGATACAACTATTATAGATACAATATTATTAGATGAAGTCATTCTTTCAAAAGACAAGTTAGATCCAGAAGCTCAAAAACAATTTCTATTACTTCAAAATAGAGTTTATAAAGTATATCCATACGCTAAATTGGCTTCTGAAAAACTTATTCAGATGAACAAAACCATGGATAAACTAAAGTCAAAAAAGGAAAAAAAGAAGTATTTTAAAATAGTTGAAGATTATTTAGATAATGAATTCAAAGAAAAACTTAAAAAATTATCTACAAAACAAGGTCAAATTTTAATAAAGCTAATACATCGCCAAACAGGTATATCAACTTTTGACCTTATTAAGGATTACAAAAGTGGATGGAAAGCTTTTTGGTCTAATAATACTGCCAGACTATTTAATATAAATCTAAAGCAAACCTACCAACCATTTAAAAGTAATGAAGATTACTTAATAGAAACTATACTTTATAGAGCTTTTATTAATGGAAGACTCATCGAGCAAAAATCCGCTAATCCAGTCGATATTGATGAATTGAATGATTATTGGCGAAACTTAGCTAAAGATTTAAATAAAAAGAAAGCTTAATATTTTAAGAAGCGAACCATCAGCGCATTCTTGCAATCCATATTCCTGCTTTCCGCGTTACAAGGTAACTGCTGCAATCAGGGCTAGGTTGTATCTGTATTGATTAGATTTAGTATTTCAAAAGATGTTTATATGTAACTCAGCAATTTTCTTGAGAGATTAAAAAAACTTTCATTAACAACAATCACAAAACCAGTGTATTAAAAAATAGTTTCAAAAAAGGGTATAAATAAGTTTGCGAGATTCAAAAAGATGAGTACTTTTGCACCCGCAATACGGCAGACGTTCTTTAACAAATACTGAAAAAAACTTTAAAAAAGATTTGCACGGAATAGATAAAGGTTTTACCTTTG
>NZ_JBIISA010000066.1:0-3793 GCF_044341265.1 Flavobacterium sp.
TAATGGACAGTTTGAGATCAAAGCTTACTTTTTGATACTCATTTTTTCGACATGGTTGTTTTTTTGGTGTTTCCATAGGATACTAAAAGTGTTTAATTTTTAGTCAACCTATTTTAGGACGAGAGGTCATATGTAACTGGCTATAACGTATACAGCTTTCCGTCTGTTGCTGCTGCCGGAACTGACCAAAACAAATCTACAAAATTAAATTTAAATATAGGAGTGAAGACATCTGAGTATTTTCCACGAAGATAGAAGCGCAAGCGCAAGCCTATGTTTACTATTGCTACGAAGTCAGGAGACTTCGCAGAGCTGGTTGTTTTTTTATAATTTACGATTTTATTTTTAAAAAATGGTGGTTGTGCAAAAGCTACCGCTGTTAGCAGAAGTTTTTATTAAATTTTCAATGTAAAACTTGACGCTTTCATTTGTTTTAAAAAATAATTTACTCTGATTCCTCCTATATTTACCCAATCTGCCTTGACAATAACGTAATTTTCAGGAATAAAAAAAGATTGCTCAAATTCAAAAGGATGTAAATATTTTCTGAATGCAGGAAAAAAATTATTAGCATCTTTTTTTGATTCAATATTTATTGATGTTATACTTTTTTTACTTTTTTTATTTTTATATATATCGATTTGAAATGTATCTAACCCTTCTTTTTTACTTTCTTTTTTTGTAATTCGATAGTCATATTTTTTAAATCTACTTTTATCAAAATAAAAGACATCGCTTTTTTCATATTCGAAATTAAATTTATCGCCATCTGCACTAACTTTGAAAATATGAATTTTTAAATTTTTTGAATCACATAATTTAGCGAAAAGATTATTTTCAGAATCTCTTCGTACAAATAAATAAAAAGAATCATCCTTTGAATTTACAAAACGAATGTCAACGCTGTTTTCACCTTTTACCAAAATATTATATTGAAATTCATAATCAAATTGATATTCTTGTGCATTGGTAAAAGTACACACAAAAAGCAAAGTATAAAAGAAGTGTTTCATAGTAAATATAATTTCTGCCAACGTTCCCACGCTTTGCACTGTTGCGAACTTCGGAACTGATTATTTTATGTTAAAGATAATATTTCTTGCGAAATGTAAACGTGAATTTACTACAAAATTCGCAATCTTGCCAAACGTGTGTTGGTGGTAGTTTTTTTTAATTCTGAATTTCAACTATTTTTATTTCATTTGTTTCTTTATCTTTCAACTCAATTTTTAAGTTGTCAAAGTCTTTAAAATCATCAAATGACATTCTCATAATTTGACATTTTGTTAATTTATTAAATTCAATGTTGTTGATTTTTACTATTTCATCTCCAACTTTGATTTTATCTTTTAAATTGCTGTCCCAAATTATTCCTATAATGAATTTATCGTTTTCAAAAGAAGGAAAAATACTTTTAAACTTATGATTTACATTAATTTCATTTTGATTGTCGTATTCTTGAAAATAAAACTTCTTTTTCTTGTAATCTAAAGTAAGTTTGCCGTGATTGAGAATTTCGGAACCAATTCTTGAATTACTGCCATAAGTTGTTGTAGCAATTATATTGTCAAAATTAGTTGTTCCGAAGGCAAAATCTTGAATTTTGAATTTATAATGATTGTTCTCTGTTTCATTACCAAATAGACTCATAGAAAAACTACCATTTGAACTTGCAATAATACCTAATAAATCAGATTGACTTGTGTTTTGCAATTCTTCTGGCATTTTCTTTTCATTAATTAATGATAATAATTGATTTAAATTATTTGTTGAAATTGAGTAAAATGAATCATCACCTGAATCAAAGACAACTTCTTCACTAAAGTTTAAATAACCCATTTTCATCTTAACTTTTAGTATTGGAGTGCTTTGAAAATCTTTAAAAATCAATTCATTTTCTTTGATTTTTCCATATTCAAATGATTTATAGTTACTCGAAATGGTGATTTTTTTAGCTTTAAAATCAAATTCAACTACGGAATTTCTCAGAGAATTACTTCCAATTATTCCTTCTACTTTAAAACATTTAAAAAAAGACGTATCTTCAATTTGTAAAGCATAATTATTTAAAAACACTAAACCGTTTATTGAAAATTCAGGTATTTGAATAGCATCAATATTTGCACTTTTACCATTTGCATCTTTAACTTCTGAATTTATAATGTGCTTAAATTTTCCTTCTGATTTAATTTCAGCACTTATTGAGGTAGGTGCACCAGTGTCTAAAATAAATTTCCTTATTTTATTATTGATTTTAACGTCAATGATTATTTTTCCTTTTACATTTTCAAAATCAAATGTAGTATGATATTTCTTTTGTTTTATTTCGCCCACATTTAAAGTATATTTATTTTGAGCGTATAAATTAGCTACAAATAAAAAAAACATCAAAATTGTTATTCTCATAAATTACTTTTTTTCTGCGGTTTTGTTTTAAAATTACCACCAACGTTCCGGCGCTTAGCGAGGTTACGAACTTCGGAACTGATTATTTTCTATCAAAGATAAAATTTATTGCGAAAAGTAAACGTGAATTTACTACAAAATTAGCGATCTTGACAAACGGCTGTTACCTACTGGCTTTGTTATCAGATTTTCTGTAGCCATTTTATTATTTGTTTCGGGTCTGCAATGCTCCAAGAATTAGGATGTCTAACTTTATTCGGCATTCTGTAACCTTTATTTGTTGTCGTTATTAAAACAGCATTTTTGTTACCTAATCTTTGTAACTCATTAATCATTGCTACTTGGTCAAAAATGTTGTTATATGAACAATCATAATTACGTTCTTTTAAGTACCACTGAATGTCAGGTTCTGAAATAATTATTATTGGAATTTTGATTAAGTTTTTTATTGCTTTTTGTGTGCTGTCAGAGAACGAATACGGTGATTGAGAATGATAATTTTCCAATGCTGTTTCTGGTGTTCCGCCCATTTCTTTTTCTATTCGGCTTATCATATAGAAAACTTCATCATTAACTTTTGTAGTGTCTGAAAGTCTTATAACTCTTTTTGCTCCATTATAATAACGTTCCCAATCAAGAATTGGATTAATTGCAAAAATTGCTTTGGGTTTAATTTCATAATTTTCTTGAACTGCTAATTCAGAATATTTTACAGCACAAGTCCCGCCAATTCCAAATCCGCCAATATATAAATCTTTGTCTTTGAGTTGATATTTAGAAACAACAAGATGAATAATTTCTTTTAGTGATTCTTGAGATGCCATATCGCTTCCCCAATATGAAGAGCCTGTCTTTAAAACTGGCATAATTGTTAAAATGCCATTTTTCGAGGCAAATTTTGGAATTTCTGTTTGTGATAATGCACTATTTGGTGAATTTCCAAAACCATCTAACAGTATCATAAACGATTTTATAATTTCATTTTTTGGAAAAACAGCTATGAACATATTTGAGGTGCTGTCTTTTTCATTCAAGTAAACTGTTTCAGTTCTCTGTCCGTAAGATACGTTTGAGATAAAAATTGTCAGTAAAAGTATTATTGTTCTTCTCATTGTTTTTGGTTCTCTTAAGCTTGCAGGTAACGTTAGGCTGCTTCATGAAGTTGCGATGAACCAAGACCAAGCCTTCACAAATATAAAAAAAACTTTAAATTAATAACCTTTTCCATTTCAAATAAATCCCAAGACACGCCATTTCTTGAAACCGTTGTGCATGTTGCACAACTCAAATATACAAAACCTTGTAAATAAATTTGATTTTTTTTAAATTTACTCATGCAAGGAAAAAAGACATTTACACCACAGTTATTTGTATCGGTAAATTTGTT
>NZ_JBIISA010000051.1:0-13363 GCF_044341265.1 Flavobacterium sp.
GCAATATGAGTCTTTTCAGAAAAATATTTGGTTCTAGCAATGATGCTTCCGATGAGGAAAACCAAAGTGAATATAATACTCCCAAACCTTCAAATCTTCCAATTGACGATTTATTTACTTTCAATTTCAAGAAAAATGGCGGTAAGTTTATCTATTGTGAAAATTTAAACGAAGTAAGGGAACAGTTCGAAAATATACTTGAGGAAAATGATTGGTTTGAGAGTGAAGCATTATGTTTTGAACCAAAACTTTACAACCTTTTAGACGAAAATAAATTAAGTTACACCAATCCAACAGAACCTAAATTCTTTTTTGCAAGTTGCGAAAATTTGGTTGCTGATGAAGGTGCAGTGTTGTTTTCTTCAAATCAAATCAAACAGAAAAAACCTAACGAATTACCTGACAATATTGTAATACTTGCTACTACAAGTCAGATATTAGAATCTAAAAGTGATGGTTTAAGAGTTATCAAGAAAAAATACGATAAAGACTATCCTACCAATATTACAACTATCAAATATTTTGAAAAAGTACAAGAAGAAGATTTCTTGACCTATGGAAGTTGTGCCAAAAATCTTTACCTACTTCTTTTAGAAGATTTATAACATGAATGAATCGCTAACGAGATTACTTTCGGGTGTAGTTTATGTAACACTTTTACTATTAGCTACTTCCTACTCTGCTAATAGTTTTTTTTTACTATTTGGCGTTTTTATGCTCATTGCGATTTATGAGTTTTGCCAATTAATCAATTTAAATAAAATTCTTCCCATAATAGTTGGAGGAGTTGCATTTTACTTGGGAAGTCAATTTAGAACTAACAAAACCAATGATATTTTAATATTAATTGCAACGCTTTTTGTTTCCATAAAATGTTTGCTTTTACTTTTCAATACCAAGAAAGAAAAAATTGATACTCTTTCGAAATACATTTACCTTATTGGTTATGTAATCTTACCTTTTATTCTAATTGCCAAAATTCCTTTTGTTGGAAATAATTTCAGACCAAAAATTATCATTAGTATTTTTATCCTTATTTGGACCAACGATACTTTTGCTTACATCGTTGGAAAATCAATTGGAAAACATAAATTATTAGAGAAAATATCACCTAAAAAAACCATTGAAGGCTTTTTTGGAGGAATGGTTTTCTCGGTTTTAGCAGGATTTTTAATATCAAAATACTATTTCGACCCCAATCCGAAATACTTTAACACATCTGTTTTAATTTGGACCGTTAGTGCCGTTATTATTAGTGTTTTCAGTACTTTGGGAGATTTAATTGAATCAAAATTCAAACGTATTGCTGGTGTTAAAGACAGCGGAAAAATTATGCCAGGACATGGAGGTATTCTAGATCGCTTAGATAGTATTATATTTGTAGCTCCATTTGTATTTTTATTTTATCAAATTTTAGATTATGTTTCATAAAGAAGGTGCCAAGATTATTCTTATCTCTACTACTCTATTTGTAGTTTTACTATTAGTTTCTCCAATGGTTATATCAAATCCTTGGATTTTAAAATCTGTACAAATACTAATGCTATTGCTTTTAGTGACTGTATTGCAGTTTTTTAGAAATCCAAAGAGACCACTAGAAGTTAATGATTACAATATCATTGCACCAGTAGATGGAAAAGTGGTAGTAATTGAAGAAGTTTTTGAACCTGAATATTTTAAAGACCAACGTTTACAAGTTTCTATCTTTATGTCGCCAATAAATGTTCACGTAACTCGTTATGCTACAAGTGGAAAAGTAAGATACAGTAAATATCATCCTGGTAAATATCTTGTAGCTTGGCATCCAAAAGCCAGTACGGAAAACGAAAGAACAACAGTTGTAATTGAAAATAGAATTTTTGGAGAAATCATGTACCGACAAATTGCTGGTGCTTTGGCAAAAAGAATTGTAAATTATGCTGAAGAAGGAATGCAAGTAAGACAAGGTGATGATGCTGGATTTATCAAATTTGGCTCAAGAGTTGATATTTATTTACCAATTGGAACCAATGTAAACGTAAAAATTGGACAAAAAGCAGTCGGAAATCAAACTATAGTTGCTAGCAAATAAATGCAAGAAGATTTAGAAAAACGATTTGAAAATGCCGTAGCCTTGGCAAATACCATAACACAAGCCGAACTACCACAAGATGTTCAGTTGCGTTTGTATGCCTTGTATAAACAATCAACCCACGGAACAATTACCAATCGTATTTATCCTGTATATGACTTAAGAAATGCGTTTAAAATGAATGCTTGGATGCAAATAAGCCATCTTACTCAAGATGAATGCAAGGAATTATACATTGAAGCCATCACTGATTTAGTTAAAAAAAGATAACCAATGAAAAAAGTATTTTTAATTGTATTAAGTTCTATTTTTTTTCTTTCAATTGGTTCATGCAAAAGGAAAAAATATACTGAAGTAGTTGAAGTGCCTCTTCCTTCTAAAGAAGAAAAAATGACTATAGGTTTACCAGAAGACGTTAAAGCTGATGCTGGTGCTTTTGAATTGCTTAAACTTCCCTATAACTATGATGCCTTAGCTCCAAATATTGATGCTATGACTATGGAAGTACATTACTCTAAACATTATCTAACATACACCAACAACTTAAATAAAGCTTTGGCTGGAACCGAGTTAGAAAGTCTTCCAATCGAAGAAATTTTTAAAAAATTAGATTTAAATAATGCCGATTTACGAAACAATTTAGGTGGCTACTACAACCATACTTTGTATTTTGACATTATGGCACCAAAAGCTGGTGGAAAACCTTCTGATACTTTGGCAAGTGCTATTGATAAAGATTTTGGTTCTTTTGATAATTTTAAAATTCAATTTGAAGATGCTGCTACTAAGCAATTTGGTTCAGGTTGGGCTTGGTTGATAGTTGATAAAGCAGGAAAACTACAGGTTACAAGTACGCCAAATCAAGACAACCCATTAATGCCAAGAGCAGTTGTTGCAGGAACTCCAATCTTAGCTATCGACGTTTGGGAACATGCTTACTATTTGAATTATCAAAACAAAAGAAAGAAATACATTGAAGCTTTTTTTAATGTCATCAATTGGAAAAAAGTTGGCGAAAAATACGAAGAAGCCATTAAAAAATAAATTAAAATCCCAAGGTCAACAACTTGGGATTTTTTTTTAGTAATTGCTTAACTAAGTTATAAATAAACCTATATTTTATTCTAAACCACTAGAGTAAAAAAATCAATTTTACTATCTTTGCTAGTATTAAAAAATTACCTTATCAAATTATATATGTATCCAAATACTTCAAAACTAAACTCTTTTGCTAAGTTCTTTTTTCTACTTCTTTCTTTGAATGTTGTGGGACAAGAGAAAAATCTTAAAAATATTCAAAAACTAACTAATGGAGGAGACAATGCTGAGGCGTATTTTAGTCCAAATAGTTCGCTTTTGACTTTACAAGTTTCTAATCCGAAAGCTAATATTCTTTGCGATCAGATTTATATGTATGATTTACAAAGCAAAAGTTATTCTTCAGAAAATTTAAAATTGATTTCTACAGGAAAAGGAAGAACTACTTGCTCTTACTTCATGCCAGATGGAAAACATATTATTTATGCTTCTACACATGCTTCAAGTGAAGCTTGTCCAGCACCACCAAAACCAAAAGACGGAAAATACCTTTGGGCCGTTTATCCAGAATTTGATATTTATATTGCCGATTTGAATGGTAACATTGTAAAACAATTAACCAATACTCCAGGATATGACGCAGAAGCAGTAGTTTCTCCAGATGGAAAGAAAATTGCCTTCACTTCTACTCGTTCTGGTGATTTGGAATTGTGGACCATGGACATTGACGGAAGTAATTTGAAACAAGTTACTAATGGTTTAGGTTATGATGGTGGAAGTTTCTTTTCGCACGATAGTAAAAAATTAGTTTTCCGTTCGTCTCGACCAAAAACTGAAAAAGACATTAAAGAATACAAAGATTTATTGGCAGAAAATGTAGTAGCTCCAACTGAAATGGAAATCTACACTTGTAATGTTGATGGAACTGATGTTAAACAAGTAACTCACTTAGGAAAAGCCAATTGGGCTCCATTTTTTAGTCCGAACGATAAAAAAATCATCTTTTCTTCTAATCATCATTCTACTCGTGGATACGATTTTCAGTTGTACATGATTGATGTTGATGGAAGTAATTTGAAACAAATAACATGGGAAAGTGAATTTAACGCGTTTCCAATGTTTTCACCAGACGGAAAGAAATTGGTTTGGTCTAGTAATCGTCAACAAACTGCAGCACGTGAAACTAATGTCTTTATTGCGGATTGGGTTGATAGTGACGAAACAGAAAATGTAAAACCAGAAATTCTTAACAAACATATATCTTATTTAGCTTCTGATGAATTGAAAGGTCGTTTAACAGGTTCTGTTGGCGAGCAAAAAGCTGCTGATTATATTTCGGCGCAATTCAAGGCTTTGGGATTAAAACCTTACAGCGGAAAAACGTATTTACAAAAATTTGACTACAAAGTTCGATTGAGTCCAAACGATTCTATTACCGATAAAAGCGAAACTAATAATGGTAGAAACGTTATTGCTTATTTAGACAATAAAGCAGCTAAAACTATCGTAATTGGTGCGCATTATGACCATTTGGGATTGAATGAGCACAACAATTCAACCAAACCAAATTCTAAAGGAGAAATTCACAATGGCGCTGATGATAATGCTTCTGGAGTTTCTGGTGTTTTTGAATTGGCTCGTATGTTGTCAAAAAATAAAACTATTGAAAAAGCCAACTATATTTTTGCTTTATTTTCTGGTGAAGAAGATGGTTTGATTGGTTCTAAACACATGGCGGAAACGCTTAAAACAAAATATCCAAATGTGGTTGCTATGATTAACATGGACATGATTGGACGTTTGAGCGACAAAAAAGAGATGATTGTTGGTGGTGTTGGAACTTCTCCAGAATTCAAAAAATTGGTAGAGAAAAATAAACCAGCTGGTTTTAATGTAACAACAGAAGACAGTGGCATCGGACCAACCGATCATACTTCGTTTTATTTGAAAGATATTTCGGTTTTAAATTTCTTTACAGGAACGCATGGCGATTACCACAAACCAAGTGATGATACTGATAAAATTAATTTCAATGGTGTAAAAAACATTGTAGAATTTGTTTTTAGAATTGCTAATGATGTGGCTGATTTAGATAAAGTAGAATTTACTAAAACCAAAGCCAATGCCGGAAAAACAAGACCAAAATACAAAGTAACGATGGGAATTATGCCTGATTACTCTGAGCATCCAGATGGTTTACATGTTGATGGTGTAACAGAAAATAGACCTGCTCAAGTTGCTGGAATTAAAGAAGGTGATGTTATTACAAAAATTGGAACAACAACAATCAAAGACGTTTATAACTACATGGAAGCTTTAGGCAAAATCAATCCAGGTGACGAACTAGAAGTTACTTATGTAAGAGATGGCGAAACTAAGGTTACCAAAGTGAAATTTGAATAAACCCTACTCTAAAAACTATTTCATCCTCAATTGTTAATTCGATTGAGGATTTTTTTATATTTGGTTTAATTAAAAGTAATGTAATTACGCTAATAATATTATTTTATTTTAATCAGTGTATTAAATAGTATTATAAAAGACAATTCAAAATTGCAGTTCTAAGGTGTATATTACGTCTAAATAAGAAGAATATTTTAGAACCATAATTCAAGAACGAATTCTCTACAAAGCTAATTTATCCTATATTATATTGATTTTTAACACACTACACAAAATTATGTAAAATAAATCAATAGCATAGTACTATTTTTCTTGCAAATTAAAAATATTAATCTTACTTTTATCTTAAACATAAAATCATCAAATCATGAAGAAAATTTTACTATTGTTGGCTTTATTGCCAACAGCATTTTTTGCACAAGAAGAATCTGCAAAAGAAAAGGCAACTTTATCGGCAAATTTTAACGTTTCGGAACCTACGGTTATGGGTTTGAGTTTAGAATTACCTTACGCTATTAAAAAAGACGACGAAACAAGCACAAAAAAGAAAAAAAAGTATGCTAAATCAGCTGTTTTCAATTTAAGTTATGCTACAATGTGTTACGGAAGTAATAATGATTTAACGGGTCAAGGATTTGAAATTCAAGCAGGTTCTAGAACTTATTTTAACGAACAAAATCATGAGAAATTTTACTATGAGAGTTTCTTGAGTTATGGAAGTGTAAAATATGATGAAACTTTTTTCAATGGAACTTACAGTTACTGGTCGTTAATTGATGGAAATATCGGTTACAAACTAAAAATTGCTAAAGGTTTTTATGTTGACCCGTCTGCAGGTTTTAACTGGAAGTGGGAAGTTAAAGGAAAAGGAGATGTTGATAACAAAAATATTGATAATTTAATTTACCGCTTTGGAGTGAAACTAGGATTTCAATTCTAAAATAAGATTATAAAAAATAAGGAGTTATTTTAGACAGCACCAAAAGTTTAGAAAAATTTGTAATCTAATAATTATTCTGATAAAGTTAAATGTGTCAATGAAGATTGTTTAAAAGAATCAGTCCAAGATATTTGGATGTATTTATCTAATCCTAATAACACATTTCGGAATAAAAAATGAGTAAAAAAGTCCTGATTTCTCAGGACTTTTCTGTTATTTTAAACCAGCAATACTTTGTTCTATTGTGGCTATTTTAGCTAAAGCATCGGCTTCTTTTTTGCGTTCCATTTCTAATACTTTTTCTGGTGCGCCGTTTACAAACTTCTCGTTAGATAACTTAGCTTGTACCGATTTTAAGAATCCTTTGGTGTAGTTTAACTCTTCGGTTAATTTAGCTACTTCGGCTTCAACATCAATATTTCCTGTAATTGGAATAAAGTATTCGTTAGATTTTACTCTGTAAGACAAGGCACCATCTACTTTATCGGAAACGTATTCTAAAGCAACTATATTTCCTAATTTCATGATTACAGCATCAAAATAAGTAGAAGCATTTTCGTTATTCACTACTTTCAAATCGATAGCATCTTTAAACGGAATGTTCTTATCTTTTCTAATGGTTCTAATTCCGGAGATTACTTCCATAGCGAAATCGAAATCGGCTATTAATTTTTCGTCATAGGCTTTTGCTTTAGGCCATTCTGAAACAATTAATGCTTGTTCTGGAGTTCTATCTGCAATATGTTGCCAAATTTCCTCTGTTAAAAACGGCATAAATGGATGCAATAACTTCAAGTTATTTTCCAACATTTCTATTGCTTTATCAAACGTTGCTTTGTCAATTGGTTGTTGGTAAGCTGGTTTTATCATTTCTAAAAACCACGAACAGAAATCGTCCCAAACCAATTTGTAAATACCCATCAAAGCATCAGAAATTCTGTATTTATCAAAGTTTTCTTCGATTTCGGTTAAGGTTCTTTGCAACTTAGTTTCATACCATTCGATAGCTACTTTAGAAGATTCTGGTTGCGGAATTGCATCCGAAACTTCCCAACCTTTTATCAATTTGAAAGCATTCCAGATTTTATTAGAAAATGCTTTTCCTTGGTTGCACAATTCTTGGTCAAACATAATGTCGTTTCCTGCAGAAGCACTTAAAAGCAATCCTACACGAACACCATCGGCACCAAATTTCTCGATTAATTCTAATGGTTCAGGCGAATTACCTAATGATTTAGACATCTTACGACGTTGTTTATCACGAACCAATCCAGTTAAATATACATTAGTGAAAGGTTTTTCACCAGCATATTCGTAACCAGCAATAATCATTCTCGCAACCCAGAAAAACAAAATATCTGGACCTGTAACTAAATCATTAGTAGGATAATAATATTTATAATCTTCATTCTCTGGATCAAGAATTCCACCAAAAACTGCCATAGGCCACAACCATGATGAAAACCATGTATCTAGTGCATCAGCATCTTGACGTAAGTTGCGGGTTTCGAGTTGCGGGTTTCGGGTTTTTACTTTTGCAAGCTCAAGTGCTTCTTCTATATTTTTAGCAACTACGAAGTCTTCTTTTCCATCTCCATAGAAATAAGCCGGAATTTGTTGTCCCCACCAAAGTTGACGAGAAATATTCCAATCGCGAATGTTTTCTAACCAATGTTTGTAAGTGTTATTGAAACGTGATGGATATAATTTTACTTCTTCGGTTTCCAAAACAGCTTTGATGGCAGGCTTTACCAACTCTTCCATGCTTAAAAACCATTGGTCTGACAAACGTGGTTCGATTACCGCTTTGGTTCTTTCTGAAGTTCCTACTTTATTTAAATGTGTTTCTGTTTTTGCTAAAGCACAAATTGTTTCAAGCTCTTTTGCAATTTCTTCACGAACTACAAAACGATCTTTTCCTTGATAATGTAATCCGAATGAATTTAGAGAAGCATCGTCATTAAAAATATCGATAATTTCTAAA
Organism: Flavobacterium sp.; assembly: GCF_044341265.1. GTDB lineage: Bacteria > Bacteroidota > Bacteroidia > Flavobacteriales > Flavobacteriaceae > Flavobacterium. The sequence goes on from NZ_JBIISA010000051.1 coordinate 8,437, forward strand.
TTGTGCTTTTCACCTAAAGTTTTATCGTTCATATCGTGCGCTGGAGTCACTTTTAAACATCCAGTACCGAATTCGATGTCAACATATTCATCTTCAATAATAGGAATAACTCTTCCTGAAATTGGAATAATAGCTTTTTTACCTTTCAAATGTGTGAAACGTTCGTCGTTTGGATTGATACAAATAGCTGTATCTCCAAAAATAGTTTCAGGACGCGTAGTAGCAACGGTCAAGAAATCTTCTGAACCTTCAATTTTGTATTTTAAGAAGTATAATTTTCCTTGACGTTCTTCAAATATTACTTCTTCGTCAGATAAAGTTGTTTTAGCTTCTGGATCCCAATTTACCATTCGGTAACCACGATAAATCAATCCTTTGTTGTATAAATCTACAAATGAATGAATTACTGACGCCGACATATCTTCGTCCATTGTGAATTTTGTACGACTCCAATCGCAAGAACATCCTAATTGCTTAAGTTGTTCTAGAATCGTTCCGCCATATTTGTTGGTCCAATCCCAAGCGTGTTTTAGAAATTCTTCACGTGTTAAATCGTTTTTGTTGATTCCTTCGCTTTTAAGTTTGGCAACAACTTTTGCCTCTGTTGCAATAGAAGCATGGTCAGTTCCTGGAACCCAACACGCATTGAAACCTTTAAGACGAGCACGACGAATCAATACATCTTGAATAGTATTGTTTAGCATGTGTCCCATATGCAAAACTCCAGTCACGTTTGGTGGTGGAATAACAATGGTGTAAGGTGTTCTATGGTCTGGTTTGGATGTAAAATAGTCATTTTTCATCCAATAGTCATACCATTTTTGTTCTACTTCTTTGGCGTTGAATTGTGCAGGAATCATATAATTTTAGATTTCAGATTTTAGATTTCAGATTTATACTGAAAGTGTTTTATAAAATTAACAAAAGTACAATACAAAAACTTTTTAGCCCTGATTGGAGAAGTTACCATGTAACTCGTAAAGCAGGAAAATGGATTGCTGATAAATCCCGAGCGATTCGCTCCTTAAAAACTTTGGTATGTTTTTTGTAATTATTACTGCAAAAGTAAGTAATAAGTACTTTTATAAAAAATTAAGAATTAAAATTTTGCTTATAAATTTAAAGTCGTAATTTTACTAATCCAATGAAACCAAAAATTAACGTAATGAAAAAAATATTATTTATCGCTTTTGTAGTTCTAAACAGTGTAGCTTTTGCTCAAACTGGACCAAAGATTGTTTTTAAAGATAAAGACAATACTATTGACTACGGAACTGTTACCAAAGATACTGACGATGGTTTGAGAAAGTTTGAATTCACTAATACTGGAGATGCTCCTTTGGTGATTACTAATGCCAAATCTACTTGTGGTTGTACGGTTGCTGATTATCCAAAAACTCCTATTCAACCTGGTAAAACTGGTGTAATTGAGGTGAAATACAATATGAATCCAGGACCAATAAGAAAAACAATTACAGTTGAAACTAATGCTGTAAATGTTGAAAGTGGAATGGTTGCATTAAAAATAAAAGGTGAAGTGATTGTAAAGAAAGAAGTCAATCCGCTAGAGAAAAAGCAAAGTTTGATGGAAAAATCATAAATTTAAGACGTTCGCAAACCGCGGACGTTTTTTTTTATAATATTTTTTTCAATTGGAATTTGAATTTCAGGATTTTACCTTTTCTATCAATTTCAAATTCAATGGATTTACCTTCTTCCGATTTAAGGAGTTCGTTTATTTTTTCTAAAGTAAAATTGTACCCATTTTGATTGTTGATTTTTACAATAACATCTTCTTTTTGCAATCCAGCGATTGCTGCAGGCGAATCTTTTCTTACGTTTGCTATAACGTAAACTGGTTTTAGTTCAAACTTGTACTTAAGATTATCTTCTACTTTATTGCTATAAGGATTATTTAAATTATTGTTTAGAACTGAGTTACTTCTATATGTTTCTGTAATCCATTGTAAACCTTGATGCTGCACTTCAACTCCAGACATATTGAAGCTAAAGGGTTCTTTGTAATTATTGTTTTTCTTTAGGTAAATTATATTATTATTGTAGTCATATATTGCAGAAAATCTTCTCATTACTTCTGAACCCACAGAGCCTAATCTACCCTCAATTTTGTCAATATCTAAAGTTGCAATAGTATCTGGAAAAGCTGTAATAGGCTCTTTAAAATTATAATTTCCAATAGAAATTGAAGGAATTCTTCCTCTTTTACCAAAAACATCACCACTGAAACCTCTGCCTAAAAAATCGTCAATATGTTTTTTTGGTATTTCAATACCTTCGTCTTTTTGTTTAAAAAACCAAAAAGCATCTGTATTTCCAGTATCAATTAAAAGTTTCGCATTGACAGGTTGTTTTTTTGTATTGAAAAAGGCATTAACATTCAAATATGGTTTTCCCTGAATTAATTCTATGGGAAAACTTGAATAATTTTTAATTGCAGATATTAATTTTTTTTCATTATTATAAATAATAATACGTTTGGAAATGTAATCAATCTTGACACATTTATTTTTGAAGAGCTTATTTCCAATAATTCCATTAACTGGAACACCAACTTGAGAGGAAATGTTAATATTTTGATCTAAAACTAAATATATACGATGACTAATATCGGAGTAGTTTTTGATTTCTAATTTATTATTATCAGTTTTATAAGCGTCAAAAGCATCGTTGCTTCCAAATCCTCTTATTCGTATTTTTTCTATTTTTGAAAAATTTACACCATTAGTTTCATCAATGCTAAACAAGATTGTTTCTTCGACTCCAGTATCTACCATAAAGTTTAAGGAAACACCATTAACTTGTATTGGAATAATTATTAAATTGTTAATAAACTTGAATGGAATTGAAATTTTTTTCTTGTTAGTCTGAAACTGAAAACCACTTTGAGACAAACTATTGGAACAATATAAAAATATGAGAATGGCGATTAACTTATACTTCATTAAAAAAATATTTTCATAAATTTAATAAAATATTGTTGTTGAAAAATCATTTTTAACAATAAATACAATAAAAAATTGCAAATTTGCACAACTAAATTTTCAATCATGCCAAAAGTTTCGAACAAAGGAAAACAAATGCCCGAATCGCCAATTAGAAAATTGGTACCTTATGCAGATATTGCAAAGAAAAAAGGGAACAAAGTATATCATTTAAATATTGGTCAACCCGATATTAAAACTCCAGAAGTTGCACTTAATGCAGTTAAAAATGCAGATATAAGCGTTCTAGAATACAGTCATTCCGCAGGTTTTGAAAGTTACAGAACGAAGCTTTCACAATATTACAAATCACACGGATTACCAATTGACGTTCAAGACATCATCATTACGACAGGTGGTTCAGAAGCATTATTATTTGCTATGGGAAGCACAATGGATGTTGATGATGAAATTATCATTCCTGAACCTTTTTACGCAAATTATAACGGATTTTCAACTGCATCTGGGGTAAAAGTTGTTCCGGTTATTTCAACTATTGACGATGGATTTGCCTTACCTCCTATTGCTGCTTTTGAGAAATTGATTACATCAAAAACTAAATCAATTCTTATTTGTAATCCAGGTAACCCAACAGGTTATTTATATTCTAAAGAAGAAATCCAACAATTAGCAGAAATTGTAAAAAAACATGACTTATTTTTAATTGCAGATGAAGTTTATCGTGAGTTTATCTATGATGAAAATGATAAGCACTATTCTGTTATGAATGTTCCTGGAATTGAAGAAAATGCTATTATGATTGATTCTGTTTCAAAACGTTATAGTATGTGTGGAGCAAGAATTGGTTGCATTGTTTCTAAAAATAAAGAGTTGATGGCTACTGCTATGAAGTTTGCGCAAGCTCGTTTGAGTCCTCCAACGTTTGCTCAAATTGCAAGTGAAGCCGCTTTAGAAACTCCGCAAAGTTATTTTAAAGAAGTAATTGAAGAGTACAAAGAAAGAAGAGATACACTTGTTTCTGAATTAAATAAAATTGAAGGTGTAAAAGTGGCTACTCCAAAAGGTGCTTTCTATTGTATTGCTCAATTACCAGTTAAAAATGCGGATGATTTTGCACAATGGTTATTAGAATCTTACGACAACAATGGAGAAACTGTTATGATTGCTCCTGCTGCCGGATTTTATTCAACTCCAAATGTAGGCCTAAATGAAGTAAGAATCGCTTATGTTTTAAAGAAAGAAGACTTAGTTCGTTCTGTACAAATTTTAAAAGATGCATTAAGAGTTTACAACGCTAAATAATTTATCATAATATTATAATAAAAAAAAACTCCTCAATAATGAGGAGTTTTTTTTTCTTTACATATACATTTTTATCGTTTCAGAGCAAAATGCGCTTTGAATTCTTTCATCGCACCAGCTTCAGGATATTTCACTGTGAACCAGTAATCCGTTGATGGCATTAGGTTTCCGTTGTAGGTACCATCCCATCCTTTGCTTGCTGGACTCATTTGCTTAATGAGTTTACCAAATCTATCAAAAATATTAATTTGTAAACTTGGATAATCTTCCAAACCAACAATATTCCAAGTATCGTTAATTCCGTCACCATTTGGAGTAAAATAGTGAGGGTAATCGATGATTTGTACTCCTGTTAATTGGAAAGGATCACAGCTGCTTGCTACACCACCTTTGTCATCCCATACCGTTATAGTGTGTACTCCAAGTGGTACATTTTCAAACACATTGCTGGTTTGTCTTGGACCTCCATCAAGGCTGTATAAGTAACTTCCATATCCTGTTACGGTTACTGTAATGGTTTGCATATCTGAAAAAGCGTTGCTTACTTCATATCCTACGCCTACAGCCACAGCTTGCCCTGATTGTATTACTTGAAATGAGTCTGTTTGTGAACATCCCAATTGTGGTGGACTAACACTGGTCATTTTTACAGTATATGTTCT
>NZ_JBIISA010000075.1:0-3767 GCF_044341265.1 Flavobacterium sp.
GTAACATTTTCGGGTAGTGGAACAATTGACGTTTTAGGACCTCAAACTATCGTGCTAACGGCAAGTGGATCAGTAGTTAATATTTCTGGCAATAATTCCTTTACTATAAACGCAGCTTCACCTAATAATTGTAGTTTCATTAGAAACTTTGTTTACCCTTCTAGTAACGGAACTGCCATTTTCAATATTACTAATTGTAATACTGCTTCTTCAGGAATATTAAATGTGGGAACTCCAGTATCGTCGGTTTCTCAGACCATAACGGTCAATGTACAAAGTTCAGGCACATTTAATCTATCAGCAACTGCTAATGGTGTAATTTTTACTGGATCAGGAACTTTTCCCTTTGGTATTGGTGGTCTTCAAAATATTGTGCTTAACGCAAGTGGTACTCCTCAAGTTGCTGGACCAACAACGTTTACTTTAAACAATAGTGAACCTTGTTCTTTTACGTTTGTGACACAACCATAACTGTTCGATGTATACAAATAAACTATAATAGTAACTTAAAACCTATCTACTTGTTGTGGATAGTTTTCTTGTTTTTTTAACACAACGTTCTCAGATTCATTATAGTAAAAAAATTTCACTCAAAGGCGCAAAGAAAGAAGGAAATCAATAAGTAAAGAATTAATAATTTAAAATTTAATTTATGAAAAAAAATGCACTAATACTTATAGTATTTTGTTGCTTATATGCAACCAATAATAATGCTCAGGTTAATACCAATAGACCTGTTAATAATAACATTACAGATGAAAATGCTTTTATAGACGCGTCTACCAATTTTAATGATGCTAACTCATTAGGAAAAGGATTAATATTTCCTAGAACAAACTTAACTACTTGGCAATTTAAAACTGATGCTTTAGACGGAATTAATTTTCCAACAGCCTTTGATGGAATGATTGTTTACAACACAGCCACAGGAAGTACTTTAGCAGGTCAAGGTATTGTAACTATAGTAACTCCTGGATTCTATTACTTTAGTAATCCATCGGGATCTGATAGTATAACAACAGGTACATGGCAACGAATTAGTTCTGGCAGTGCGCTGTTGTCAGGAGCATCAACTCCTTCTAATTTGTTAGGGAGTAATGGAGATTTTTACATAAATACAACAACAAATACTATTTATGGTCCAAAAACTGCGGGGTCTTGGCCAGCAGGAAATTCACTGGTTGGCGCAACAGGTCCTCAAGGCGCTACTGGTGCAACAGGTGCAGACGGTTTAAGCGCATACCAAATCTGGTTAAACGCAGGTAACACAGGATCGCCAACGCAATTTTTAGCAGCTATCAAAGGAGATACTGGTGCTACAGGAGCAACAGGTCCTCAAGGTGCAGCTGGTGTAGGTGGCGTAGCCAATGCGGGTAGTAATATAAACATCACTGGAGCTGGTACTGTAGCTTCTCCTTACATTATTGGGACTTCTTTTACACCTGAAAACGTTGCCAATAAAGTTACAACTTTAGCAAATCCAAATGATATAACTTATCCAACAACAAAAGCGGTTAGCGATGCTTTAGATACAAAACAAAGTACTCTTACAAATCCAATAACAGGAACAGGTACAACTAACTTCTTATCTAAATTTACAGGAACAGGAACGCTAGGGAATAGTGCAATATTTGAAGTTGGCGGAAACGTAGGTATTGGAACATCTTCACCAACATCAAAATTTGAGATTGCCAACATTCCAAACACTCCTGGGAGTTCTAATTTTCATATTGGCTATGGAGCTAATGGAGATAATTATTTCACTTCTGGTGTTTCTGGTATTCAAGTGTTTAGGACAGATAATGCTGAACGTATGCGTCTTGACGCATCTGGAAACCTAGGTATTGGTACAGCTACTCCTGGCGCAACCCTTGATGTAAATGGAAACTTTAAAGTAGGACAATATTTGTCATTTTCGTCTACTCAAGATTTATTAAAAGAGTATGTCAATTTGATTACCAACGTACATGGAGATGTTCTTTTGTCTTCAAATCTGTACAATAGCGACACTAGTAATGAGTTGTTTGTTGCAAAATCACATCCAACAATTAAAGGAGCAGCTATTCGAATTAAAGGTAATAGTTCAGATACTGGCGATATTCAATTTTGGACAACACCATACGGTGCAGCTACAGAAGACGCTCCATATTCAGAAACAATACCAACTATGCTTTTAAAGAACAATAAGAATGTGGGTATAGGTACATCTTCACCAACATCATATTTACAAGTTGCTGGTGCAATTGCAACCTCCATTACTTCAATTGCGTCTAATACTACCCTAAATGCAACCCATTCTACAGTTGTATGTAATACTGCTACTGCTGGATTTACTGTTACTTTACCTGCAGCAAGCAGTTGTACTGGTAGAGAATATACTATTTGTAGAAAAGATCAAAACACAACAAACGTACTCTCTTTTTCAACACCTATTTATTATCCTGATGGTGTTACTAATTTTACAACTACTAACATTCCTAATGCCGTTTTTGTTTTACAAAGTGATGGTGCAAATTGGATAGTAATCAAATAAAGGCTATGAAAAAAATAATACTTACATTAGTACTTTTTGGATTTAATCTTTATGGTTTTAGCCAAGAATTAACAAAAAAAATTGGAGATAATAAGAATAATATTGGTACAAGTTCTTTACTAGAAATAGAAAGTCCAAACAAAGCTCTTGTTGTAACACGCATATCCAATACATCAGATATCGCTCAACCTATAAATGGAATGATTGTTTATGTACTTTCTGAAAATAAATTTAAAATTTATCAGAACAATACATGGGTTAATATGTTCAATTAATAATTTATTAACTATATTTCAAATCATGAAAAAACTGTTACTCATTTTCGCTCTATTGTTTGGGGTGTTGCTATCCGCCCAAGTAAAGATTGGAGACAATCCAACTACAATCGGTACAAGCTCAGTTTTAGAACTAGAAAGCGCCACAAAAGCCCTACTTATAAGTAGGGTTCCCAATACGGCTTCTATAACAGCACCTGTAAACGGTATGCTTATTTACGACCTATCTTCAGGCTGTGTCAAAGGATACCAAAATGGTGCTTGGACCGACTGTATAGGTACGATTATCAATAATATTCTGCAACAAATTGGTAACGAAGGTGATAGTCCTAATTTAGTACCATCTTTAGTATCTACTACTCAGTTAAACCAATTACCAATAACAGGAGTTATTGCAGGCAACCAAGCGGCTTACCAAGCCTATATTGATGCCAATCCAAACTTGTTCTCAGCACCAGCAACTGTGGCTGAGGTGCAAGCAATGATAAATGCGGTAAATGCTTCTCAAAGCGTTCTTGCCCAAATCGGTAACGAAGGCGACAATCCAAATGTGGTGACTTCATCAGTAACTGTACCACAAATCAACTCGATTTTTCCAGCCATAACAGGAGCTGTTGCAGGCAACCAAGCGGCTTACCAAGCCTATATTGATGCCAATCCAAACTTGTTCTCAGCACCAGCAACTGTGGCAGAGGTGCAAGCAATGATAAATGCTGTAAATGTTTCTCAAGGCGTTCTTGCCCAAATCGGTAATGAAGGCGACAATCCAAATAATGTGCCTGCTGTGGTAACTGTGCCTCAAATCAACTCGATTTTTCCAGCCATAACAGGAGCTGTTGCAGGCAACCAAGCGGCTTACCAAGCCTATATTGATGCCAATCCAAACTTGTTCTCAGCACCAGCAACTGTGGCGGAGGTACAAGCAATGGTAAATGCTGTAAATGCTTCTCAAAGCGTTC
>NZ_JBIISA010000008.1:0-130241 GCF_044341265.1 Flavobacterium sp.
ATAATGGACAGTTTGAGATCAAAGCTTACTTTTTGATACTCATTTTTTCGACATGGTTGTTTTTTTGGTGTTTCCATAGGATACTAAAAGTGTTTAATTTTTAGTCAACCTATTTTAGGACGAGAGGGCGCCAAATGGTGTTCATCACGATCTAGAAGTGGTTGTTATTCCGCTACTTCCTGCTCGTCCTGGTTTTGATGCTGATTATAAAATCAAATACAAAAACAAAGGCACTTCTTCTGAAACAGCTACTTTGGTTTTTAATTATGACGATGCCGTTTTAGATTATGTTGCTGCAACTTTAGTACTAACCACTCAAAATGTAGGTTCGCTTTCTTGGAATATTGGCACAATTGCACCTTTTCAGAGTGGTGAATTTGTGATAACGTTAAATGTAAATTCTCCAATGGAAACTCCAGCCGTAAATAGTGGTGATATTTTGAGTTATGCTGCAACAATAAATGGCTTAAATACCGATGAAACGCCAATTGATAATACTGCTGCAATAAACCAAACAGTTGTAAATTCTTATGATCCTAATGATAAAACGTGTTTAGAAGGCAACACCATCAACCCAAGCATGATTGGAAATTATGTGCATTACAAAATTCGTTTTGAAAACACGGGTACTTTTCCTGCTCAAAATGTTGTAGTAAAAGATATGATAGATATTTCAAAATTTGATATTTCAAGTTTACAAATGATCGATGCTTCTCATAGTTGTACAACAAGAATAAACGGCAACAAAGTAGAATTCATTTTTGAAAACATCAATCTTCCTTTTGATGATGCCAATAATGATGGTTATGTGGTTTTTAAAATTAAAACAAAATCAACTTTAGTGGTTGGAAACACTATTAGCAATCAAGCAAATATCTATTTTGATTACAATTTTCCAATTATAACCAACACAGCAACTTCAACTTTTCAATCATTGAATAATGATGCTTTTGTTTTTGAAAACGAGTTTGTTTTATACCCAAATCCTGCTAAAAATTTGTTGCATATCGAAGTAAAAAACGAAATTGAAATGTCGTCCATTTCAATTTATAATATGTTGGGACAAGTGGTTTTAACTACAACTAATCCTTCAAACACAATTGAGGTATCAAATTTAAAAACCGGTAACTACTTTATAAAAGTCACCACCGATAAAGGAACTGCTACTAGTAAATTCATAAAAGAATAAACCATTTTATAGTATAATAAGCCTTTCAGAAATGAGAGGCTTTTTTGTTTTATTTATAAAATAGGTTCTTATCGCTACTTGTGAGGTCAATAAAAATAAACAAGAAATTTAAACCATTAAGATAGTAAGTTAATTAAGGCTTAATGACCCAAGCTTTTGCGAATTGGCGGATCAAACTTAAAATCTTATTGGTTTAAAAAAAATGGCTTTAGTCTAAATAACGTTAGATCGATATAAAAATTAAGTCAAATTTAAATAAAATGAGCCCGATAAAAAATCGAGCTCATTATTATCATTATTACTTATAAATCTGTCAGCACTTTAGGTCGCAGTCTATAATTGCAGACTTTTCTTTTTATCTACTTATCCATTGTGATGGATTGGTGTAAGTTGTATTTTGAGAAATCATAAACTTCAGCACTGTTTTACCTTCGGCATTGGTTCGTACTTTTCCTAACACTTGTTTAGTCGATACTTTATCACCGGCGCTTACATTTACACTTCCAAGATTTTGATAGATAGTGAAGTAATCTCCGTGTTGCACACAAACTGCTTTGTTTAAAGGTGAAATTACAATTACTTTAGTTACTTCTCCACTAAAAACAGCTCTTGCATTAGAACCAGATTCTGTGGTTATTTCGAGACCACTGTTGTGAATGATTAATGATTTATAAACTGGATGTGGTTGATCACCATAACCTAAAGTAATAGTTCCTTTTTCTACTGGCCAAGGTAATCTTCCTTTGTTAGCTTTAAAATTATTCGAAACCAATTGTCCTTCTGGTGTTAAAACAATTTTGGTTGATGTTTCAATTTTCTTTGTTTCGGCAGCAGTTGTTGTTTTTGGGTTAGCTTTTGCTTTTGCTGCTGCTGCTTTTTTATTAGCTTCGGCAATCGCATCACGAATCAACTTTTGAATTTGAGCATCAATTTTTCTGTATTCTTGTTGCTTTTTCTTAATCTCAGCGGTAATTTGCTTTTTATTTTTCTTTAAGCTATTGGCGATTTTTTCTTGTTCCTGCTTTTCTTTTTCTAAATCTTGACGTTGCTTTTCTTGCTCAGCAAGAAGCTTTTCTTTCTCTGTTTTTTGTCCGCTTAGTTTTAGATTATAATCCGCAAGCTTATCTGTTTTATCCTTGATTTCAATACCTTGCATTTTTCTATAGCTAGAATATTGTTTCATGTATTGCAATCTTTTATAAGCTTGCAAGAAATTTTCTGAAGATAACATAAACATAGCACGACTCTGCTGCGAACGACTTTTGTAAGACTTCAAAATCATTTCAGCATAATCATCTTTAAGTACCACCAATTCTCTATTCAACTTATTTATTTGAAGTTGATTAATGTACATATCGTTACTCAACAACTTCGTTTGCTTAGCTGTTGTGTTGATTAGTTTCTCTTTCAATCCGATTTTCTCTTTTTGAATTTGAAGTAATTTTACCACCGATTTTTCTTTACCTCTAACTTCTTGAAGCATGCGTTCTTTTTCACGAATTTCTTCTTGAATTTTAGCTTTTTTCTGTTCAAGTTCTTCCTGACTTTGTTGGCTCCAAGCAAATGAAGTAAGTAAAACTAAAAATAATGTGACTAATTTTTTTTGCATAACCATTATATCTTATCAATGTAAATTCTTTCATATCCTTCAGGAACGCTATAAGGAAACGATAAATCTTCGTTGAATGTAACCGTTTTATATTCTATATCAATTTTTGTATTCCCTTTCTTTTGTCGAGCATCAATTGCCAAAGATAAAGGTAAAATCATTTCGTTGTGTTTTTTATAATCTGGATAAGCAATTTGCAACGTTCTATCTTGAAAAGGTTGATTGATTTCTTGTCTTTTTATTAAAAAATTTTCGCTTTCAAAGTAAAAAGATTTATTGGTTTTCTCCTCAGGCTTTGATTCTAATTTATACAGTTTTTCCATGATTGAAACAGCATATTTTTCTTTATGCAAATCATCCAATGCTTTTCCTAAGAACATATTTTCTAATTTGTTGTAATCTAAATCGGTGCCAAGCCATTGGCTCAATCCTTCATAATTGCCTTCAAAATATTTGTTCCCAATCTTTTCATAATACTGAACTGATGTTGGTGTAATTAAAGCTTTAGCCATAGTTATCCCCAAAACCCTAATACTTACTAATATCTTTTCGTTTTTCTTTATTCTTATTTCTGCTGTAACATTTTGAGTGTTTTTCTCATCTTCATATCTCGCACCAGCTTTAATATATAATGTAGAAAAATCTGTTTTATTGTTGTAATGATTTTCTATTATTTTATCTGCAGATAAGGTATTACTTGCACTACCTTCTGCCAAAACTGCTTTAGGTTTACAAGATGCTAGAAAAATAACAACTAAAAGGACAAGGTATTTTTTCATAGATAATCCAACTGAATGGCGTGTTTACTATTTTCTTTTTTGTTTTTCAATTAATTGGTTGGCTTTAGAAAAATACAAATCTTTCTTCTTCATATCTCCCAATCCATTAGACGCTTCACCCAATTGAAGGTTGAAATTTATCTCCAAAACTGTATCGTCAATTATAAAATCTATTCCAGATTCTAAAACGTCTTTAGCTTTTTTATAGTTTTTTAATTGATTGTTTGCCAATCCATTATAATAATACAACTGAGGTTGTGTTGGAAACAATTGCAATTGCTCTTCAGAAATTTTTGCTAATTTATCAAACTGCAAATTCTCTGTATAAGCTTGCATTAAAAGTAGAATGGTTTCCATATCATCTGTTGCATTTTTTAGATGCATTTCATAATATTTTATTGCTTTGGTCCAATCTTTTTTAGATTGATAAAATTTGGCAATTTCCTTTGCTACTTTTACTTCTTTATCGTTATCAAAATAACCAATTGCTTTGTCTAAATCTTTATCATATTGTGGGTTATTCTTTGAAAAAATTAAAAACTCATTCAAAATACGATGCTTAATTTTCTTATCTATTTTATCACTTGCTAAAACAGTATTAATTGATTTTACTGCTTTATCTCCGTCATTGTTATTGATATGAAACTTGAACAAACTTACTTGAGCCCAATCGGATGTTGGGATTTCTTTTTCTAATTGCTTGGCGATTTCTAATGCTTTTTCCTCTTGATTGCTTTGAGAATACATGTAAATTAGAGCAATATAATTAGCTTCATCTTTAGGATTCTTTTTTATTTTATCGATAAGATTGGCTTTTTCAGAACCTTGGTATTTAGCATCGCGTAAGATATCAGCTTTATATAATTCACGTTTTTCAGATTTTCCAACCGTTTCATTCAACTCGTTTATCAAATCTAATGCTTTGTCAAACTGCTGCGTATTCATATACAATGAAACCAAATCTTCTCTATAATCGGGTTTGAACTCAACTAATTTTTGAACAATTATTATTGCCTGATTAAAATCTCTTGTGTCGTAACAAACGTCATACATTCCAACCCAAGCCCAACGGTTTTTGGGGTCAATTTTGGTTACTTTTTCAAAATTATCGTAAGCATCTTTATACTTTTTTTGAGAAAGATAATTTTTACCTAATTCAAAAAACACAATTGGATTTTCTGGTTGAATATTTTTACACTTTTCTAATGCATCAATAGCTTTGTCATAGTTTTCGATGCCTTTTTGTTTAAGAGATTCGTAATAGTAATTTTCAAATTCATCAGAAACAGTAGCAACGTCTTCTGGTTCGGTTTGAGCCAAAAGAACGTTTGGAATGAAAAACATTCCGAAAAGAAAACTATATAAAACTATTTTTTTCATCAACTTTTTATTCTAAAACGGAATAATCTCCAATACTAATACTTGTAAAATTGCCATCAAAACTTACGTGATTTCCAATCATTGCATTGTCAAGATTTGCGTTTTTAATATGAGCGTGAGTTTGAACCAAACTGTTTTTAATGGTACTATCAATTACATGACATCCTTTTCCTAAAGATACATTTGGACCAACTGTAGCATTAATTAAAACCACATCTTCACCAATATAACATGGTGGAATGATGGTTGAATTCTCTTGTTTAACATCGTAATCAACTAAATGAATTCCGTCGTTATGAAGAAAATTTAACATTCTGTTGTTGGTGTCAACCGTTACGTCTTTATTTCCGCAATCCATCCATTCGTCTACTTTACCAGGAACAAATACCATGCCTTTTGCCATCATTTGTTTGATTCCATCATTAATTTGATATTCACCTCCATGAATGATGTTATTATCAAGTACTGATTGCAACTCATTTTTTAAAACGGCAACATCTTTAAAATAGTATATTCCAATCACTGCTAAATCAGAAACAAACTCTTTCGGTTTTTCAACTAATTCGATTATTTCTCCATTGGAATTCAAATTTACAACTCCAAAAGCTTCAGGTTGATCAACTTGTTTTACCCAAATTACACTATCAGCATTTTGATCTAAATCAAAGTCGGCGCGAATCAAAGTATCAGCATAAGCGATTACTGCTGGACCACTTAAAGAATCTTTGGCACACATTATAGCATGGCCTGTTCCAAGCGCTTCATTTTGATAATAAATTGTTCCTTTTGCGCCAAGTTTTTCGGCGATTGCAATTAATTCTTCTTCTACTTTTTTACCGAAACTTTCGTGAATTACAAAAGCTACTTCTTCTATTGGTTGATTTAAAACACCAGCAATATCTTCTACCAAACGGTGAACTATTGGTTTTCCTGCAATAGGAATTAATGGTTTTGGAATCGTTAATGTGTGCGGACGTAATCTTGAACCACGCCCTGCCATTGGTACTATTATTTTCATTTTTTATGTTTTTTACCACAAAGACACTAAGTTTTCACAAAGTGCACTAAGTTATATTATTATTTCTCGCAAAGGCGCTAAGGCGCAAAGCTTATATTATCAATTAACTGAAATCTATTTTACGCCTGTTGAACCAAAACCGCCTTCACCACGAGAAGTTTCCGATAATTCTTGAACTTCAATCCATTCGGCTCTTTCGTGTTTTGCAATGATTAGTTGTGCAATTCTTTCACCGTTTTCGATGATAAAATCTTCATTGGATAAATTTACTAAAATAACTCCGATTTCACCTCGATAATCGGCATCGACTGTTCCAGGAGAATTTAAAACAGTAACTCCTTTTTTGGCAGCTAATCCGCTTCTTGGTCTTACTTGTGCTTCGTAACCTATTGGTAATTCAATAAAAAGTCCTGTTTTTACAATAGTTCTTTCTAAAGATTTTAAGGTAATTGGTTCTGAAATATTAGCACGTAAATCCATTCCTGCAGAGGCAATGGTTTCGTAATTAGGCAGTTCGTGTTGTGATTTATTTATAATTTTAATCGTCATGAGTTATTATTTTCGTTTGATGATTTTTAAATGTGTTTCCTTTTCGTTTCTGTAAATGAAATATGTAAATATCAATATTAAAGAGATTCCTACCAAATAATTTTCTCTGAAAAAATAAAATGAAATACCTGAAAACAATATTGAAATTCCTAAATAGCTACTAATTTTTTTCATATCATAAGGAATTGGATAATACTTATTTCCAAGAATGAAAGAAATTGTCATCATACTTCCATAGGCAACAATAGTTCCTATTGCAGAACCCATGTAGCTATATTTTGGTATAAGAAGATAATTCAATACTAAAGTAAAAAAAGCTCCAACAATAGAAATGTAAGCTCCGATTTTGGTTTTGTCTGTTAATTTATACCAAACAGAAAGATTATTATAGATTCCTAAAAAGAAATTTGCCAAAATAATTAGAGGAACAACTTTCATAGCTTCCCAATAGGATTCGTCTTTAATCATTATTAGTTTTAATAAGTCAGCAAAAACAATTACAGTCAAAAGAATTAGTGATCCAAAAATTACAAAAAATTTAGTTATTGTTGCATAAGTTTGTTTTGCATTTTCGTTTTTAGAATGGCTAAAAAAGAAAGGTTCTATTCCTAACCTAAAAGCTGTTGCAAATAAAACCATAAATAAGCCTAACTTATAGCATGCTGCATAAGCTCCTACTTCTGATTTTCCGATGTTTTTTGGTAAAAGATATTCTAAAATTATTTTATCTAAATGTTCGTTTACTGCAAATGCAATTCCAGCAATTAGAATTGGAAATCCGTAAAGCATCATTCTTTTCCAAAGCTGAACATCTAACTTCCATTTCAATCGGAAATAATTTGGCGAAAGCACAATAAAAGTTGCTAAACTAGCTATAAGATTGGCTAAGAAAATATATCCTATTTGGAAGTTTTCAAAATACAAAGTTGCTAAAAAGCCATCAGATTTTTGAGTAGCAATATCTGGTAAATACATTAAGAAAAATAGGTTTAAAACCATATTGATTAACACATTTCCAATTTTAATTACTGCATAAACAATTGGTCTTTGTTCTGCTCTTAACTTGGAGAATGGAATGATAACTAAAGCATCTAAAACCAAAATCCAAATGGCATAAGTAACATATTCTATTTCAACATTTATCCAATTGGAGATTGTTTTTCTTAAGAAAAGCGATAAAAATAAAAAGCCAATAGAGGTCCAAAAAACGGAAATTGTTGAAGTTTGAACCACTCCTTTTTTATTTTCTTCTGAATTATAAAAACGGAAAAACGCAGTCTCCATTCCATAGGATAAAATCACATTGAAAAAAACCATGTAAGCAAGAAGAATAGTGGTTTCTCCATAATCTGCTTTTTCTAATTTACCGGTATGAACCATAACTAAAAGAAAGCTTATCATTCGTGGCAAAACAGTTGCCAAACCATAAATTAGTGTTTGCTTAAAAAGATTTTTATATAAACTCAAGGTGGTTTTATTTAATGTGAAACAAAAATAGTTATTAAATCGATGTAATAAAAAATTTGCCTATAAATGTGAGAATTGATGCATAATAATAACTGATAATTATATATTTGTATAAACATCTCTTTAAATGAAACAACTTTCTTTATTTTTTATAGTTTTTGTAACTACTCTTTCTTTCTCTCAAAATATTCCTATCACTAAAAAAGTTGCTAAAACTGTTGAAAAACATGATTTAAAGATACAAGATGACTATTCGTGGTTAGAAAATTTAAAATCTGATGAAGTGACCGGTTGGGTAAATGCTCAAAACGCCAATACTAATGCTGTTTTTGAAAAAATTAATGTGAGTAAAATTGCCTATAAGATTAAAGAATATGATTATTTATCAACTAATTCTTTGCCTATAAAAATTGGTAAATATTTTTATGGTAAATACAGAAAAGACAAAAATCAACCTTCAATACTTTGTTATAGAAAATCTTTAAATGAAAATCTAATAGAACTCGTTAATCCTTTCAAAATTTATAAGGATGAAAATGTGGTTATAGATGGCTATTATCCCTCAAAAAATTCAACTTTAATTGCTTATGAAATAAGTATTGATGGTAGTGATCGAAAAGAAATAAGGTTTTCAAGTATTGATAAAGGAGAAGTATTAAAAGATATTCTAAAGGATTCTAAATTTTCAAATGTTGCTTGGAATATTGATAAAGGAGTTTTTTATAAAAAAAATTCCAATAAAAATATAATGGCTAAAGATTCAACCTTTCAATTATATTACCATGTTATCGGAACCAATCAAGAAGATGACAAATTAATATTTGACGCTTCTAAAAAAGAATCAAACATTTCATTTTTTACTTCAAAAAATAAACTTTTTATAACTGAAACAAGTAAAGATGAGTTCTCTAAAAGTATGTATTATATAAATTTGGAAAATGATACTTTTGAAAAAGAAATTATTTTTGAGAATGATACAACAGGTTTTACATACTTAGGTTATCAAAACAATAAAATTTATATCTCAACTAAAGAATATGAATGGGGCGAGGTTCGTAGTTTTGAAATAAAAAACAAAACAGATATTAAAGAAGTAATTCCTCAGATTTATAACAATCTTCTTGTTGGATGTTACTTCTATGATAATTATATTATTTGCAAACACAAAACCCTTAATAGATATTATCTAAGAGTCTACGATATTGATGGTAATTTTATAAGGAAATTTGATGCTCCAGAAAACATGAATTTTTCTGTGCGTTTTTATAACTCTGAAACAAAGGATTTATTTGTAACTTTTTTTTCAGAAGTAATTTCAGCCCAAAATTTTAAATTAAATATAGATACAGGTGAAATCCGTAATTTTTATAATGATTTTATTAGGCCATTACCAACTATTTTTCCTTTAAATCACTTTATTACCAAAAAAATTACTTTTAAAAGTAGAGATAACAAGGATGTTCCTATTACTATAATTCATAAAAAAAATATTGTTTTAGATGGAACGAATCCAACTCTTTTAAAAGCATATGGTGGATTTGGAGCTGTATCTGGTCCAAATTATGATACAGGATTATTATACTTTCTTGAGCAAGGTGGCGTTTATGCCTTTGCTGAAATTCGTGGTGGTGGAGAAAAGGGTTTAAAATGGCATAAAGACGCAGTTGGTTTAAAAAAAATGAATTCTTTCAATGATTTTATTGATGCTTCTGAATTCTTAATTAATGAAAAATATACTTCACCCGACAAACTAGCAATTTCTGGAGGTTCTTATGGCGGATTGGTCGTTGGTGTTGCTATAACTCAAAGACCAGATTTATATAAAGTTGCTATTCCTGAAATGGGTGTGTTTGACATGTTGACCTATTCTGAATATTCAGTTGGAAAATTTCATTTAGACGAATTTGGGGATCCTGAGAAAAAACCAGATTTCAACTACTTGCTTGGATATTCACCTTATAATAAAGTAAAAGAAGACGTAAATTATCCTACAACCTTATTAATAACTGGAGAAAATGACGATAGAGTTCCACCATTTAATTCGTATAAATTTGCAGCTGCACTTCAAAATAGAACTGCTCAAAAGAATCCTATTTTTCTAAAAACTTTAGGAAATTCTGGACATTACGGTAAAAATTCAACTTATCAAAGTCGAATTAATGAAAGTGCTGAATTTTATGGATTTTTATTATACTACTTAACCAAATAAAAAAGAGCCAACAAATGTTGACTCTTCCTTAATTTTATTTTGAATTAAATAACCTTTCAAAGCTTCGCATTTTTGAAGATTTGAAAAAATTAAAAATTTTTCCTTATCCTTTCAAAGCTTCTGCTCCACCAACGATTTCTAAGATTTCGTTAGTAATTGCAGCTTGACGTGCTTTATTGTAAGTTAATTTCAATTGGTTTCTTAATTCTGTTGCGTTATCCGTTGCTTTATGCATTGCTGTCATACGAGCTCCATGTTCTGATGCAAAAGAATCACGAATTGCTTTGTACAATTGAGTTCTTAAAGATTTTGGAATTAATGTTAAAACAATTTCTTCTTTAGAAGGTTCAAAAATATAATCTCCTGTTGAAACTGGTTTATCAGATTTAACTGGTGCTAATGGCAAAAATTGTTCGGTTTGAACTATTTGAGTTGCAGCATTTTTAAACTGATTGTAAACAATTTCGATTTTATCATACTCACCAGAAGTAAACTTTTGAGTTAATTCTTCAGCAATTTGGGCAACATTTTCGAATGTTAAATTATCAAAAATAGAATTTTGACTTGCTAAAATAGTATTTGTTTTAGCTAGTACATCACCACCTTTTTTACCAATAGCAAAAACATCTACTTCTTTTCCTTGATAAGATTCGGCAATTGATTTTACTTGTTTGATAACATTGGTATTGAAAGCACCACACAAACCTCTATTAGAAGTTACGGCAACAATTAATACTTTTTTCACTTCACGTTGCGATGTAAAGCTTCCGCCTACTTCACCATCAAGTGTTGCACTTAAACTTTGTAATAATTCCGTTAACTTCTCTGCATATGGACGCATTGCTGTAATTGCATCTTGTGCTTTTTTCAACTTTGCAGCAGAAACCATTTTCATCGCCGATGTAATCTGCATCGTTGACTGAACGGAAGTAATTCTATTACGGATTTCTTTTAAGTTTGCCATTTTTTTCTAGTAATTAGTAATAAGTAAATAGTAATTAGCTTTTTACTAATCACTATTCACTTTTCACTTATAATTAATTATATTTCGCTGAAATTTCTTTAGCTGCTTTTTCTAAAACATCAGTAATGTTGTCATCCAACTTACCAGCTTTAAGAGCATTAAGCGTATCTCTGTGTTTGTTATTTAAGTATTCGATATAATCATTTTCGAATTCTTTAACTTTATTTACAGGAACATTTCTTAACAAGTTTTTAGAACCAGCGTAGATAATTGCTACTTGGTCTTCTACTGTATAAGGATCGTTTACTGCTTGTTTTAAGATTTCAACGTTTCTTCTACCTTTTTCAATTACGTTTAAAGTAACCGCATCCAAATCAGAACCAAATTTAGCGAAAGCTTCTAATTCACGGAATTGAGCTTGGTCTAATTTTAATGTTCCAGCAACTTTTTTCATTGATTTAATCTGTGCGTTACCTCCAACACGAGATACCGAAATACCTACGTTAATTGCAGGACGAACTCCAGAGTTAAACAAATCTCCATCAAGGAAAATCTGTCCGTCTGTAATCGAAATTACGTTAGTTGGGATATATGCAGATACGTCACCAGCTTGAGTTTCGATAATTGGTAAAGCAGTTAACGAACCACCACCTTTTACGATACCTTTCAAGTTGTCTGGTAAATCGTTCATGTTTTTTGCGATATCATCATCGGCAATTACTTTACAAGCTCTTTCTAATAAACGAGAGTGTAAGTAAAAAACGTCTCCAGGATAAGCCTCACGACCTGGTGGTCTTCTTAATAAAAGAGACACCTCACGATAAGCAACCGCTTGTTTTGATAAATCATCATAGATAATCAAAGCAGGACGACCTGAATCACGGAAATATTCACCAATTGCAGCACCTGCCATTGGAGCGTATACTTGCATTGGAGCTGGATCTGAAGCATTTGCAGCAACAATAACTGTGTAAGCCATTGCACCTTTTTCTTCTAATGTTTTTGCAATTAATGCAACAGTTGAAGCTTTTTGTCCAATTGCAACATAGATACAAAATACTGGTTGACCAGCATCATAAAATTCTTTTTGATTTAAGATAGTATCGATACAAACAGTTGTTTTACCTGTTTGACGGTCACCAATAACCAACTCACGTTGTCCTCTACCAACTGGAATCATCGCGTCGATTGACTTGATACCTGTTTGTAATGGTTCTGTTACTGGCTGACGAAAGATAACTCCTGGAGCTTTTCTTTCTAATGGCATTTCATAAAGTTCTCCACCGATTGGTCCTTTACCATCGATTGGGTTACCTAATGTGTCTACCACACGACCTACGATTTGCTCACCAACTTTTAAAGAAGCAATACGTTGTGTACGTTTTACTGTAGAACCTTCTCTAATTCCTGTAGATGGTCCTAAAAGTACAACTCCTACGTTGTCTTCTTCTAAGTTCAATACGATAGCTTCCAATCCGTTTTCGAATTGTACTAACTCACCATATTGAGCATTTGATAAACCGTAAACACGAGCGATACCATCACCCACTTGAAGTACAGTCCCTACTTCTTCTAACGATGCACCTGATTCAAAACCAGATAATTGTTTTTTTAATATTGCTGAAATTTCAGCAGGTTTAATTTCTGCCATAATATTTATGATTATCTACCTATGTTTATATTAACGCCTGATCTTCTTGGCTCTTCTTTTATAATTATTGTTTGTGTATTGTTATTTCCACGATTATTAATTTCATCGCGTTTTTTGGAATACTCAAATCCTATTTTTTTTGATAACATTTCAAGTTTTTGAATATTTAAAGTTCCATCAGCATTAATAGCTTCACCATTGTACAAATTTGAAATTGTGTTTTCTGTGTAAAGACTATTGAAAGGTGACCCTGATGGACGATTTTCAAAATATATTGTATTCAAATCAGCTGATAAAACTTCAAAATAAAAAACATCTCCATTTGTGTAATGCCCTGGTGTTGTTTGTCTAACTTCTGCTGGATCATAATAAGAATTTCCTCTTATATACAATATATCTTCTCCCTTAAGATTAGAAACTATGTAACATCTCTTTGAAACTTTATCTTCTCTAATCTTTATGTATTCAACCTTATCAACTAAGATTACACCATCTTTAAGCTTAATCTTTTGAGAAAACCCAAAAAAAGAGGTGCATAAAAATATTAAAATTAAAAATTTCTTCATCTTAGTTTGCAAATTCACGTTTCAATTCACTCAATTTACCTGCTACAGAAGCATTATACTGCTGGTCGCCAACTCTTAAAATAAATCCACCAATAATTGAAGGATCTACAATATTTTCAATTGTAATTTTATTTTTTGAAAATTCTGCAATTTTAGCCAATACTTTAGTTTCTAATTCAGCAGTAATTGGGAACGCTGTTGTTACTTTAGCAACTTCAACTCCATTACTTACATCATACAACTTAGTGTATTGAACGGCTATTGATTCAAGAATTTCGTATCTTTTGTTTTCAAACAACAAGTTGAATAAACTTTGCGTTTCAGCTTGAACATTTGAAAATATTTCAGATATAGCTGATTTTTTTACATCCATTTTGATAATTGGACTTGATAAAAAATCTTTCAATTCTGTACTTTCTGCAACAGCTGTAACGATAGATTTCATATCATTATTTACTGCTTCAGCTTTTCCTGAAGTTTGCGCAATATCTAAAATTGCTTTTGCATATCTAATCGCTGCTCTAGACATAATGATTAGTTTAATTTAGCGTCACCTAACATTTTCTCAACTAATTTAGTTTGTGAATCTTTGTTAGATAATTCGTCTCTTAATACTTTTTCTGCAATTTCTAATGACAACGAAGAAACTTGATTTTTCAATTCTGCCATAGCTGCATTTTTCTCGCTAGTGATTGCTGCTTTAGCTTGCTCAATCATTTTCTCTCCAGTAGCTTGTGCTTCTGATTTAGCATCGTTAATCATTTTTTCTTTGATTTCACGTGCTTCTTTGATCATTGCATCACGTTCAGCTCTTGCGTCAGCCAACAATTTCTCGTTATCCGATTTAAGATTTTGCATTTCTTTTTTTGCATTTTCAGCAGAAAGTAACGCGTTTTTGATTCCTTCTTCTCTTTCGTTAACCGCATCAAGAATTGGTTTCCAAGCGAACTTTTTTAACAATAGAATTAAACCTACAAACAAAACTGTTTGCATAATAAACAATCCTAAAGAAAATTGACCTAATAATTGTTCCATTATATATCTTCTTAATTTATTAATCTAAATTTTGTTAATTAAACAATTGTTGTAACCAACCGTTACAACAATTGTTATTTTAATTATTTTACTGCAAATAAAGCAGCAAAACCAATACCTTCAATAAGCGCTGCTGCAATAAGCATAGCTGTTTGAATTTTTCCAGAAGCTTCTGGTTGACGAGCGATAGCTTCCATAGCTGATCCACCAATTTTACCGATACCTAAACCAGCACCAATAACGATTAAACCTGCTCCTACGATGTTTGGAATTGTCATAATGTATATATATTTAATTAAACATTCAAGTTATTAATGAGCTTCTTCATGATGATGCTCTTCATTAGCTGCACCAAAATATAATGCAGTTAACATAGTAAATATGTATGCTTGTAATAATGCTACAAGTATTTCTAAAATTGATAAAACAAATCCTAATAAGAAAGATAATGGACTACCTATAGGACTATTAAATGTATACATTAATGCAATAATACTCATAATTACTACGTGACCTGCTAACATATTAGCATACAAACGAATCATTAAAGAAAATGGCTTAATAAAAGTTCCTAATAATTCAATTGGCGCTAAAACAATTTTCATTAAAGACGGTACGCCTGGCATCCAAAAAATATGACCCCAATAATTTTTATTTGCAGAAAAAGTTGTAATCAAATAAGTAATAATAGCTAATGATGCAGTAATTGCAATATTTCCTGTAACATTTACTCCAAGCGGTGTTAATCCAAACATGTTTAAAAACCATATAAAGAAAAACACTGTCAATAAATGACTCATATATTTTCTATAATGTTTTTCACCAATATTTGGAATAGCTATTTCGTCTCTAATATAAAGAACTAAAGGCTCAAAAAATCTTCCTACACCAGTTGCAATACCACCATTTCTTCCATAAGATTTACCCAAATTTCTAAAAATTACAAACATCAATAAAGCAACGATTAAAATCATTACAATACTTTTAGTAATTGAAAAATCGATAGGTTTTGTATTGGTTGTATGATGTTTTTCATCAACATTAAAAGTTCCTTTTGCATCAGTATTGTAAATCATACCATCATGATGATTTATAGCAAAATATTTTCCATTTGATTCGGCAACTTCTTCACCGTGATGGAACTTAGATGACATAAAGAAATGCAACCCATCTTCCCATAAAATAACTGGCAACGGAAAACCAATATGTTTTTCATGACCTGACTCTTTCCCATAAGAAAATAAGTGAAAATCATGAGAATCTAATAAGTGATGTTGAATGAATTCCGCTCTTTCTTCTTCAGGCGTCTTTGATTCTTCTTCATGAGAAACACCTTCAGCATTTGTAACAGCGTGAGCTTCAACTTTTGTAGAGTCATTCGTTGGGTTTGCAAAAGTAATTAGTGGCATAAAAGCTACTAACAATGCTACGATAAAATGGAGTGGTTTTTTTGAAATCACCATAACTTTATTTTTCTTAAATTTTAAGGTTTCTAAAATTTGGTGCAAAAGTACAATTTTTATTAATATACCAAGTGGATAAGAAAAAAAAATAATCGATTTTACAGATATTTTTCAGATTTACTGATTATTATTTAATAATCTTACGGTTATTAGCGTCTCTATTGCTAAAAAAAGAATAAATGACAGAAAAAAACTATTCTTTTCGTAAGATAAAAATTCGTGAGGGTTTTTATTGATTTGATGTAGAAAAAAATAAGCAACTCCCATTTTAACCATAGTCAATATCAAATAAAAATAACCAACAATATCTAGATTCTTTTTTCGAACAAAAATTAATATTGTTATTATTAAAATAGAGGAGATTGTGTAGAAAAGATAAATTTGATGTACTGAAAAATAAAAATCAGAAAGTGCTTCTTGACCTATTAAATAAATAAGAATATAATAATGAGCAAAAAAAAATAGAATTGAAAAAACTAAAACAGATAATAGCGGTTTGAATATTGAGAGTTTCATTGTGTTATTTATCTTCAGAATCGTTAATCTGTTTTAACTGCCTATTCAAATTATAGAATGCCAATGCTACGCCAATTAAAACAAAGACTTTTACATAGATTTCGTTTGGATTTGGGTATTTTTCATCCAACCATCTTCCTAGGTGGGCAAATAAAAAAATAACAATACCCATTTGAATTGGAATATTAATGAGTGCCAGCCATCTATTACGCTGTTTTTTCTTCGACTGGTTGTCCATTTTGTGGAAGATTTTTTACATGAGGTTTCATAACACATG
Organism: Flavobacterium sp.; assembly: GCF_044341265.1. Taxonomy (GTDB): domain Bacteria; phylum Bacteroidota; class Bacteroidia; order Flavobacteriales; family Flavobacteriaceae; genus Flavobacterium. The sequence continues at coordinate 16,673 of NZ_JBIISA010000008.1, forward strand.
TGGCACTAAATTCTGCTCCTGGTTCAACGGCTAGTTTTCCACAAACTACTTCTCCATGAATTATTGCTTTAGATTTCAAGTTCAAAATTTCTGAAACTTGAATTTTTCCATCAAATTTACCTTCGATATCACAATTTTTACAAATGATATCTCCTTTAACACTTCCAGCTGGTCCGATGACTAGTTTCCCTTTTGACTCGAAATTACCAATTAAATGTCCGTCTAAACGAAAATCTGCAGGAGAAGAAATATCACCTTTAATTGTGGTTCCTTCAACTATTCTATTAGTTTTTCCTAAAAGGTCTGTATATGATTTTGGTTTTTTATCAAACATAACTTTATGGTTTTTTAGGTAATTCAGGTGTTGGAGGCATCATTCCTTTTGGTGGAGTATCATCGGTTTCTACTGGATTAACTCCTTTTGGTGCTTGATTTGATCTGCTTTTTTCTGGAGGAGCTTGTTGATTGAGTTTATTTAAGACATTTTCTTTTGTAAGCTCTGGTTGCTTTTTGGCTTCTTCTTTTGGTTGATCTAATTCAAGAGTTCTCTGAATAGGAATTATATCTTTATTCAACCAATCACCTGCTGTATATTCGTCGATGTTCTTTTTAACTTGAACTACTTTGTAATTCTCGCTAGAAATCACAATAGCTGGTTCTGCGATTTTATATTCTTTAAATTCTTTTAAAACCTGAGCAATTCCCTTTGCGTTATCTAAAGATTTGATTCCGTGAATTACAATGAAATTTTTGTCAATGGTATAAATATCTGTTGATATTGTTAATTTCTCTATTGTTCTTTCTTTAGCAAATTTATTTAACTTTTCTAACAACGCTTTAGTATTCTTGTCTTCTAAGCTATCCGCTTTATACAAGATATTCCAAGACAATGGAAACTCCGAATTAAAAGAAAGAGATTCTAAGTAAGGCATTTTTTTAGCTAAAAACACTTCTGTTGATTTTCCTTCTTCACTATTAGGATAAGTTAACGCTACATAATTAAGTGCTTTTTTAAATTCACTCAATCCTTTAAGTTTTCCTAAAAGATTGGCTTTTAGCAATTCAAATTTCGATACCATTTCCTCGCCAGTAAACTGCTCTACTGCAAGTTCTGTTTTTGGAAGTACTTCTCTATACAAACCTTTTTCATAGTCTTTATAAAGTAAATCATAAGCTACTTCAGGTGTAGAACCTAATTGGCCTGAATTTGATGAATTATTTATGATTTGTGCATAACGAGAATCTGGATATTGAGCCGTAATTTTAGCTTTCATCGCTTGTGCTTTACTTGGATCTATAATTTCATAAATCTTGTATAAATTATACATTGAAGGAAGCACCAATCGCTCTTCTGGATTGTTTAGAAGTAGTTTTTCAAGTTTTTCAGCAGCTCTTTTATACTCTTTAAATTTCTCTTTGTAGATTACTCCCAATTGATAGTATGCAAAATTTCTTTCCTTAGCAATACTATCCAAATCTTTATCTGAAGAAGGGATTTGTTTCAAATAGAAATCAGTCGTGTAACGTTCGTCAACTTCTTCTTTCTTGTCGCCATTGTCAGCAACATCATTGTTTTCATCGGGATTTTTATCTTCTTTGATAATATCTTTTGACCATCTCCAATTTTCTACATGAGGTCTATTTCCCCATTTTTTCTTAAACTCTACTTTTCCCAAAGCGATAGTTGATGGATTGTAAAAGTAAAATGTGCTTGAATTACTTGAAATTGATTGTGTTGGCGCAATTGCTTTAGGAGGCGCTTGCTTAGAAGCCATATTATCTGGCTGAGCTAGTTCTTTTGCTCCATTTTTACCTAAAACATCTCCATCAGAGGAATTTAAAGCAGCTAACTCTTTAATTTTCGCTTCTTTCTCAGCCAATTCTTGTTTTCTTTTTTCTTCTTTTTTAAGTTCATCAATAAACTGTTTGTAATAATTCTCTTTTTCAGAAGAAGACATTGAAGCCACTTTCAAAATACTATCGTTACGTTGTGCAATTCCTTCAAATTTTATTACATCTTCTAGATTCTCTCTCTTTTTTGTAATCAATTTAAATTCACGTGTTCTTGAATTTAAAACAGTTAACGTGCTATCAAAATATTTTCCAGCTATTACATATTTAGCTTTGTTGAAATAAATTTCTGCTAAATTTCTATAATTAGAAGCTATCAAATATTCATCTTGAGATCTAGATTTTAATGATTTATTATAATATTTTTTAGCAACTTCAGGCTTTTTTGATTTGTCATAAAATAAGGCCATTTGATGATTAAGAACATCTAAATGAGGACGGTTTTCTCTATCTTTCAATAAATCTTTATATTTTTTTATAAAGGATAAAGTATCTCCTTTTTCAAAATCAAATTGTTGTGCTTGACGAGCATGTGCTTGAATTACATATTGTCTTGCTGATTTTCTCTTCATATCAATTACATCTTGATATTTTGCAAATGCACTATCTTTATGACCCATTTGTTCATATACTTGTCCTAAAATGAAGTGATATCTTGCTTTTTCTTCGTTAGATTTTGTAAATTCTGTAGCCAATTTTAATTTTGCAACAGCACTATCTTGTTCTTTTAAGTTCAGAAAAGCCTGAGCTAAGGTTGCATTTGCATCGGCAAAAATTTGATCTTTAAATTTAATTTCTTTTAGAAGTTTTCTAAGATTTGTAACCGCTAATGCGTCATTATCCATGCGCATATTAGTTTTTTCTCTCCAAATTTTCACTTCATATATCTTGTCGCTATTTGGATATTTGTATAAAACATAATTGAATGCTTCTAATGCAGGAACAAATCTTTGGTCGTAATAACGAGCTTTCCCTAACATTAAATGCGCTTCATCCATTTGCGGATTTTTTTCACCGCCATCAATATTCATAGAGTGTTTTTGAATGGCTTTTGTTGCTTTGGTTTCGGCTCTTTCAAAATTGGCGTTTTTGGCTTGACCAGGAAGCATTTGATCTTGGGTGATTTGCATTCGCTCAACAGGAAGTACTTCCCAAAAGTTATCTTTATATTGTGATTTTAAGTCGGCAATACCTTTATCTAAAGCAATGCCACCATTATAAAGGATATTATATTCTGTACTTAAAGCATGTGAATTTCTAGCAAGAAAAGTGTTCTTCTTTGTTGAACAAGCCACAAAAAAAACAATAGTTCCTAATAAAAAAATGTATTTGATAGTATTTGATTTCAATGTAAAAACGTTTTAATAAGTAACTCTAAAAGGTTAATTTTAGTATAACTAACTGGTAAAAATACGTTTCTTTTTGATAAGTGAAAATAAATTGATAGTTTTTTTGATTTCCTATAACAAATAAGGAAGAATTGCTTTGGTGGTTTTTTTATAATTATGATAGTCTTCGCCAAAAATTTCTATCAGCCATTTTTCTTCTTTTTTTAGTTTAAACCAAAAAGAAATGAAAACTATTAATACAGCAATAATTCCTCTGTAATCGCCTACAATTATCGTGTTTCCAATGAAAATTAAAAGAATTCCTGTATAAATGGGATGACGTAAAATAGAATAAGGTCCAGATCTTATTAATTCATGATTTTCTTTTTTTTGAACCGATAAACTCCAATTTTTTCCTAATAAATATCGAGACCAACAAGCAATTAATAATCCCATAAAAGATATTAAAAGTCCTATTCCGCCGACTAAATTAGTGTGTTCAACAAAATTTTCTCTAATGAGAGAATGACCAAACCATTCACCAGGACCAAGAAGTAACATCGCAATTAATATTGGCAACCAATAAAGAAGAAGTCTTTTAAAAAAAGATTCTTTGTGAATTGATTGTTTGTTGTTTCTTCCGGATAGTATCCAAAATAACAATAATGAAATCCAAATTAATGACAATCCAATTTTGATGATTTCACTCATGATTTTATACTGCAAAAAATGCTTCTAATTCTCTAAGAGTTTCTGGCGATGTTTCAATATCTTTAACAATTTCGCCTTTGTTTAAAGCTACAATTCTATTGCAAACCTCAACTGTGTGAACTAAATCGTGCGAAGAAACTAAAACAGTAACTTCTGGATTTTCAGACAATTCTTTGATAATTTTTTTCAATCTATTTACAGTTGTTGGATCTAAATTGGCAAATGGTTCATCAAGAATTACAACTTCAGGACTTCCAATTAAAGTGGCTATGATTCCCACTTTTTTCATATTTCCTTTAGATAAATCACGTAAGTACTTTTTACTTTTTAGAATTTCACCATTGAAAAATTCTTCATGTTTTGCTAAAAGTGCATCGACATCAGCTTTGTTTTGACCTCTCAAATCACCAATGAAATAGAAATATTCTTCGGCTGTCAAATATCCGATAAGGAAACTTTCGTCAATAAATGCTGCTGTGAAAGGTTTCCAAGCTTCACTAGTATTTACTTGAATAGAGTTGTTTTTAATAAATCCTGTTGAAGGTTGAATTAAATCTAACAGCAAACTGAAAAAAGTAGTTTTTCCTGCTCCGTTATTTCCTACCAAACCAAAACTTTGTCCTTTTGGAATTTCAAGATTAGTGATGTTTAATACTTTAACTCCGTTGTTATATGTTTTTGAAAGATTGTTTACTTGTATCATTTTTTTAGTGATTAGTCATTAGTAAATAGTAATTAGTCTAAAACTAGTTTTTTTGTTTGTAAGCTGCGATTGTTGCGTATTTTTCCTTTTTGTAGATTTTTTCAATCTGACTGAAAACGTAATTTCTAAAGGCAAATCCGAGAATTCCTGCCAAAGCCACAAATAATAATCCGATGTTTGGAGAGAAAATATAATATCCTATTGCATAAAGTGCCATTGGAATTAGCATTTTTGGAAGAGAAATTAACATGGTTTTAATATTGAACGCTTGCTTATCGCCAAAAGCTCCTTTTCCGGTTGTTAAATCGATTGGTGTTTTTACAAATGCACCGCCAAGCATTACCAAATGCGAGTTTACTCCGATGTTGAAAATCGCACCAACTACAATTAATAAATAGGTGTGAACTCCAAAGAATAAATAAAACGATGCTAAAATTGTTGAAATCACTGTTCCAATAACCATCAACCACCATTTAGAACTAATGTATTCTCTGTATTGAATGTTTTGACTCATCATCAACTGATAATAAGCGCTGTCCCAACTTGGTACAAATTGTCCGAACGTGAAAAGAAATCCGCCTGAAACAAAAATTCCAGCAAAAATTTGAAACATCGGACTTCTATAAGCTTCTATCGAATTTGTGAAAAACAATAATCCATAAAAAATAAATAAGAAACTCATTGTAAGAGTAGTTTTAGAACGCTTGTTTCTTAATAACAATCGAAGGTCATTTTTCAAGAACGTTCCTAAAGTTCCGAATTGGTCGAGGAAAGAAAAGTTTTGTGTCTTTGCAATTTCACTTTTCTTAGCCAAACCTTCGTCTAAATTCAAATTACTTTTAAAATAATTGAAAGCAAAATAATAGGTAGCAACAACCAAAATAATCGGAATTAAAAACACAAAAACCGTTTCGTACATTCCTTGAAAAAATGGCTGTGTGTAAAGTGTAATATCAAAAATTTTGTAATAATGCGCCAATCCTAAACCTGCAACAACACCCAAAACCGAGTAGAAAACACTGTCTTTATTATTAATTAAAACATTTATAAAATTATTTAAATAAAACAGCGCCATAATTCCTAAATGCCACAGAATAACATTCAAAACCGAATAGCCATTCATCATTAAAACAATAGAAAACGGAATGAAGAACAAGGCGTGCGACCAATTGAAAAAAGACAAGGCCGTTTTTCCTAAAGTAAAATGAACAATCGTATTTCTTTTAATAGGTAACGTCAACAAAGGACGAATATTCATCACAGGCATTTTTTGAAGAAAATACCTAACCACTAAATCTAAGACTAAATAATAAATCATAAACTTATTTACTGTTGATAGCGGTTCAAGTCCAGACTTTTTCAAAATGAAGAAAACTCCAATACCAGCTGCAATAAAAATCACCATAAAATAAGCTGCAAAAAAACCAATAAAGATTTTCATTGCAATATTAGTTCCCAAGGAAGCTGAACGGAGAAATGCCTTCCATTCGAGCATGATAAAATGTTTGAACATAGTTGATTGTTTTTGGATGAAGTATTAGATGATGAATTTAAAAATTTGTTACAAACATTTCAAATTTTAAATAAAAGTAAATAATTGCTATTTATTACCTTTGTAAAAATTACTTACAATGTCACAATTCTATAAATTACAAATCAAAGAAGTAAAACGTGAAACGCCAAGCGCGGTTTCTGTAGTTTTTAATGTTCCTTCTGAGTTACAATCTGTTTACCAATTTATTGCAGGTCAATATATTAATCTAAAACTTACACTTGACGGACAAGAAATACGTCGTGCCTATTCTATATGTTCTTCGCCAGAAAGTGGTGAACTACGAATTGCGATTAAGTCTGTAAAAAACGGACATTTTTCAAAATTTGCTAACGAGAATTTGAAGGTTGGTGATATTATAGAAGTTGGTCAACCTGAAGGTAAATTTACTTTTGAACCACAAGTTGGCAGACAAAGAAACTACGCAGCTTTCGTTGCAGGAAGTGGAATTACGCCAGTGATGTCTATTCTAAAATCGGTTTTGCATAACGAAAAAGACAGCACTTTTGTTTTAGTTTACGGAAATAAAAACACTGACGAAACCATATTTCATCAAGAATTACACGATTTGCAACAACAATATGTTGGAAGGCTTTTTGTACATTTTGCTTACACTCAAATTAAGGTTGAAAATGAACTTTTTGGTCGAATTGACAAAGCCAACGTGAACTTTGTTTTGAACAACAAACACAAAGAAAAAGAATTCTCAAAATTCTATTTATGTGGTCCAGAGGAGATGATTAATTTGGTTTCCAATATTTTAAAAGAAAATAATGTTGCTGATAAAAACATCAAATTTGAATTATTTTCAACATCAACTTCAGCAGAAAAAGAAATTGCAACTTCTGAAAATGGTCATACCAAAATCACAGTTTTAGTTGACGACGAAGAAACAACTTTTGAAATGAGCCAAAAGCAAACTTTATTGGAAGCAGCTTTAAAACAAGGCATCGATGCTCCTTATTCTTGTCAAGGAGGAATATGCAGCAGTTGTTTAGCGCGAATTTCAAAAGGTACAGCCGAAATGAAAAAGAACTCCATTTTAACTGATAAAGAAGTTGAAAGTGGTTTAATTTTAACTTGTCAAGCGCATCCAACGAGTAGTGAGATATTTGTTGATTTTGATGATGTCTAAATTCAGTTAGCAGTGTTCAGTTTTCAGTGTTCAGTTACGTAGATCGTGTTAAATTTTTATAGAATTAAACTTTGAAAAACAAACTCGAAATATTTAAAAAAGCTCAAGATCTTTTGGACGAACCAGAAGTTCAAGAGCTTTTAGAATATTGTGAAAAATTGGAAGATGAGTTGGTGGATTTCAAATTTGAGAAAAATAAAAGCAAAGAATTAATCTTGCTCGATATGATTAAGGAAGTTTTAAAAGGTTGCAATGCCATCGAAAAAGAACAAATGGAACACGAGCGTTTTGGCTACGAAGCACCAAATTATCAAGCCACTATTTCAAATTTAAAGAGTTATATTTTGGAGATTTGCAGAGATAATCAGATTTATTTGTGAATGAATTTATGTTATAGCTTTGAATTAAAATTATAAAAACTTTTAGTTTAAAAAAGTTATAAAGATTTCGTTAATAATATAAAGTAAGTTAAAATATGGCAATTGATAATGTTTTTTGGTCTAATCCAGATGATTGGTTTTCAGCAATAATCTTGAATGACAGTGGAAATCAGGTTTATGGTAGAGTTAAAAACGATATAGCTTTAATAGAAAGCCTTCCAGATATAAACACTGGATTCCACTTTAATGATGTAGTAAAAGTCAATAAAACAAATATCCAACAGCGATATAAAGATGATTATATATCTGAATACAAAGTACAAGAATTATATTGTCCTTCTGATAATTTTACTTTTCAATTTAAAGCGATTATTTCCAACACAACTGAATATTTTAATTTACAACAATGGTTTATTGAAAACAATCAAATTTCTTCTCTTGTGTTTAAAACTAAATATGAAAAAGATGATTGGAATGATTGTTTTTGTTCAGCAATTAATACTTCACAAGCCAATAAAATATTATTAAATTTTCAATCTAAAGTATCAGGAAAATGGTACGAACGTATTTTTGGAAATAAAAAATCTAATTTTCAATTCAAGGAAATACATCTTTGTGGTTAATTAAAAAACATTTAAACTAAAACTGCGACTGAATACTGAAAACTACCTTCTCCACAGAAATACTTCTCATTACATCTTCATAACCAGCAACATTTTTATTTCCATACACAGAAGTTGGTAATAATGGATATTGATTTCTATCGGAAGTCAAGCAATTTTCTAAAGGTTGATTAAATGGTGAAAAACCAGCAAAAGGATGTGTTGCGCCCCAAAGCGTGATGGTTTTTATGCCAAACATGGCTGCCAAATGAGCGTTTCCACTGTCCATCGATACCATTAAATCTAAATTTGAAATCAGATGTAATTCATCATCAAAAGATATTTTCCCAGCAAAATTTATGACATTTTCATTTGAAAACCCTTCTAATAGTTCCATTTCCTTTTTTCCTCCACCAAAAAGAAGGATTTTTAAGTTTGGATTTTCAGATAATTTACTAATAACTTCTCTCATCAAATCCATTGGATAGGTTTTACTTTGGTAATGAGCAAAAGGTGCTATTCCTATCCATTTTTGATTTTTATTTCCAATTATTTTTTGTGCTTTCAAAGGAATATCCATTTGTCTCAAAAAAATAGGATTGCTTAAATCTATATCATAATCTAACTGTTTAAAAGTATCAACATGTCTTTCAAACATTGATTTTAATGGCTTGAAAATTTTATTTTCTGCACGTGTTAATTCTTTTTTCTCTTTTCTTCCTTTATCAGTATAAGCTACTTTTTTTCCGCTTAAAGCAAATAAAAATCTAATAACTTTTGAACGCAAAACGTTGTGCAAATCGGCAACTTGTTCAACGTTTTGGTGTTTAATTTCTTTGTATAATCTATACAATCCAAATATTCCTTTGTGTTGGTGATTGGTATGAACTGATAAAAAAGTTACATTAGGTATATTTTCAAAAATGGGTTTGAAAAATGGGCGAGAAACCATCGTTATTTTAACTTCTGGATACTGATTGACTAATGCTAAAATAACAGGAACTGTCATCGCGACATCTCCCATTGCAGAGAGTCGAATGACAGCTATATGTTTTATTTTATGTGACAAAGTTTGTCGGAAATTATTTTTTATTCTGATACAAAACCGGATTCAAATCATCGTCATTGTACATTTTCATTTGTTTGTACACTTTCATGAATTTGTCACCATTTTCAATATCCGTTAATAAATCGTCGATTGCTGTTGACAAATCGGTTCTTTGCTCTAAAAGTACGTTCAGTTTTTCTTGACATTTATCTCTGTGTTCTTGTGAAGCTTCAGCACGAGTTGCTTCTTCGTTCATGTGATAAATTTTTAAAGCTAAAATTGACAATCTATCAATCGTCCAAGCAGGCGATTCTGAATTGATTTTAGCTGTTGGTTTTACTTCAACATGAGCATATTTTTGAAGAAAATAACTGTCAATATATTCTACCATGTCGGTACGTTCTTGATTAGAAGCGTCGATTTTTCTTTTCAAAGTTAATGCTGCAACAGGATCGATATTTGGATCACGAATAATGTCTTCATAATGCCATTGAACCGTGTCAATCCAGTTTTTAAAATAAAGTAAATGTTCTATTTTTTCCTTTGGATACGGATTGTTAATAGGTTGGTTTACATTGTCGTAAACGTGATAATCCTTGATACTTTGTTCAAATATAGAATAGGCAAATTTTGAAAACATAATGATTAATTTTATTTGCAAAGATAGTTTTTATACTTTTACGTAAACATACAAATTTTTTACTTTTATGCAAATTCATTACATCTCTGAAAACAATAGTATTCTTAATCATTTTTTGGCAGAAATTCGTGATGTCAACATTCAAAAAGACAGCATGCGTTTCAGAAAAAATATTGAACGTATTGGAGAAATTATGGCGTATGAATTGAGTAAAACTTTAGAATATAAATCAATTGATGTTCAAACTCCTCTTGGCGTAAAACACACTACAACTATTGCAGACAATGTCGTTTTATGTTCTATTCTTCGTGCAGGATTGGCATTGCATACAGGTTTTATGAATATTTTTGATAATGCCGAAAATGGTTTTGTTTCTGCTTATCGTCATCATCCAAATAACGATGATTATTTTGAAATTTTAGTAGAATATCAAGCGGCGCCATCCTTTGAAAATAAAAATTTAATTCTAATTGATCCTATGTTAGCAACAGGTCAATCTATTGTTGCTGTTTTAAATAAATTGCATTTGGAACAAAAACCAAAAGAAATTCACCTTGCCGTTGTTATAGCTGCTCCAGAAGGAATTGCATATCTTGAAGAAAATCTTCCTAACAATTGTCATCTATGGGTTGCCGCTCTTGATGAAAAACTAAACGAGAAAAATTACATTATTCCTGGACTTGGAGACGCTGGTGATTTAGCTTACGGAAGTAAATTATAACTGCGAAAAGAAACAGAATACTCCACAAATAATTGATACAAACAAAATAATTTCTTGTTGAATTTTATTTTGTAAATATTCTACCGTGTTTGTAGCCATTATAGCCATTGGTAAAAACGTGTAAACCAATACTTCATTACTTTTATTTGCTGAGATAAAGAAAATTGCTATACCAATAAAAAAAGCTAATAGTACTTTTTTATAGGAAGCTTGTAAATTTAGTGGCTTGTTTGTTAAGGTAAACAGATAGGGTAAAACAAAAAAAACAGCAAATACTGCATAAATAGAGAAAGCAATATTTTGATAATTATTAGTAAAATAGTCTACCTGCAAATTTATTACTTCCGATTGAAGGTAAGCATCAATAGCTTCTTTATCAAATAATAAAGCATAAAAAACAAAGATTATTGATGAACTGAAAAGGGCTACAAAAGGAATTAACCAATTTCTATAATCTCTTGAAACGTGAAAAATTATGGAGATGTAAACCAATAAAATAAAAAGTATTGCCCAAAAATGGAATAAACTAGCTACAAAAATCCATAACGAAGCATCAAATATTTTTTCTTTTGGGGCTTTCAATGTTTGCAAAGAAACCAATCTTCTCATTGCTAATAGAATGAAAAAATTAGATACAATTAGTTTGTAATTATCTAAAACATTTGGAAAAAACATTAAAAAAATAAGAACAAAGAAAATAGTATAAGCACTATCCTTAGTTAATGCGTTTTTCTTAACAATAAAATTTGAAATGAAAAGTGATGCAAATAAAATCAATATTAAAGCCGACTTTTTTGCAATTTCAAATAACGAACTTGTCCATTTTGTATCCTGCAACTGGTAGGTAAAAAAGACAAAAACCATCAAAATTCCTATAAAAGAATAATTAATTGGTGTAGATTTTTTAAAAACGCTTGTTATCATGAGGATATTTTATACTTTTGTGGATGTAAATATAACACTTGTTTAAAAATGAAAGCATTTTTCGAAGCAATACAATCACTTTTTGTAGATTTTTTATTTAAACCACTAGATTGGTTACGTGCATTAGAGTTAGATAATTGGTGGTTGGCTAATATCGTTAGTTGGACATTAATGGCTGTTTGTGCTAGATACATCATTTATTGGTGTAAAGAATTGCAAAAGCATCAAGATAACAACGAAGAAAACCAAGATACAACGGCTCACTCTTTCTTAAAGTAAGTCAAAACCGATATCTTTTCTAAAATACATCTTATCAAAATGTAGCTTGTCTATGTTTTGATAAGATTTTTTTATGGCTTCTTGAAAGCTTTCGCCAAATGACGTAATGGCAATAACTCGACCTCCATTGGTTACCACTTTTCCGTTTTCTAATTTTGTTCCGGCATGAAAAGCAATCGAATCTTCGATGTTTTCTAAACCAGAAATTTCAAAACCTTTCCCATAATCTTCAGGATATCCGCCAGAAACTACCATAATTGTTGTGGCACTTCTGTCGTCAATTTCTAGAGAAACTTCGTTTAATGTTTGATTTCCAACCGCATGAAAAAGTTCCACCAAATCCGATTTCAATCTCGGAATTACAACTTCCGTTTCTGGATCACCCATTCTCACATTATACTCAATTACTATTGGTTCGCCTTTTACGTTAATCAGTCCAATGAAAACGAAACCTTTATATTCAATTCCGTCGCTTTGCAAACCTGCGATTGTTGGTTTTACAATTCGTGTCTCAATTTTTTCTAACAAAACTGCATCTGCAAATGGAACTGGAGAAACTGCTCCCATTCCACCAGTATTTAAACCTGTGTCACCTTCACCAATTCTTTTGTAATCTTTCGCTGTTGGAAGAATTTTATAATTTTTTCCATCGGTTAAAACGAAACAACTTAGTTCAATTCCGTCAAGAAATTCTTCAATCACAACTTTTGCACTTGCGGTTCCAAATTTTTCATGAACCAACATGTTTCTTAATTCAGTTTTGGCTTCATCCAAATCTTGAATAATCAAAACACCTTTTCCAGCAGCCAAACCATCTGCTTTAAGAACGTATGGAGGTTGTAAAGTTTCTAGAAAATTACATCCTTTTTCAACTGTTTCTTTGGTAAAACTATCATAAGCCGCAGTTGGTATTTTATGTTTGATTAGAAATTCTTTAGCAAATTCTTTACTTCCTTCTAATTGTGCACCCACTTTTGATGGTCCAATCACAGGAATATGATTTAAATCAGCATCGTTTTTGAAGAAATCATAAACTCCGTGAACCAAAGGATCTTCAGGTCCAACAACAACCATATTCACTTTTTCAGCCAAAGCAAATGTTTTTATAGCTTCAAAATCTAAAATATTTATAGAAACATTTGTTGCAATTTGAGATGTTCCAGCGTTTCCTGGAGCAACAAAAAGTTTAGAACATTTGTCTGATTGTAACATTTTCCATGCTAAAGCGTGTTCGCGTCCGCCTGAACCAAGTAGTAAAATTGTCATTGTGTGTGTAGTTATGTTGTTGCAAAAATAGTTTGTTTTCAAAAGAATTTAAAGCTAATTGATAGAAAAGTTTTTGTTTTTAGTATTTTTGAACAAAATAGATTTTTTGTGTTCAACCTTTTCAATTTATCACTCAAGGCAAATGGTTTTCCGATGAAGGAAGCAACTTCTGAATTTGAAAAAATTCAAGCCATTTCTGATGCTGAATATGAAAATTATATTAATCTAAAACGAAAAGAAATTGTTGACTACCATTTAAAAAACAATAAATCTTTTCAAGACTTTGTTGGAAAACCTGAGATTGGAAATTGGAATGAACTTCCGATAATGACTAAAAAAGAATTTCAGAAACCTTTATCTGAAAGACTTTCTAAAGGCTTTACTTTAAAAAATGTTTACGTCAATAAAACTTCTGGTTCCAGTGGTGATCCATTTATTTTCGCCAAAGATAAATTTTGTCATGCCTTAACTTGGGCAAATATCATTAATAGATTTGGATGGTTTGGAATTGATTTTAATTCGTCTAAACAAGCAAGATTTTATGGAATTCCTTTAGATTTTATTGGAAACAAGAAAGAACGATTAAAAGATGTTTTGAAAAACAGTTATCGATTCACCATTTTTGATTTATCAGATAAAATTCTTGAAAAAGTACTACTGAAATTTCAGAATAAAAAGTTCGATTACATTAACGGTTATACTTCTTCCATCGTTTTATTTGCAAAATTTCTTCAAAAGAAAAACATTGTATTAACATCAGTTTGTCCTAGTTTAAAATGTTGTGTTGTTACTTCCGAAATGTTATTTGAAGAAGATAAACTATTGATGGAAAAACAATTTGGAGTTCCAGTTATCAACGAATATGGGGCTTCAGAATTGGACTTGATTGCTTTTCAAAATCCAAATGATGAATGGCAAGTCAATTCAGAAACCTTATTTGTAGAAATTTTAGACGATAATGATAACATTTTACCTAACGGAAAAGAAGGTCGAATTGTAATTACTTCATTGTATAACAAAGCGCATCCATTCATTCGATATGATATTGGAGATATTGGAATTCTTGACGAAAAAAGCACCTTCAAAAAACCAATTTTAAAGAAACTGATTGGTCGAACCAACGATATTGCTATTTTACCAAGTGGAAAAAAATCACCAGGATTAACATTTTACTACGTAACAAAAAGTATTATTGAAGACGACGGAAATGTAAAAGAATTTGTGATTAAACAAACAAAAATCGATACTTTTGAGGTGGAATATGTAAGTGAAAATGCATTAACCGAAAGTCAAATTCGCGATATTGAAAAAGCAATTACAACTTATTTAGAAAGCGGTTTGAACTTTAGCTTTATTAGGAAAGAAAAATTAACACGAAGTAAAAGTGGTAAATTGAAACAGTTTGTTTCGATGATGAAATAAAATATAAACCATTAAAATAACTATATGAGCCAAAATTTAATTATTTCAGAAGAAACGATTTCAGATAAAATTTACTTTATCCGAAATCAAAAAGTGATGTTAGACAGAGATTTAGCAATGCTTTATGGGATTCAAACAAAAGTCTTAAAACAAGCCGTAAAAAGAAATATTTCTAGATTTCCAGACGATTTTATGTTTGAATTATCAGATGCTGAGTTTTCAAATTGGAGGTCACAAATTGTGACCTCCAATTCAGACAAAATGGGTTTACGTTATGCACCAATGGCTTTTACTGAACATGGAGTCTTAATGTTATCAAGTGTTTTAAATAGTGATAAAGCTATTCAGACTAATATTCAAATTATGAGGATATTTACAAAAGTGCGTCAAATGCTTTTGGATACAACCGATTTGAAAATTGATATTATGCAAATTCAAAAGAAATTAGAAAACCACGATAAAAATATTGAGTTGGTTTTTAGTTATTTGGATGAATTGACAGAAAAAGAAGAAAAAACAAAACCAAGAACGAAAATTGGTTATAAAAAATAGTTTTTTAATGACGCAAATTGCGATCTTAATGAAATCGAAATAAATTAACAGATACTGAAACAAGTTCAGCATTACTATGAAAATAACCATAATTGCAGGCGCAAGACCTAATTTTATTAAAATCGCACCTATTATAAAAGCGATTGAAAAAAAGCAATCTGAAGGAAAAACTATTTCTTATAGATTAGTTCACACAGGTCAACATTATGATAAAAATTTGAGTGATACTTTTTTTGAGGAGTTGAATATTCCGCATCCAAATGCAAATTTGGAAGTAAAGAGTGGTTCACAAGCAGAGCAAACTGGTGCAATAATGGTAGCTTTTGAAAAAGAATTAACTCAAAATCCTTGTGATTTGGTTTTGGTTGTTGGTGATGTCAATTCGACTATGGCTTGTGCTATTGTAGCTAAGAAAATGAACATAAAAGTCGCTCATGTTGAAGCCGGAATTCGTTCTGGAGACATGACAATGCCTGAAGAAATTAACCGAATTGTTACCGATAGTATTACGGATTATTTCTTTACAACTTCAAAATCTGCATCTGAAAATTTATTGAAAAATGGAGTTGATTCTTCTAATGTACATTTTGTTGGAAATGTAATGATTGATACTTTACATCAGAATTTAAATCGAATTTCCGCTCCGAGTTTTTGGGATGAATTCTGTTTAGAAACTGGAAATTATATCATTTTAACCTTACATCGTCCATCCAATGTTGATGAAGAAAAATCATTAATCAATTTATTGGAAGGAATTGATAAAATGGTTGGAGATAAAAAAATAATCTTTCCAATTCATCCGCGAACTAAAGCTATTTTGGGTGAAACCAATTTGAATTTGAAAAACATATTATTTGTTGAGCCACAAGGTTATTTGAATTTCATGTATTTGATAAAAAATAGTTTTGCAGTGATTACAGATTCTGGAGGAATTTCTGAGGAAACTACGGTTTTAGGAATTCCATGTTTTACTATGCGAACCACAACCGAAAGACCAGAAACTATTGAAATTGGTACTAATAATTTGGTTGGAATTTCAATAGAAAATTTGACTTTAGAATTTAGTAAATTTCTAAAAATTGGTTTGTCAAAAAGAGGAATTCCTGAGCTTTGGGACGGAAAAGCATCAGAAAGAATTATTGATATTTTGCTAAAAATTTAACCACAAAGGCCACAAAGAATGCAGAAAGAACACTATTTTAACTTTAATAATTTACTTTGTGAGCGTTGTGCTTCCATTGTGTCTTAGTGGTAAAAAATGGAAGAAATTCTAATTATATCTAATTATTATCCGCCTGAAAAAGGTGCTGCTGCCAATAGAATTGAGCAGTTGGCTTTGAAGTTGAATCAAAATAATTATAAAGTTTCTGTAATTTGTCCGCTTGGAAATTATCCAAAAGGTGAATTGTTTCCTGAATATAAAGGAAAGTTTTCAGTTACAGAAAATCGAGATAATATTGCTGTAAAACGTCTTTGGATTTATCCGAGTGTGAGCAAAAATTTGGTTGTTCGAATAATTTCTGTTTTGTCTTTTTCGTTGAGTTTGTTTTTTTATTTATTGTTTAAAAAAACGCCTCAGAAAGTAGTGGTTCAATCACCGCCTTTATTGCTTTCTTTTATCTCTGTTTTTGTACTGTCGTTGAAAAAGAAAAAGATAATTCTAAACATTTCAGATCTTTGGCCATTGGCTGCGATTGAATTGAAAGCTTTGAAAGAAAACTCTTTTTCACATAAATTCTCATTGTTTTTAGAACGATTTATTTATAAAAAAGCAACATTAATCATTGGTCAATCTAATGAAATTATCACTCACATAACTTCTTTATTTCCTCTAAAAGAATGTTATTTATATCGCAATTTTCCAGATCATAAAATTGAAAATTTTGATTTGAAGTTGGAAGAAAATCAACCTATTAAAATATTTTACGCAGGACTTTTAGGAATTGCTCAAGGCGTTTATGAATTGTGTGAGAAAATCGATTTAAATGGCTTAAATATTGAATTACATCTATTTGGTGATGGTGCTGAAAAAAGTCAAATAGAAGCTTTAATTTCAAGTGAGAAAGGTAAAAACATCTTCTTTCACGGTATGATGGAACGAAATGATTTGCACGAAAAATTGAAAACTTTTGACATTGCAATTGTACCGTTAAAAGTTCGGATTTATGGTTCGGTTCCTTCTAAGATTTTCGAATATGGCGCACTTGGATTTCCTATTTTATACTTTGGAGGTGGCGAAGGCGAAACTATTGTTGAAGAAAACAATATGGGTTGGATTGCATCTGTAAAAAATTATGAGCAATTAAATCATGAAATAGAAAAGATTTCGAAGATGAGTAAATCAGAATTATTCGAAATGAAAAAGAGCATCTTTATTAAATCAGAAATCAATTTCAATTTAGACAATCAAATGAATTATTTAATTGAAAAAGATGTTTTTTAGTAAGCTTTATCCTCGCCTTTAAAAATGTTTACAACCGTTTGAATAATGATTTTGATATCCATTACTATTGACCAATTTTCAATGTAGAAAACGTCAAATTTGATACGATTTATCATGTCTTCATCGGTTTCAATTTCACCACGATATCCTTTTACTTGAGCAAGTCCTGTTATACCTGGTTTCACATAATGACGAACCATATATTTTTTCACCTTACTTGCATACGATTTATTCTGTGACCACAAGTGCGGTCTTGGTCCAACAACCGACATATCGCCAAGTAATACATTGAAAAATTGTGGTAATTCATCAATACTCGTTTTGCGCATAAATCGTCCCATTTTAGTAACTCTAGGGTCGTTTTTTGAAGCTTCTTTTTCAGTTGTTTCATTGACTTGCATGGAACGAAATTTATAGCAAAAAAATTCGTTTTCATCTAAACCTGGTCTTCCTTGTTTGAAGAAAACAGGTCCTTTAGATTCTAATTTAATTAAAATTGCAATTAAAGGCATTAACCAAGAAAGGATGAGAACGATAACCAAAAAAGAAAAAACAATGTCAAATCCTCTTTTAATACCTTTTATTGTTGGGTTATGAAGTTGGGTTTTTTGAAGCGATAAAACAGGGAAAAGCTCATAATAATCAATTCTCATGTTTTTAGAAAATATCTCTTTAGTATCAGGAATGAATTTTATTGTTTTATTGTTTTCGTCAGAAAACTCAACTAATTCTTTCAATTTTTCATTTGAAATTTCATTTAGAGAACAATAAATTTCATCTATTTTTTGATCTATAACAAAATTCTTTATGTCGTCTACTCTACCTTTTACCTCGGGATTCTGTTTTTTATCTGAAAAATATCCTTGAAAACGATAGCCGTAATCTTGTCTGTTATCAAAAACTTCTTTAAGTCGAATTGCCTCTGGAGTATATCCTATTATAATTGCATTTCTGAAATTATTTTTGGTGGTAATTCTGTATTTTTTTAGGTAAAAAAACAAGAAATATTTAATTCCTGCAATAATAACAAAACTAATAGTTGTCATAATTGCAATAGCTTTTCCGCTGAAAATTACTGTTTTTGCAAAGGGAAAAAAAGCAATTACAACTAATATAAATAAACTAAATTGTTTAAATATTTTAGATATAATTTCTACCGGAGTTGTAAACCTATATACCTCATAAAACTTGAGTAAAAAGGCAATGAATATCCAAGCAAGTGTTTGATATGCAATATAATATACCATATTAAGATTTAAATCTCTAAAGAAATATAAACTTAATATGGTAATGACCAAAATATCTATTGTGATACTTATTGGTCTAATATATTTTGAATATCTACCTGTTTGTTGTGCAACCATATTTTAATGGATGTAACCTTTGAAATCTTTGTGTTCTTCTTTTAGTAATTCTTCCGATGATAAAGATTTGAAATAATCATATGTCAATTTCATACCTTCTTCTCTATTTACTTTAGCTTCCCAGCCTAGAATTTCTCTAGCTTTAGTGGTGTCTGGTTGACGTTGTAGAGGATCGTTTATTGGTAATGGATGATAAACAACTTTTTGTTCAGTTCCGGTTAGTTTAATAATCTCATCAGCAAAATCTTTAATTGTGATTTCATCTGGATTACCAATATTCACAGGATAAATATAATCTGAATGTAATAGTCTGAAAATTCCTTCAACTTGGTCGGTAACATAGCAAAAAGATCGTGTTTGACTTCCGTCACCAAAAATAGTTAAATCTTCACCACGTAAAGCTTGTCCGATAAAAGCTGGAATTACACGTCCATCATTTAGTCGCATTCTTGGTCCATAAGTGTTAAAAATTCTAACTATTCTTGTTTCCACACCATGAAAAGTATGGTAAGCCATTGTTATTGATTCCTGAAAACGTTTCGCTTCATCATAAACACCTCTTGGACCAATGGTGTTTACATTTCCATAATATTCTTCTGTTTGTGGATGAACTAATGGATCTCCATATATTTCTGAAGTTGATGCGATAAGAATTCTAGCTTTTTTTACTCTCGCCAATCCTAAAAGATTATGTGTACCTAAAGATCCAACTTTAAGTGTTTGAATAGGAATTTTTAAGTAATCAATTGGAGATGCCGGAGATGCAAAATGAAGAATATAATCTAATTTTCCAGGAACATGAACGAATTTAGTTACATCGTGATGGTAAAATTCAAAATTTTCAAGTTTGAATAAATGTTCAATGTTTTTTAAATCTCCAGTAATCAGGTTATCCATTCCGATAACAAAGTATCCTTCTTTGATAAAACGATCACAAAGATGTGATCCTAAAAAACCTGCCGCTCCTGTTATTAATATTCTTTTCATAATTTTGGTTCTATATTTATTGACTCTTTGGGGCTTATTGAATTGAAAATACAAAATAATAATGTAAAAAATACAACGCCTCTTTGCCTGCAAAGAAAAGATTCTGTCAAAAATAAACTTATCATTAGAACTGCAAAAGAAAAATGCATAAAATCTTTGTTATTTATTGCTTTTTTTAATGTTTGAAACAGCATAATGACTAAAAGTAGAAATCCAACTACACCAATTTCGGCAAAATTCTGGATGTATTGATTGTGAAAGTTAAATCTTCCATATCCATTATGTAGATTATATTTCTTTTCTTTTTCTAATAATTTAATTTCGGAAGCATTTAAACCAAATCCTTTAAGGAAAATTGATTCTTCTTTCAAAAGTTCAAAAAACATTCTTGCTTGATAAACTCTTAAAGCAGTTCCTGGAAAATAATCATTAGGAGAAAACTTTTCATTGTTCCATGCTTCATAGATACTGGTATTGTGCACACCATTTTCTAGAGTTGCTGAAACATTTGTACTTATATTATTTGGTGTATTATTTCTAAACTCCTCTTGAAAACGTTGTTTAATCTTACCAAAAGACAGTCCGATCGAAATAATCCCTATAAAAATTATTAGATTTCTTAATCTCATTTTGTGAGATGCTTTTGAATAGTAGAAAAAGTAAACTAAAATTAAAACAACAATAACTAGAATTATATTTTTGGAAGAAAGTAAAACAATAAATCCTGCGAGAAGTAATGAGAGTGCTATATCAATTTTAGATTTAATTTCTTTTGTGAAAAAATAAAAAAACGCTAATGCAACAAAAACTGAAACATGAATTGCATTTAATAGATTCGGTACTAATCCATAATCATCATCGTTTTCTCCATGGTAGAAAAAGCTCCGTGTGTCTTTACTTATTAAATATCTAATTATTGCTCTTAAAAGGAAAAAAACTACAATCAATACCATTGAAAAGCTATAATATTTCAAAAGTTTTTCTTTTTCTGTTTTGGAAATTTGTACTTTCATGAACACCAATGGCAGTAATAGTAAAGTAATTCCTTTTGGAATAGCTTTTAAAGTTTCGTGCTTATCAATACTCCAAAAATTGGATACAGACATCCATAAAAACAATACTATTGGAAAGAAAAAAATTAGATTTTTATTGAAATTGGTCTTATTGAAATTTATAAGAACCGATAAAATTAATAGTACTAATGCAATATTGTTTACCGCTAATGAAAATGGAATAGTAACAAGTAATACTAAGGTGAAAATAAAAGAACTATTCTTATTGCTTTCTTGTTTTATGTCTTGAATAACACTCTTCAAAAAGTTGTAAATATTGACCATTTATTTTCTCCCAATTAAAATCTTTAATTATTGCTTGATAGTTATTTTGAACTTTCTGCAAGTTATCAATTTTTTTGACAGATTCTAAAATATTTTTGACTTCAGAAGGATTAGAAAAATAGATTCCATTTTCTTTTAAGATTCCTTTATTGAAATCGTTATTGTGAGCAATAACTAATGCTTGCGAAGCCATAGCTTCTAAAAGAGATGGATTGGTTCCGCCAACGGAATGACCATGAAAATACAATTTAGAAAAATAACGAAGATTATTTAAATGCTCCAGATTATAAATTCCTCCCAGAAATCTAATGTTGTCGAAGCTTTTAAATTTATTTTTTAAATATTCTCCATATTTTGTTTCGTGTTTTCCTATGACTAAAATTGGTGTTTTATCATTAGATTGAGCAACACCTTCTAGAACCATATCAAGATTGTTTTCGGGTTCAAAGCGCGCCATAATCATGTTGAAATTTTGCTTTTCAACATTATATTCTTTTAGAAAATTTTCATTAGGTGAATCAAATGGATAAGCTCCATAGGCAATATAGGTTGATTCTTTTTTGTATTTTTTCTTCAAAAATTTTTCAATTCCAATTGAATCTGAAACTAAATAATCACTTGAAATTGCTGCAAGTCTTTCGGCAAATTTTAAAAATTGTTGAACTGGTTTTGAATACTTAGTTCTTTTCCACTCTAAACCGTCCATATTTGTAATAATGATTGGCTTTTTTGGAAGAAGAAAAAACCAAATAGAATTACTTGTATATCCTAATTGAAGAATAATATCAAAATCTCGCTTTCGAGAATCCATGATGCAATTGTAGTCATAAATAAATTGACCGAAAGTTCCATATTTATACTCAGGATCATGTTGATGAATGATATTTACGCCATGAAAAGTTTTTTCTTGAAATTTGTGATTATGAGAGTTGTAGCAATATACTTCATGTCCTTTTTCTACAAGATAAACCGAAAAAAATTCAGCAAATTGTTCAAAACCTCCGTAATGATTTGGAATTCCTCTTGTCCCTAAAATGGCTATTTTCATTTAATTACTTCTTTTCGTGGGCAAAAATAGGGAAATTTAGTAATGTTTTTAAAAATAGATTTGGTTTGTTTTTATAACATTTCAGAAAAAACAGTTTCAAAACTTTGAACGTATTTGTCTACTGAAAACTCTTTGATGGATCTTTGATATCCTTTTTCTCCAAAACTTTTTCGCAACTCAGAATTATCTATTAATTTACAAATTGCTTCAGAAAGCGCTTCAACATTGTTTGGTTCAACCAAAAAACCCGTTTCGTCATTTATAATTATTTCTGTTAAACCTCCATGATTAGATCCAATAACAGGTTTTTTTGCTAACATTGCTTCTACTGCAACTAATCCGAATGGTTCTGGTTCAGTAGAAGGAACAACCGCAATATCTATACTTTGCCATACCAAATTTATATCGTTTTGAAATGGCACAACTTTTACAAAATTATTGAGGCTTAAATTATTTATTTCTTGGTATAGATTTTCTAAAAATCCTTCTTGATTTAGTGGTGGTGATCCAACATAAACTAATTTAATATTCTTATGAGTTTTATTAACAATATGAAAAGCTCTTAGTAAAACTTGTTGTCCTTTCCATCTGCTTATTCTACCAATAAGTCCTATTACAAGATCATTCGAATTTGCTTGAAAAAGCTCTTTTTTGGTTTTATTTACTTCTACTTGTGATAAATAATAATTTGGAAGTTCTAATCCATTCCAGATTACTTGGGATTTAAATTTAATTTTATCATTTATATCCCAGAAATTTCCAGTTGCTACAGAATTGTAAATTATTTTAGTATTACTATTAAGCGCTAAAAGAAAATTGAATGCTTTTGTAAATATTTTAGGCGATTCAATAATTTCATGCACATGCCAAATATGTTTTATTTTTGTTTTTTGCGCATAAAATATTCCTAATAAAACCGCAAGTGTATTAGAATATATAATTTCAAATTGATGCTCTTTATGAAGTATATTTAATGTTGAAAAACTACTTTTTATCTCTCTGAAAAATTTAATTATGTTTTTTGGTGAAAACATTTTTCGATACAATTTTAAAACAGGAGCAATAACAACTTTTATATTTTCTTTTTCAAGTTCTGTTTTTAACGGACCTTCAAATGGAATGATAACAACAGGATTAAACTTTGTTTTATCGAGATGTTTTAATAACAAAAGTAATGTTTTATCTGAACCATAAAGTTCGGCTGATTGATGTATGAAAAGAATATTTTTCATTATTCTATATTCTTTAAAATTCTTGCAGGAACACCACCAATAACTACATTGTCTGGAAAAACACCTTTAACTACTGCGCCTGCTGCAACCACAGAATTGTTACCAACCTTACATCCGTCAAGAAAAGTCACTTTTGCACCAACCCAAATGTTGTTTCCTAAAACAATTCCTTTTGATGTTACACCTTGTTCTCTTATTAGTTTTGAAGAATCATTAAAATTATGGTTTTCTGAGTGAAAACTTATATAAGATCCCATAATCACGTCGTTTCCAATTTTTATTCCTCCTGAAGCGCCAAAATGAGTATAATCACCTATTGCGGAATTGTTTCCCATAATTAAGCCTTTACCATATTTAGATAAATGACTAGTTGATGTCAATGTTGAAAAAGAACCAATTTTTACACAATTGCCTAATTTAATATTTTCTGAGGAAAAAGCGTCAATCTCACACAATTTACCAATAGTGACACTGTGACCAAAGACAATATTTTTTGAATTATAAATTTTAGTATTGCTTCCAATAAAGACTTTTTTGCCCGTTTTTAAAAAACCTCTTATTAACATAAAAAATCTATTTGAAAGAGTATAAAATATTAGCAGATTAGGTATTCTACTATCAATTTCATAATTTTTTCCCGATTTGTTGAGAAGTTTTTGAAATATTGTTTTTAGCATATTTCTAAGGTTATTTATTATAAATTTTCATTTAAAATTATTTTATTTTTTTAAACTTTAGTTCTGACGCATTTTTTTCATCGAAAAACACTAAAGCACCTAGTAAAATCATCATAGTAGGATTACCATTAAAAATACTTCCAATTACAATTGAAGCTAACATAATAGAAAGAGCGATACCCGATATGAATACTTTCTCAAAACTTCTTCTGTAATATATTTTTTTATAAAGATTGTATAAAAAAAATAGATATAAAAATAATCCGAAAAAACCTGTTTTATACAACATAAAAACATACCCATTATGCAATTCTGATATATATTTCATTCCTTTATCATCATCCGATAAAGGTGCAAAAAATTTTAAATTTACTAATGAACCATATCCACATCCAATAATATATCCTGATTTATTATTATTTAATAATTCAAACGCACATTTTGCTTCATATCCTCTCCAATGATCCCATAAATCAGTATGATCTTCTCTATCTATTTTAGTTTTAAAAACCTCTGCTGGCGCAACTTTTACTTTATATAAAAATGATTCTATTCCCTTTTTATTTCTTTGAATATTAATTGAAAATAAAAATATGTAAAATCCAACAAGAAAAATTAATAAAAAACTAAATATTTTTAAAGCCCTTTTGGTTAAAATAGTATAACCATATACGGTTAACAATAAAACAATTGACATCAAAATCATTGTTCTTGAAAAATAAAGGACACAAGAAAGTAAAAGACTATAGTAAACTATTTTTTTGATGAATATATTTTTAAATAACTCTTCGTTTTGAAACTTTTTATAAAAACTAAAAAAAAATAAAGCAAATAATTCTAAAACATTGTCTCTTGAATTTTCGCGTAAACTACTAACGTTGCTAAAACCACTATTTACGAAAAAAATTATGTAATAATGAAATAATGAAGATATAAATCCAATAATTATAATTGTTTTTATAAATAGTCTAAAATTATTAATTCTTTTATAAAATAAATAACCTAGAAAGATTGCTATTAATGGTCTTATAAAGTGAAAAATGTCTTTAATAATATTATATAAGTTGTATTTATTAAAAATCATACCTATAAATCCAATAAGAATAATTATTATTATAGGAACTAAGATTTTATAAAATTTATACGAAATTGTAACTTTTTCTATGAAAAAAAAGGTAGCCAATACAAATAATTGAAAGAAAATATTAATTCTAAATGAAGAAACATACAATTGCAATAAAAAAACAATTATAAAAATGTAGGTGTAAAATTTTTCAGCATTTATTTTCATTGTTAACGATATAACCTCTCTGCTATGTGTGTTTTAGATTTATTTATAAAAATTCTTATAATTGCGAAAAAGTACTCGAAATATATTTGAAAAATTGATGTTTTTTTATATTTTAATTGAATTGCTAAAACTTCATTTAAAGGCTTTATAAAGTTAGCGTTACTAACTCCTGAATTTAGCATTTGAGCAGTGATTTTGTTTATATAACCTGCATTTATATTTTCACTACATCTCATGAAAAAATCATAGTCTCCAACAATTTTATAATTTATATCAAAATTTCCAAAAGTTTCAAACAACTTTTTATGATGAAAAGAACCAACATGAGCTATATTCATATATCGAATCATTTGATTATGATTATATGGATTTTTTAACACTTTTAATACTTTTCTTTTCTCATTAACATATTCAACCTTACTACAAATATAATTTATATTTTTATGCTTATCTATTTCAATAATGTAATTTTCTAAAGCATCTGGATAATAGATGTCGTCTGATCCTAAAAAAGAAATCCAATTAGATTTTGCTATACTTAGACCTTTATTCCAGGCATCATATATTCCTTTATCTTTTTCTGAAATCCAAATAAAGGAAATGTTTTTGCTTATGAATAATTTCTCAAAGTTATTAACAATTGACAATGTTCTATCATTTGAAAGCCCATCTATTATTATAACTTCAAAATCAAAATAAGTTTGAAATAACAAAGATTCTAACGTTTTTTCTAACGTTTTTTCAGAATTATATGTCGCAATAATTATAGATAATTTAGGTATCATTTTTTTTGGCAATTTTTTTAAATAATTCTATATATTTTTTGGCTTGAATAGTTTGATCGTATTTATTTACGGCGTTTTCTCTTATCTGCTTTTTATCAAAAAAATTAGGATTATCTAAAAAATTTTGAATTGTTTTTGTTAGAGATTGAACACTCACGTCTTCTGTCAAATATCCATTTACACCATCTTGAATCATTTCGGGAATTCCACCAATAGGGAAACCTATTACAGGTGTACTACAAAATAACGATTCTAAAACTGTATTGGGTAAATTATCCATCAATGAAGGAATAATAAAAACATCTGCTGATGAATATACATGACTTAACAATTCATCATTATTAATTGACCCCAGTTCTATTATATTATTTGTTGATTTAAAATTAATCTGATTTTTGCCGATAGCACAAAGTATAACATTGGGATCTTCAATTTGTTCTAAAGCTTTTTTTAAATAAATAAATCCTTTTCTACTATTTAAAATTGAATCTGCTACAAATAGTAAAACTTTTTTATCTTGAGGTATTTTCAATAAATCTCTTGATTTTTGTCTGTCTTTTGGGGAAAATATTTCAGAATCAAGGCCATAAGGAATACAATAAATAGGCTTACTCCCAAAAACTTTGCTTTTTCTTGCTTCATTTGCTAGCCACTCGGAAGGTGCAACAATGGTTAAATTTTCAATTTTATCTATGCATTTTTTCTTATATGAAATAATTTTTTTAAACAATTTTTTTTCACTTTTAGATAGTATTCTTTTAATTGGAAAACCAAACTCATCAATTCCTAGATATTCTTCATCATAATGTTCTCCACCAGTAAATGGATTCATATCATGTAAAGTCCAAATTACTGGCTTTTTGTTTTTTTTAAAAAAATTAAAATCTAAGAATCTTGCAACCCAATGTAAGTTAATAATAGTTGCATCCTTATAAAGTTCTGACTTTGTAATATCAAAATTAGAATCTGGAAAACTAAATAACTCTAGCTCTTTTGAACGCTTTCTTAATTTTATTTTATACTTTAAAAATGATATTGTTTTTAATATAAATGTGTTAATAATATTGTTTTTAAACAAAAATGTGTTTCGATAATTTTTTTGTTTTTTACTAACTATTACTTTAGAATTAATTTTTTCATCTAAAAGCGCGTTATGAAGTCTAAAACAAGCATTGGCTGCACCTCCGATATCTGAAGTGCTTATAATTAATAAATTCATATTTTTTTTGCTTCTATAAATAAAGAATCTGGTTTTCTTATTTTCCCATCAATTACGTCTAAACTATAGGTTTGCCAATTAGGAATATCACTTTCAAAAGCAGAACAAATTTTTACTTCTCCAAAACCATTTGATATTAATAATAAACTTAGTGAATATCTATCATACATCCATTGATGAATTTCACCTCCAAGTCTGAATTGACCTATTTTATAATCTAATGAAAACTTACTTAGTAATTTTTTAAATATTTTTTTAATCCTACTAATACTTATTTTTTTTGGTTTAATGTTTTGAGCGTTCACAATTTTATCTCTAATAATTGTTCCTTCATATCCAATTCTATTAAAAACATATTCCTCATTTGGTAATTTTGGTTGCAATAAATAGTCTTTCATCAATCCACCACTTTCATTACGAACCATTTGATCTAAAAGTTCTAATTTGATCCATTCATAGTTCTGTTTAGCATTCATATCTCCATTTGAAGCTCTTTCAAGATTTATTAAATACTCTTTTGCAATTGTTTCAAGATCTGGAATTGCAATTCTGATAATTCCATTTGTATTTAAAACTCGGCAGCATTCTTTAATAAATTTTTCTCCATCTTTTTTTGAAAAATGTTCTAAAACATGTGAATGATAAACAACATCCACTGAATCATTTTTTAAAGGAATTCCTTTTAGTAAATTATGACCAATAACATCTTTACAGTTAGATATAAAATCTATGTTTATCCAATTTTTATGATATGTTGAACCGCATCCAAGGTTAAGTAATTTCATGCTTTTAAAATTATTATTATTCTTTATATCCAAAAATATTTAGTTGAAAATCCATATTGTTGTATTCATTTAATCCCATTAATGGAGATTTTAGAGCGTTATTTCCTGGTATTGACATATAAAGTCTAAAACCGGCTTTTGTGAGAATATTTATTACTTCATTCAAAGACTGAGGTTGATTAACAAATGAGTGATATTCAACAAAAATTTTATCGACATTAATTAAATCATCCTCTATGTCTTTCAAAACCAATGTTTCAGACCCTTCAATATCTAATTTCAAAAAATCGATAGGTTTTTGTAAATAGGGTTTAAGTGAAACTACATTAATTGATTCTGTTGATTCTGTAGTATTGTCAATATCAGCGACTAATCCACCGTCAGCTCCTTCAGATTTAAAAAATAAAGTTTTTGTTGCGTTCCATAATCCTTTATTTACTAATTCGACATTCGTAAAGTTAAACGATTTTATGTTACTTTCTAAAATTTTATAAATT
Source organism: Flavobacterium sp. (assembly GCF_044341265.1). Classification (GTDB taxonomy): domain Bacteria; phylum Bacteroidota; class Bacteroidia; order Flavobacteriales; family Flavobacteriaceae; genus Flavobacterium. The sequence continues at coordinate 45,452 of NZ_JBIISA010000008.1, forward strand.
TTAGAATCCGGCTCAAAGGCTATTATTTTAGAATTAGGATGTAATGATTTTAAGTAAATCGTTGCTAATCCGATATTAGCACCACCATCAATAATAATTGGATTTGAATTTGTGGTTTTAAATCGATATATTTCATCAATAAAAATCTCTTTATGCATAAACATAAATGAAGCGCTATCTGGGATTGTTATTTCAAATCCATTTAAATTGAAAGTAGTTTTAGTATATCTTGGAATATTAATTAAACTTTCGACTTCCCGGCTTTTATATAAACGTAATTTCCTTTTAATTAATTGAATGATTTCGGGAGGAAGTGATTTTCCTATTTTTTTTATCCAATCGAGATTTTTCATAGTGTTTCTTTCTTTTTTATTTATACTCTCGCTTTAATCTTTTTATTTATAATACAAAAAGATTGTAAAGGTGTCATTACTGACGCCGGCAATATACATAAACAATTTCCAATAATTACTCCTTCTATCCCATAACCTTTTTTAATTAACAACAAGCATATTGGTAAATTTACAATAGCTTGAAAAACAATTATGCGCATTGAAAGATTGATTTTGTTTACTCCATTTAAAAAAAAACTATATATAGAAGCGTACGATATAAGAGTAATATAAATAGATAATGATATCAATAATGTATTTGAAAAAATTATTTGCTTATCAATCCAAAAAATGATAATGTCATTTAACATATAGTTCAAAATAAACATTCCAATTATAAATAAAATAAATGAAAAATTATAAATATAAAACACTTTCTTAATCCATAAATATTTTTTTTCTGCATAAGCTTTTGAAAAAATAGACCAAAAAGGTGACAAACCAGCAGTTATAAGTAGCATTGGAACCTGAAAAAGCTTAAATACAATATCAAACTGACCAACTTCTTTACTTCCAAAATATTTCAAAATTAAAAAATGGTCCGTTGAATATATTATTATCATGCAAACCTGTATAATAAAAAAATTTAACCCCAAACCGATGTTTTCTTTTAAAACTGAAAAATTAAAATACTTAAATGAAATTTTAATATTATTATGTTTTTTAAAAAAGTAAAAAGTAAAAATTATTCCAACAAAAACATTTACAAACCCATATACAATTGAAACATTTATAATTTTTGACTCAAATAAAAGAATATTAAATCTACTTATAGTAAATATAGAAGCAAATATTAATAATTGAATTAACATTAGTGAAAACTCCACTAAGTGAGTTTTTAATACACCAACAAATAATGATTTGTGATTACCAATTATAAGAATTAAAATTGAAAAAAGTAGGTTTATAGATAACAAAAAATTAAAATTTATTGAACTTGCTTTAACATTAAAAAATTCTGAAGGTGTGCTTATAAAATTTAATATACAAAAAATTATAATTATTGTTAAAGCTATAATACCCACTCCAACATAAATCGTCGTTACTAATTCGTTTGTTTCATTTTCTTTTTTTTCTAAAATTTTAACAGGAAGTTTAGTTTTAATTACATTTGCAAAACCAAAATCTAACAAATAAACCCAAGAAATAAAAGAATAAATTGCTGCCCATAAACCATATTCATTTTCACCTAAATATTTATTTACAAATGAAGTGGTTAAAAAAACCAAAACCATCGAAATGAATTTAAATAAAACGCTGTATATGAGTTGTTTATGAACTTTTGTTTTCAATATTTGATTTTTATTTGTTGCTTTGGCATTATTTCTTTTCAATTTTTTTACCCGTTATCAATAGTCCTTCTTTATTTGTTTCTTCATCTTTTAGGTATACTACTAATTGATAGGTGCCTTTTTTTAAATTTGAACTATCAAAAGTTGCTCCATATCCACAATTATCAACATTATAATCTAATTTAAAATAGGTAGTCACATCGAATCTGGGTACTCTTTGAACTTTAAATTTTGTTGCAACTCCATCTTTTAGTAACAATAAAATAATCCTTGTCTTGTTTGGTGATTGATTTTTAAAAAATGCCCATCCAGTTACTTTTAAAAAATTATTTTTTTCTTCTATTGTTTCTAAATTACTCATAAAATCATTTCCAACTGAGTTTACATTTGGCATTAACTTAGAAATTATTTGATTGATATCAGCTGCTTCTTGTTTGTTGTTTTGTTCTTCAAATTTTGCCCTACTCACTTCTACAATTTTTTTATCCAATTCCACCTCATCTTCTGGAAAAATATCTTCTTTTGTCTTTATTCGTTCGTCGCCTCGCCATACAAAACCTCGAAGTTTTCTTGCGTTTTCGGGTAAATCTTTTTCTGGATAAATATCACCATCTACATTATTGAAAAAAGTAATTGTTTCTACTTTACTTTTATCATCCATTATCATATTAATCTTGCTACTAACGTTTTTGTTGATACCTATGAGTTCGTTTTTGTCATTTCGCATGTAATAAACAACCTCCGTATTTTTAATGACATCGACTTCATGAAGCTTATTTTCTAAAAATTTTCCATAAAGATTTAAACCTTTTATCTGGTTAAAACCATCACCAATAGTATCTTTTGAAATAATAAAAGTATTGTTTAACACTTTAAGCGAATCTAATTTTTCTGTTTTATTGTCACCTATCAAATGCATTACATCTCCTGTTAGTTGGTTTTCAAAATTCCAAAGAATTGGTTTTCCAATAAGTTGTGTTAAAGCTCTCTTTTGGTCGGAATGAATAGAGTCACATTTACCGCTTAAATCTGTTTTGAAAAATCTAACGTTTTTTTGTCCTCTGACAATTCGTTCGCCTGTTTTCCCGGTTAAATACAACTTTTTAGCGTGAACAAACATAGAATCGTTTTCAACTTTATAGCGTATTGAAGCGTGCTTAGTCATGTAAACAGAATCCTTTTGTTTAAAAACTTCGCCATAATGTCCTTTGATGATAGCTTTATTAATGGAATCTGTAATTTTTACATTATTAGTTCCTGAGGCATATTCGATTTTTCTATCGTAATATAAACTGTCTCCTTCTATCAATCTGTCTTTGTATTTTATATACGATTTTTGGAGAAAATGTCCTGTATTGTTCTTGCTGTTATAATGTCCGTTTTCTGTGTAAATAAAGGTTTCTTTACTAACAATAGTTGATGGTCCTTTTAAATCGGAATTGCCTTGGGTTGTTTTGTAATCTAAATGATTTGTCTTTATAGTATATTCTGGGTTTTTTAACTCAACAGCAGATAAAAATTGGTATTTTTTTTCCTTTAAATAATAACGTCCTGCTTTACTTTTTAAAGTGTTATTTTTATTTACAATGGTTCCGTTTGAATTAAAATAAGCTTCTTGAGTATTTCGGTCAAAGTGAATAGTATCGGTTGTCATTGTTGACTCTGGTGAAGTCATAACCACATTTCCTGCCGCAAATGCTTTTTTGATATTTCCATTATACTCGGCATATTTACTGTTTAAATAAAGTGTGTCGCCTTGTACCATTTGAACATCTCCAAATGCTTTTATGTAGTTTTCTTTCTGATAGTAATAGGCTTTGTTGCAAGTCATTGTTGCTCCATCATGACTAAGTCTCACATTACCTGTTAAAAGTACAGCGTCTGGAACTTCATATTGATTAATGTCTGAGTAATCAGTATGTTCAATAACAATTGTTTTTGCTTTTTGGGCAAATACAAATGCAATGTTCATCATTAGAAAACTCAGTATAAATATCGTCTTTTTCAAAAGTACTATTTTGTTGGTAAAATTATATTTTATGAATTGATAAACTCCTAAATAAAATTTAAATTTTACATGTTCTTAAACTTTCTTTCCAATCCTTAATTTCAACTTGAAAAACCTTTTTTATTTTAGTTTTATCTAAAACACTAAAAGCTGGGCGTTTTGCTGGTGTAGGAAAACTTGTTGTTGGAATTGGGTTTAAATTTATATTGATATTATTAATTTCAAATATTTCCTTAGCAAAATCATACCATGAACATTTTCCTTCGTTTGAGAAGTTGTAGATTCCGAAGACTTCGACAGGCTCAGTCTGACAGTTGGAAGTTGTAGGTTGTAGGTAGGCACTTCGACTGCGCTCAGTGTGACAAATCATTGAAATCAAAACTTCGGCTAAATCTACTGCGTTTGTTGGAGTACCTATTTGGTCATTTACTACTGATAAACTATCTCTTTCAGAAGCTAGTCGGAGCATGGTTTTCATGAAGTTATTTGCGAATTGCGAATAAACCCAAGAGGTTCTTATAATAAAATAATTATCAAATGTTTCTTGAATCGCTTTTTCTCCTTGTAATTTTGTCAAACCATAAACTCCTGTTGGATTTGGTGAATCTTCCTCTTTATAAGCTATTTTGTTGCTTCCATCGAAAACAAAATCAGTAGAGACATGAAGTAAAATAGAATCATATTCTTTGCAAACCTCAGCTAGATTTTCTGCTCCTTTAACATTTATTAATTGTGCTTTTTCTGGTTCACTTTCTGCTTTATCAACTGCTGTATAGGCTGCTGAGTTTATGCAATAATGTGGTTTAATTTGTTTAAAACTTTGTTTAATATTGTTTAAATCCGTGATATCTAAACGAGTTGAGTCACAAAAAACAAAATCTATTTCCGGATGATTTCCTGAAATAGATTGTAACGCTTGTCCTAGTTGTCCGTTTGCTCCTGTTACTAAAACTACCATACTTTTTTAGCGTTTTTTAAATTGGGAAGCTTTTGGTCTTTCTCAGATATAATTAGCTCATCAACATCAAATTGCCAATCAATATTGATATCTGAATCGTTATATTTTATTCCGCCTTCGCTTTCTTTGTTATAAAAATTATCGCATTTATAAAAAAAGTTGGCTTTTTCACTCAAAACCAAAAATCCATGAGCAAATCCTCTAGGAATAAAAAACTGTTTTTGGTTATCCCCTGAAAGTAAAATAGCAATATACTGTCCAAACGTTTCAGAATCTGGTCTTATATCTACGGCAACATCAAGTACTTCTCCATTTAAAACTCTAACTAGTTTTGCCTGAGCATGTTCACCTGTTTGATAATGCAATCCTCTTAGTACTCCTCTCGAAGAATAGGATTGATTATCTTGAACAAAATGTACATTTTCTCCAATACCTTTTTCAAAAGTTTGTTCATTAAAACTTTCCATAAAAAAACCTCTTTCGTCTTTTATGATTTTTGGTTCTATAATAAAACAACCTTTGAGTTTTGTTTCTGTAAAAATCATGTTCAATAGCAATTTCAATAGCAAAAATCAAAGTCAATTTCTAAAAAATCAAACTTCATTTAAACTTAAATTAATTTTATTATTCTAATAAACTCATTAAATGTAAACCGTAACCGCTTTTCAATAATGGTGTTGCGAGTTCTTTTAATTGTTTAGCATCTATAAATCCCATTTTGTATGCCGCTTCTTCTATTGCTCCAATTTTCAATCCTTGGCGCTCTTCAATTACTTGTACAAACTGTCCGGCTTGCATTAATGATTGAAAAGTTCCTGTGTCTAACCACGCGGTTCCTCTATCGAGAATACTAACTTTTAGATTTCCTCTTTTTAAATATTCTTTATTAACATCAGTTATTTCAAGTTCACCTCGATGACTTGGTTTTATATTAGCCGCCACTTCAATAATGGAATTGTCATAAAAATAAATTCCAGGAACTGCGTAATTTGATTTTGGTTTTTCGGGTTTTTCTTCTATTGAAAGAACGTTTCCTTCTTTATCAAAATCAACCACTCCATATCTTTCTGGATCATGAACGTGATAAGCATAAATAATTCCACCATCAGGATTGCTATTAGCTTGTAATAATTCGGCTAAACCTGTTCCGTAAAAAATATTATCTCCAAGAATAAGTGCTGCTTTATCATTTCCTATAAATTCTTTTCCAATAATAAATGCTTCTGCAAGACCATTCGGGTTTTCTTGAACAGCATATTCAAAACGACAACCAAATTTTTTTCCATCGCCTAATAATTGTCTAAATAAAGGCAAATCGTGTGGTGTTGAAATGATAAGTATTTCATTAATTCCTGCCCACATAAGCGTTGAAAGTGGATAGTAAATCATTGGTTTATCATAAATAGGCATTAACTGTTTGCTTACAGCAAGAGTCAATGGGTGTAATCTAGTTCCTGAACCTCCAGCTAAGATAATTCCTTTCATATGTTTAAATTTTATTTATCATTGGTCGTGTATGCTATCGCCTTTATTTATTGATGTTTGTTGCACAAACTTGATATTAATGACGATTTCATAAATTCCTATTTTGTTTTAGTTAACTGATTTTTATAAAAAGCTAGAAATAGATAAATAAGCACAAATAAAGAAATAAATAGTATCGGTAAAATCAATTTCATCTTTCCATTTGTTCCTTTATTATTTATAACATTTGGCGTTATACTAACATCTTTTATAAATGTATCAATTTTAACTAATTGTATTTTTTGAGAAGCAATTTCACTAATTAGTTTGTTTTTTAACTCAAACATTCCGTTTATCTCGCTGTTTTCATTGTTGTATATTAGATTATTACCTTTGTTGTTTTTAGATATGTTTTTAGATATTACACTAATAAGCGAATCTATCTGAACGATTTCTTCTTCGTTCTTCTTCATTTTTATTAATATATTCTCCTTATTAATTTTTGAAATCTGATTCATGTAATCATCAGTATTCAAATATTTTAATAAAGGTTTAATAATATCATCTGATTCTATTCTACCGTTTGATGATATAAGTAAAGAATGGTATGGATAGTTTTTACTAGTAAGTTCATCTTCAATTACTTTATTAATATCATTACTTTCTGCAAGTAATTTTATTACTTCAAAGTTTTGAGTGTTTTGAGCATTTGAAGCTATTGCAGTATTATTATTTACAAAATTATAAAGATCAACAATTGGTTCAATTTTTATATTTTGAATTTTATCTGAATTGGTGATTCCAATACTTTTAAAAAATTTCTCGTCTTTTTCAGATAATCTTGATTTAATCAGATTTATTTTTGAGTATAAATAATCAACTCCTCCACTTGGCGCAACAATTATTTGACTATTATAATTTTTATTTGAATCTAAAAAGAAACCTAGTACAGCTCCAATTATAAATAATAATCCTAGGATTAAGGCTTTTCTTTTAAAAAACAAAATCACATTAAAAATTGACCTTAAAACAGCGTCATATAATCCACCAATTTTTTTTGAAATTTCAGATAAATCAATTTCTTGATTGTCGTTATTTTGAGAATTTGTACTCATAGAAATATGTTATTTTACGTTGAAAATTTGTTCTAATATTTTGATTGTAATTAAATACGTTGGTTTTACTCCTGTTGTTCCAAGTCCTCCAGAAGCTAATGTACTTCCTGTTTCTAATGGATTATCTGAGGCATAATAAGCATAACGAACTTTTACGTTTGGATTTATACTTTTCCTAATTTTAGATGCCGATTGAATCGCTTTTTGATAATAAGCACCTTCCATTTCTAGACCAATTACGCTCCAAGTTGACTCGTGGAAAAATTTCAATAAATCTTTATTTTGAAGTGATGTTCCAAGAACTGTAATCATTGGTCCAGCGAATACTGGAATTCCGTTTCCTTCAAGCATTTCAGCAGTTAATTCATTTTCGAAGAAATAATTGTCTGCTGTTCCTTCATTAATATGAGCATTTGGAATCATAATATCACCTTTTCCACCTTCTAGAATTCCTGCTTTACCCATAATGGAAACCGATTCAACATTTAATAATGTTTTCTCTTTTCCGTTTTTGTATGGTTTTAATAATTCGTCAATAGTTTCGTAAGCTTGTTCTCCAAAAGCATAATCCATTACAATAATCACCGGATTATCTTTTCCGACTTTTGCATTTGGAAATGCCGATTTTATCCAATCGATTTTTGAGGTATCAAATATTTGAACGTCAATATTAGTTCCAGATTGATCTGGAAGCGAAATCATTCCGTGTTTAATTGCAAATTCTTCTACTTTATCACGAACATCATGCGCTCCTTGACGACTCAATTCTTCAAAAATATCAAAATCTGATTTGCCTTTGAATTTTGGTCCTAGAACATGCGTTGCAAAAATCGAATTCATAACACTGTGCATGTTTGCACTAATAATATGAATTGGTCTTCCTAGCAAATTATTTTCTTTTAAAACTTCTTTGATATTGGTTGCCCATATTTCACCATGAATGTGGTGTCCAAGACGTTCTCTCAAAATTGGACTGAAAGTAATTGTTCTTTTGTTATTGTCAACCACTTCTTCAATGGCAAGTTTTCCTAACCAGTAAATTACGTGAAGAAATCTGTCTGGTTTTTCTTTGGTTCCAAAAGAATCATAAATATCTAAAACCTCGACAAACGTTCTTCCCAACACATTTGCTGCGTGAGAAATGGCTTTCTCTTTTTCAATTTGAGTTAATTTTTTGGTTTGTAAAGCGGCTTGTTCTAATTTTTGCCAATCACGTGAAATTCTTCCTTCTTCATCAATTAAAACTCTGTCTTTAATTTTGTGAGATTCGATGAAAATGAAAGTCAAATGCGTCAAAATATCATAAATATCGGAACGGCCACGTGTAATTTCTACATTCATTTGTTCTTCATCAATACGGTAGCAATTTCTTCTACGTTTTGGTGGAACAATGGCTTGAAAATGCGATTTTGAATACCCTTCATCTGAAGTTAAGTTGATGTAACGGCATTCTTCAATTCCTACTGGAAGTCTTTCTATTACATAAAGTAAACCGTTAAGTTCTACTTTTTCTTCTGCAATACTTCCGTAAATTTCTGGTCGAAGCTCTAATAAAGCTTCTCTTAAAGTTTCTCCTGAGATACCCATTGGTTTATAAAAACCTCTGTTGAATAAATGTCTCATGGTAATGTACAATCGTTCGATAGCTGCCGACGATTCTTGCGCTCTTGAGCGCGAAATGTTTTTAATTTCTTTCATTAAATTTTATTTTCTAACCTGCAAATATACTGATTTTATGCTTTAGTTGGTTAGGATAAGGTTAATTGCCGGCTCATTTATCATCATTTTACTCACTGAACCATCGAGATTGAATTTTTGTTGTTTGCTCCATTTTCCGCCAGAATATTCAAATTGAAAATCTTTTTCAACAAAATTATATAGTAAGAATGGGTAATATTTTTTTTGGGTTTTTGTTGTATTCGAATTAAAATCTGTAATTGTTGTTTCAAGTTTATTTTTCTCAATTAGTAATTTTTCAAAGCCAACAAAAAGTCCTGATTTTGGCATAGTAAGATTCAAATATGAAATATCAAAAGCATGATTGTTTACACCTTTTTTCACAGTTAGTATCAAATCTTTTTTTAATAACTCTTTTGATGGAAAACCTAAAGAATCAACAGCATAAAAATGTAATTTTATCGTGGCGTTTTCTATTTTGCTATCGGTTAAAACAGTAACTTTTTTTATGTATTTTGTTGCTTTATAGGACAATTTATAAGGAAAGAATTTAGCAACAATTTTAGGACCATTATCAAAAGCTTGTGAAATCGAATTTTTGGTTTTGCCTATTTCAATTTGTTTGGTTTCTTTACTATTAGAAAGCACAATTTCATCTAGTAAATATTCTACCGATTTTAGTTTTACTTCTTTACTTTCTGAGATTTTAATAATTTTTTTCTCAAAGCCAATAGCAGAAAATATTAAGTTTTTACTCTTTTCTGAAGTATAAATTTCAAAAGTTCCGTTTTCTTCTGAGCTTGCACCAATATTCTCGTTTTCTACCCAAATGTTTACATAAGGAATAGGATTTCCTGTCAAACTATCTTTTACTACTCCTTTGATTTGAGCTGAAAGAGAACCAGACATTAGTATAAGTAAAAGGTAAATTTTATTCATTAATTGGTTAAAATGAGGTTTATTGCAGGCACCATAACTTTATTATCCCACGGTTTTGTTTCTTTAATTTTGATTTTATTAATTTTTGATTTTATCCATCTTCCTCCCGAATATCGGAAGGAATTTTCTACTTCTGAATAATTAATAACTAAAGAAGGTGCGTAATTTACAGTACTCTGTTTTGTTTTGTTATAAGTATATTCGTAAAGATATTTGTTTTCTTCTATGATAAGCCATTCCAAACCAATGATAATTCCATTGTTTGGCATTTTAATTTTATATTTTGAAATATCTACGACGTTTTTTCTCATTCCTTTTTTAACCGTAACAAAGACGTCTTCGAATAACATATCTTCATCAGGTAAAGAGTCTTTTAGTTGAAATATTCTGATTTTTAATTTTGCGTCTTTTTTTTCACTATCTGATAAAAACACTATGTTTTTTAAATAGGGTGTTTCAGAATATTTTGGTTCGTAAGTAAATAACTTGCCGTAAATCCATGGCTTATCTCCAGATAAATGTTTGTGGTGAATTTTTTTGGAATCACCAATTTCTAATTCTTTAGTGTTTTTAAGTTTAGTTATTTCTACGTTATCTAACTGATATACAGTCGGATTTAGAATAATTTCGGATGTTTCAGATAATTTACAAATCTTAGTTTCAAAACCAAGCACCGAAAAAACAAGTTTTTTTTCTTTTGAAGTTTTTAATTCAAATGTTCCGTCTTCTTCAGATGTAGTTCCAATATTTTCGTTTTCAACCCAAATATTTACATAAGGAATAGGATTTCCTGTCAAACTATCTTTTACGACGCCTTTAATTTGAGAAAAAGTAAACTGTGAAATTAAAAGCAAAACCCAAACCAGTCTTTTATCTGTCATCTATTTTCTATTTTCTTAAAAAAAATCAGCAATTTTTCTATCATTAGAAAGTCTTGGTAATTTGTTTTGACCACCTAATTTTCCTATAGATTTCATGTATTCTTGGAATCCGTTTTTTGGAACTTTTGTTATTACTAATGTTCGCAACACTTTTCCAACAATTAAATCATCATAATAAACGTTTTGCTTTCGCATTGCGTTGTCAATTTTTAACGCAAATTCATCCAGATTATTGGGTTCTTCCGAAACTTCGGAATCAAATTCAATAAACCATTCGTGATAAGGTAAACCATCCCTTGGTGCAATTTGTGGCGCAACTGTAAACTCATTAACACGGATATCTGTATTTTCCATAGCTTCTTGTAAAGCATGTTCAACTTCTTTACCAATTACATGTTCACCAAACGCAGAGATATAATGTTTAATTCGACCCGAAACGATAACTCGATAAGGTTTTAAACTTGTAAATTGAATGGTATCGCCGATATTATAAGCCCAAAGTCCGGCGTTGGTTGAAAGAATTAAAACGTAATTTACATTCAATTCCACTTCGCCAATCGTATGTCGTTTAGGATTTTCTGTGAAAAATTCATCGGCTTTTACAAATTCGTAGAAAATTCCTGAATTTAAGAGCAACAACATTCCTTTTTCTTTTTGAGAATCTTGGTAAGCAAAAAATCCTTCGGAAGCCGGAAATAATTCTATAGAATCTACTTTTCGTCCGATTAGATTTTCGAATTTGGCACGATAAGGTTCATAATTTACACCGCCATAAATAAATAAATTGAAGTTTTTAAACAATTCTCCAACGGGTTTCTGTGCTTTTTGGCGCAATTTTTCAAAATACATTTGCACCCAAGAAGGAATTCCTGAAATCACCGCCATATCTTGATGGAACGTTTCTTCAACAATAGCGTCAACTTTGGTTTCCCAATCGTCAATGCAATTGGTTTCCCAACTTGGCATTCGGTTTTTTTGCAAATATTTTGGAACAAAATGTGCTACGATTCCAGAAAGACGACCTAATTTAATTCCGTTTTTTTCTTCTAATATCGGACTTCCTTGTAGAAAAATCATTTTACCATCAACAAAATCGGCGTTTCCAGTTTCGTGAATATAACTCAAAATCGCATTTCGCGCTGCTTGAATGTGAAAAGGCATCGATTCTTTAGTCAGCGGAATATATTTTGCGCCAGATGTTGTGCCAGATGTTTTGGCAAAATAAAGAGGCTTTCCTTTCCAAAGAATATTTTCTTCGCCTTTTACAACTCGGTCAACATAAGGTTTTAATGCTTCATAATCTCTTATCGGAACTTGATTGGCAAAATCTTCAAAAGTTTTGATTTCATTGAATTTGTGGTCTTTTCCAAACTGCGTTTCTTTCGCTTGACGAATTAAATCATTAAAAACTTTTTGTTGTGTTTCAACAGGATTTGAAGCCCATTTTTGGGTTTTATTATGAATTGACTTAGCAAATAGCTTGGCTGCAATTGATTTTATCGACATATTTATTCGTTAGGAAAATTAATTTTAATCGCTTTTTCTATTTTGTAAAACATAAATCCCACAGCTACAATCACGATAACTATTTGTAAAAAAATATTTGTTTTGAAACTTTCATTAAACCAAGGTAAAATCAATGAAACTATAAATAATTTAATTGCTGTAAACATCATTTGAAAAGAAGAATATTTTTGAGAAAAATCCCATCTTTCTTGAGATTTCATAGAAGCATTTGTGCGATATCCATACAAATAGTTAATTTTTTTAGGTGGAAATTTATACATGATAAATCCTGTAATTAAAAAAACAATGCTAACAAAAGCAGATAAATGCATAATATTATCTAAGTTGAACATAATCTTTTCTCTATTTTCTTTTCTCTGTTTTCTTTTTCTCTTCTTCGGCAACTTGTTTTCTCAAATTCATTTCGGCTTCAGTAGCTGTTAGTTGTAAATCTGGCAAAGTATCAACAGATATTGCTAAAATGGAATCTTTGTTGACTTTAGCGTATTCTAAGTTACCATTTAAAACTTTTTTTATAGATTCTAGATAAGCTTCGTTTTTCTTAATAGCAAATTCTAATGAATCTGATTTTAGAGCTAATTCGGTAGCGTCTTTTTTCAATTTTGTTGAAGTATAACCCGGAATATATTCTCTTAAAGGTGTAAAAGCAATAATAAAAGTAGTCACAAAAATGATTAAAATAGCTCCAATTGAGGCAAAAACAAAGACATTCATCAAGGTTAATCTCAATGAAAAAACTTCTTCAAAAGTCTCATCATTTAAAATTACTAAACGATTTTTAGTGAAAAGATGTTTCTTTAGTTTTTGCTTTTTGAGGCGCTTTTCAGACATGTTTTTTTATTATTATACAAATATAGAAAATTTGTTGAATTGCTATGTTTATTAAGGTTTTTGCTTTTTAAAAAAATAAAATGAATAACTAAAAACTATATTAAACTTAAATTAATTGTAAAAATTTTTAGTAATCACAATTCACGACCATTTTATTTTTACATTTGCATATTGTAAATAACTGAATTTAATTTTTAATAAATAAAAAAATGAATTTTTTAACTATATTTTTAGGGTTTATGCCAGGAGGATCTGAGTGGATACTTATCATTGTAGTGGTATTGTTGCTTTTTGGAGGTAAAAAAATTCCTGAACTAATGAAAGGTTTAGGTTCTGGAATAAATGAATTTAAAAAAGCTTCAAAAGGTGAAGATCAACCTGCTGATTCTAAAAAAGAAGAAACTAAAGAGTAATCTTATTAAGTTTAAAATAAAAAAATCCCAAATTCTAAATTGTTTTAGAGTTTGGGATTTTATATTTACAGTATCATTGTAAGTTGTATTCGCTTTCTGTCTTCATCAACCTCAACAACTTTTACTTGAACGTGTTGGTGGAGTTTTACGACTTCATTTACATCACTAACAAATCCTGCTTTTAGTTGGGAAATGTGAACCAAACCGCTTTCTTTTACTCCAATATCCACAAAACATCCAAAAGCGGTGATGTTGTTTACAATTCCAGGTAAAATCATTCCGGTGCGAACGTCTTTTATGGTTTTAACATTAGGGTCAAATTCGAAAACTTTGGCAGCTTTTCTTGGATCTAATCCTGGTTTTACTAATTCTTTCAGAATGTCATTTATACCAAGAATTCCGATGGTTTCGTTGGTGTAACTTTCTGGTTTTATTAAGGCTATTTTTTCTTTGTTGGCTATTAATTCGTTTACCGAAATTTTTAAATCTTTTGCCATTTTCTCCACAATTGGATAAGCTTCTGGATGCACCGCAGAATTATCTAAAGGATTTTTTCCGTTGTGAATTCTGACGAAAGCTGCGGCTTGTTGATACGCTTTTTCACCAAGTCTTGGCACTTTTTTAATTTGTTTTCTATCTTCAAATGGACCATTTTCTTGACGATAAGCAATAATGTTTTCGGCCATCTTCTCTCCTATTCCACTGACATAACTCAACAATGATTTACTTGCTGTATTGATGTTAATTCCAACTGAATTCACACATCTAATCACGGTGTTATCCAATTCTTCTTTCAATTTAGTTTGATCTACATCGTGTTGGTATTGCCCAACTCCAATGGATTTTGCATCAATTTTTACCAATTCTGCTAAAGGGTCTGAAAGTCGTCTTCCAATAGAAACCGAACCACGAACTGTAACATCATAATTTGGAAATTCGTCGCGAGCAATTTTACTTGCCGAATAAATGGATGCTCCAGCTTCAGAAACCACAAAAACCTGAACTGGTTTCTCGAAAGCAATTTTCTTGATAAAGAATTCGGTTTCGCGACTTGCTGTTCCGTTTCCTATGGAAATTGCTTCGATGTTGTAAGCGTTTACCATCGATTTTATCTTTTTCATCGCCATTGCAGTTTCATTTTGCGGCTGATGTGGATAAATGGTTTCGTTGTACAATAAATCGCCTTTTTCGTCCAAACAAACAATTTTACAACCACTTCTATAACCTGGATCTATTGCTAAAATTCGTTTTTCTCCTAATGGTGGCGCAAGTAACAACTGACTCAAATTTCCGGCAAAAACATCAATGGCTTTGATATCAGCTTTGGTTTTGGCTTCTTGTAACGTTTCATTCGAAATGGCAGGATGAAGTAATCTTTTGTAACTATCTTCAATTGCCAATTGAACATGATTAATAGATGGACTATTCCCATTTTTGATTATAATCTCATCAATCAAATCGTAAGTTTCATCAATATCGGTTTCTATTTTTAGTTTTATAAACCCTTCGTTTTCTGCACGAAGCATTGCTAATAATCTATGTGAAGGTGCTTTTGACAAAGGTTCTGCCCAATCAAAATATTGTTTGAATTTTTGAGCTTCTTCTTCTTCAGCTTTCTTTTTTACAACTTTAGTTTCAATAACGGCTTTTCTGTTATACAATCGACGCAAACTTTGACGTACGGCAATATTTTCGTTTATCCATTCGGCAACAATATCTCTTGCACCTTGCAGTGCTTCTTCTTCGTTTTCAACATTTTTATTGATATATTGTGTCGAAAGAAAATCTACATCGTCATTTTTTTGCGCTAAAATTAATGTTGCTAATGGTTCTAATCCGTTTTCGCGAGCTACATCGGCACGTGTTTTTTTCTTCTTTTTATAAGGCAAATACAAATCTTCAATTTCTTGTAGATCGAATGATTTTTTAATTTTTGACTTTAATTCTGGTGAAAGTTGTCCTTGTTCTTCAATCGTTTTTAGGATGCTTTCTTTACGTTTTACAATCTCGTCGAATTGCTTCGAAAGTTTTGCAATTGATTCTATTTGAACCTCATCAAGATTTCCGGTTTGGTCTTTTCGATAACGAGAAATAAACGGAATGGTGCAATCTTCTGATAGTAATTTTAAGGTTGCTTCAATGTTTTTTGGAGTAGTATTTACTTGGCTTTGAATGAAATTAATGTTCGTCATTTGATTTTTTTATTTCACAAATTTAATTGGGTTTGGATAATAATTAACTATTTCTTTTTTGTTAATATTATATGCAACGTAAACTGAATATAAAATATTTAATATTAAAAGTAAAAAATATATCTGAATAAAGTATGGGAAAATATAGGAATGAGAAATTTTACCATAAACACCTATGATTAAAATTAAATTGTTGACTAAGGAAAATAATATTTGAAAATTTAAAATGTTTTTACCTTGATTGTTAACATCAATAATAGTATCTTTTTTATTTAACCATAAAATAAGTGGTAAAATAATATTTCCTAGTGGGATAATTAAATTCAATAAAATTGATAAATGAAGAAAAATTAAATAACTTCTATCTTCTCTTTTACCAAAATCCACTATTTCTTCAATATTGATTTTTAAAACATCACAAATTTGTTTTAATGTATTTCCTCTTGGTTCATTTTCGTCTTTTTCAATTCGTTGTAATGTTCTTAAATTGATCTTTGATAAATCCGAAAGCTCTTCTTGAGTCATTCCTTTTTGCTTTCTAATTTTTGAAATTTTTGATCCAATAGTTTCCATAATATAGTTTTTAAAATTTCTTCAAAATTAGACATCATTAAATATTTTGTGTTGCGGTTTTTATACGACATGTTTACGACATTTGTGTCAAAACATTTGTTTCCAATGTGTTTACATTACAAATTCTAAATAATTTTGTTTGTTTATCACTTCAAAAATAGCTTCTGGGTAGGCTTTTGCAAAAGCTGTTGGTATTTTAGCTTTTCGGTTTTCATTCCATTTGAATTCAAATCCGCTTAGTTTGCCATTTTCTTCTTCAAGCCAATCTAATTCTTGTTGATCGTAGGTGCGCCAAAAAAAATTGGATACCGACTTCTGATTATAATTTTGAAACTTTATTCTTTCGGTTACTAGATAATTTTCCCATAATTCACCGACATCATTTCTTGCTTCTAATCGATTGAAATTGTTAATTATGCCGTTTCGAATGCCGTTGTCATAAAAATACCAACGGTTAGATTTTGTAATTTCTTTTCGCAAATTTCTACTAAATCCTTCTACTTTATGTAAAATAAAAACCTTTGTTAATAAGTCTAAATAATTTGCAACCGTATTTTTTGAAATTTGTAAATTATTGGCTAATTCTTGAACAGAAACCTCTTTTCCTACCTGAAAAGCAATCAATCGCAACAAATCATAAATTTTATCAGAATGTTTTGTCGGTAGGTTGACCAAATTAATGTAAATTTAATTATTTGACATTATAGAATTATAAATTTTAAATCCTAAATCAGTGTAAAGAAATCCTACTGGAATGTTTATTAACAATAGAACTAAAGTAAAAATTATGGTAGTTCTTTTTTCACCTTCTTTAAAATAGGAAATGAGTAATCTCAAAAATACATAGCTATTAAATCCTAACGCAGTGAAAAAATATAAAAAAACTAAATAAATAGTTCCTATATATTCTGTAAAGTAAAAAATTAACATAAGTAGTGTTGCCACTAAAAAAGTGAATAGAGAAACTTTTCTTCCAAAATTTATATCTTTATCTAATCTATCGTTTATGTTCAAATTTTTAACAGCTAATTTTATTTACTCTTGTTGCGTGTCTTCCGCCTTCGAAATCGGTAGTTAAAAAAGTATCTACAATTTCTATTGCTTGTTGAATTGAAGTAAATCGCGCCGGAATACTTACCACATTTGCATTATTATGTTGGCGCGCAAGCGCCGAAATTTCTTTGGTCCAGCAAAGTGCAGCACGAATTCCTTGGTGTTTGTTGGCAGTCATTGCAATTCCGTTTCCGCTTCCGCAAATTACAATTCCTAAATCAGCTTTTCCTGATTCAACATCAGTTGCTACAGGATGACCGAAATCGGGATAATCAACACTGTCAAAAGTATCGGTTCCGTGGTTTAAAATTTCGTGTCCTTTTGAAACTAAATAATCAACAATTGCTTTTTTATAATCTGGACCTGCGTGATCGTTTCCGATAGATATTTTCATTCGTTACTGTTTTTTAATTCGTTTTCTATTTCTTCAATTGTTGGTAAACTACTTTTTAATTCTTCTGGAAGAATTTCTGTTAATTGAAATTCACTTATTCCAATTGGTTTGTTTAAATCTCGTAATGCAAATTCAGCTTCGATGTTGTTTTTGTCTCTGCACAACAACAATCCAATGGTTGGTTTATCATCTTCTGCTTTTAACAATGAATCAATTGCAGATAAATAGAAATTGATTTTTCCTGCATATTCTGGAATAAACTTAGTGTTTTTTAATTCAATAACAACATAACATTTTAATCTTATATGATAAAAGAGTAAATCTATAGCATAATCATTTTCTGCTATTGCAAAACGATATTGCTGTGCTACAAAAGCAAACCCTTTTCCTAATTCTAATAAAAATTTCTTTAAATGTAGAATTAACTGGTTTTCTATATCTTTTTCTTTCGCTTTTATTGATAAGGTTAAAAAATCAAAAACATAAGGATCTTTTAAAGTTTGTTCTGCTAAATCTGAAAATGGTTCAGGTAAAGTATTTTTGAAATTATTAATTACTTTTCCATTTCTTTCAAACAAATCTGTTTTTATTTGAAGTGCTAAAGTTTCTCTACTCCAATTGTTTTCAATGGTTTGTTGAATATAAAAATGAGCTTCTTTTTCATTTTTAATCTTATTTACAATAAGTTTAATGTGACCCCATGGAATTTGTTTAACGAAATTTAAATCGTCCTCAAGTTGGGGACTTTTTATATTTTGTAAATCGTCCTCAAGTTGGGGACGCTTTGTAAAATAATTATAAAATAGTTTACAATATTTGAGATTTGTAACTGAGAACCCTTTCATTTCAGGAAATTCATCTTGTAAATCTGATGATAAATTTTCTAAAAATTTACTTCCCCATTCTGCTTGCTTTTCTGAAATACTTTTTCCTAAATCCCAGTAAAATTTTATTAATTCAGAATTTACCGCAATTGCCGCTTTTATTTGAACCGAACGAACTTGTTTTTTTAGTTCATTAATCCAAATTTTATACTCCGAATTGTGCTTATTTATTTCTGACATACTTATTAAATAACAATTACAAATTTAGTCATTCTTATTTGTATTTCCATTTCATTTTTTTAAAAATATAACTGGCTGATTTACTTACGTTAAGGAAATATTGTTAATAAGATATATTTATAAGTAACTGTAAATCATTACATTTTATTTAATTCAAATGTTAAAATTTTACATTGTTAATAGCATTTTGTAATGTGTTGAAAATCAGTTAACCTTAAATTAACATAACTTGTTAACAACTTTATATAGTTTTTTAGAAGTTTTTCTTGGTTGTATGTAAATTAATTGTAATCAAAAATTGAGATTAAAAATCCTAATTTAGTTTGAGGAATTTTTAGAAAAGTTATCAATATAAAATTTTAGCTTTTCAACAGAAATTAACAATCAAACTTATCTACAAAAACTATACTTTTTCACTTGTTAACAACTGTTGATTGTTTCTAAAAATCGCTTCAAAATGAACGAATTAGTTTCTTAAAAGTATGTTAATAAATCGGTATAAATAATCATAACTAAAAAAATACCTTTTAAAAAATAAAGTTATTGTAGTAATTAACACGCTATAATAACCATCAAAAATTTAATTAAATTTAAAATATTTTTTTGTTGTATTTAATATATGTTGACAACTTTCAAATTTTTTAGAGAAAAGAAAATAGAATATAGAGAATAGACTACACGATATCTAGATTAGTATTTAAGTCGTTCAAAATTTCTTTTACAACTTCTATATCGTTTGGATGAATTTTTAAATGAATTCCGCCGTAAGCAAAACTCGCTAATGGATCAACTGAAATTAGATTTTCGTTTTGAAAGAAATAGTCAATTTCTCTATTGTCTAAAATCGATTTTAAAACCGTAATTTCATGAGCAAAATTAAAGGTTGCAATCGTTACAAAGTCGTTCATTTTAATTTTTTTATAAAGATACAAAAGTTATATTTTAGATAAATCTAGCTGTTAATCACTATTTACTAATTACTATTCACTAATTTTATACTTTATAAGAACAGAAATTATGAGTAAACCACCAAAAAAGTTTGGAAAAAAACCGAAAACTTATTCGGAAAAAATATTAAAAATACTATCACAAAACGCAAATAAACCATTCAATTACAAGCAAATATGTGCTATTCTTGAATTGACCGATACCAAAAGCAGAAACGAAATTATAAAAGATTTAAAGATTCTAGCTGCTCAAAAAGTTATTATTGAAAACGAACCTGGAAGTTATTTAGTGAAAGCAGTTTCGCAAGATTACTACGAAGGAACGATTGATATGACATCCAGAAGAACTGCTTATTTTATTTGTGACGAATTTGAAGATGATGTTTTTATTCCCACAAATAACCTGAACCACGCGTTAGATAAAGACAAAGTTAAGGTTTATGTTTACAACCGTAGAAAAGGTAAAAAGCCTGAAGGTGAAGTCATTGAAGTTCTTGAAAGAAGTAAAACAGAATTTGTTGGAGTTATTGACATTCAAAAGAATTTTGCTTTTGTAACTACTGCCAATGCTAAAATGTACACCGATATTTTTATTCCGAAAGATAAATATAACGGAGCTGAACAAGGTGATGTTGTTGTGGTTCGAATTGAAGATTGGCCAAAGAAAGCCGATTCACCATTTGGTTCGGTAATCAATGTTTTAGGAAAACCTGGTGAACACGATACCGAAATTCATGCAATTTTAGCCGAATATGGTTTGCCGTATGATTTCCCAGTTGAAGTGGAAGTTTTTGCTCAAAAATTAGACACAGCCATTCATCCAGAAGAAATTGCAAAGCGTCGTGACATGCGCGATACGTTGACGTATACCATTGATCCAAAAGATGCCAAAGATTTTGATGATGCTTTATCGTTTAAAAAATTAGAAAATGGAAACTACGAAATTGGAATTCACATTGCCGATGTTTCTCATTATTTGCAAGAAGGAACCATTCTAGATGAGGAAGCTTACAACCGTGGAACTTCGGTTTATTTGGTTGATAGAGTTGTGCCAATGTTACCTGAAGTTTTATCCAATTTTGCTTGTTCATTACGTCCGAATGAAGAGAAATATACTTTTTCTGCGATTTTTGAAATCGATCATAAAGCAACCGTAATCAATCAATGGTTTGGAAGAACTGTTATCAATTCTGATCAACGATTTTCGTATGAAGAAGCACAAGTAATTATCGAAACTAAAGCTGCTACCATTCCGGCAGAAATTTCGTTAACAGGAAAAGAATACAATGCATCTGATGAAATTACCGAAGCCACTTTAAAATTAGACGAATTAGCAAAAATTCTTCGTAGAAAAAGAATGAGTGAAGGTGCTATTTCATTTGATAAAGTGGAAGTAAAATTCAATTTAACAGAAGATGGCGAACCTGAAGGAGTTTATTTCAAAGTATCGAAAGATGCCAATCATTTGATTGAAGAATTCATGCTTCTTGCTAATAGAAAAGTGGCAGAATACATTGGAAAACAAAAGAAAACATTCGTTTATAGAATTCACGATGAACCAAATGAAGACAAGCTTTTTGCAATGCAAGCTTTGATTTCTAAATTTGGTTATAAAATTGATTTACGTGATAAAAAAGACATTTCTAAATCGTTAAACCAATTAATGTCAGACGTTAACGGAAAGAAAGAACAAAATTTAATTGATACGTTGGCAATTCGAACGATGAGTAAAGCCAAATATTCGACAGAAAATATTGGTCACTACGGATTAGCATTCGATTATTACAGCCATTTTACATCGCCAATTAGACGTTATCCTGACGTTATGGTACATAGATTACTTCAATATTATTTAGATGGCGGAAAATCGGTTTCTGCAGAAGAATTTGAAGAAAAATGCGAACATTCAAGTAATATGGAAAGTTTAGCCACAAATGCCGAACGTGATTCGATTAAGTACATGCAAATTAAATACATGCAAGATCACAAAGACGAAGAGTTTTTGGGCGTAATTTCTGGTGTAACCGAATGGGGAATTTATGTAGAAATCATTTCTAATAAATGCGAAGGAATGTGTAGAATTCGTGAAATTAAAGATGATTATTACACGTTTGATGAAAAACAATATGCTTTAGTTGGTGAAATTTCTAAGAGTTTACTACAATTAGGCGACGAAGTTTACGTTAAAGTAAAGAATGCTGATTTGGTTAAAAAACAATTAGATTTTACTTTTTTAAGAAAGAATGAGTAAAATTAGTATTCAGTGTTCAGTTTGCATTGTTTCAGTATTTTTTTAAACTTTTACTGTAACAATTCTGTTTTACTGTTGTCTTTAAAAGAAAAAACATCATGAAAAAAATAATTTGTAGTTTCTTATTGATTAGTTCAATCGCATTTTCACAAACAGAAAAAAGTGTTGGGGATTTTAATAAAGTAACTTCTTTTGATCAAATTGAAGTTTTACTAATTCCATCCGATGAGAATAAAGTAGTTCTAGACGGTTCAGGTTCAGAAGATGTTGAAATTGTTAATAAAAATGGTGAGTTAAAAATTAGAATGCGTTTAACAAAAATGCTTTCTGGTGAAAATATTTCAGCTACGGTTTATTACAAAAATATAGATGCAGTAGAAGCTAATGAAGGATCAAGAATTTCTTCTGAAGCTACATTTAAATCTACCACTTTTGATATCATTGCAAAAGAAGGATCGCAAATTAAAATCAAAATTAATGTAGATAGATTAACAGTAAGAGTTGCTAATGGTTCTACTATTTCAATCTCTGGAACTGCTAAAAATCAGGATGTTTTAATCAATTCTGGCGGAATCTATGAAGCTGAAAGACTTAAAACTAGTCAAACTATAATTACTACAAATGCTGGTGGCGATGCCGATGTTTATGCAACCGATTTGGTTGACGCTAAAGTTCGTGCAGGCGGTGATATTAGAATCTACGGTAAACCAAAACAAATCAATCAAAAAATTGTTGCAGGCGGAACGATTAAAGAAGGAAATGATTAGTACTTTTTGTTTTTCAGAATAAAAGTTAGATATTTGATGAAGCAAAGTTTATTCTTTTAAACTTCAAATCCATAAACTTTTTAAATGATAAACGATATATTATCTGCCATACCTTGGGGAATTTTACTTGCATTTACTGTTGGTCCAGTTTTTTTTGTACTTCTTGAAACTAGTATTACAAAAGGATTTAGAGCAGCAATGGTTTTTGATTTTGGAGTAGTTTTTGCCGATTTTGTATTCATTCTTATAGCTTATTTTTCTACCAATCAAATACTTGAAAAACTTAAAGACGATCCAGGATTATTTATCTTTGGTGGCGCTGTAATGTTGGCTTACGGAGTCATTTCTTATGTAAAAGAAAAAAAGAGTTACAAAAAGCAACTTGATGAAGAATTTGAAGATGATAATATCCAAAAAAACAACTACTTAGGTTTATTTTTTAAAGGATTTCTGTTAAATTTCATAAACATTGGAGTCTTAGCTTTTTGGATGGGAATCATCATTGTTTTTGGTCCAAAACTAAATATGGAAACCAATAGAATTATCCTTTTTATAGCTTGTATTATCCTTACTTATTTCGCAGTTGATATCATAAAAATTATGGTTGCCAAACAACTAAAATCAAGAATGACACCGCACAATATTTATAAGATAAAAAGAGTTATCAGTATTATTCTAATGATTTTTGGTGGTTTTTTAATGGCTCAAGGTTTCTTCCCAAAAGAAAAAGAAATGATAAAAGAGAAGTTCGGAATTAAAGAACCAGTTGTAAATGAAAAATATAATTAAATTACTTTTTTTATTTTTTACACTTTCATTTTATAGTCAAAATGATACTATTACGGTTTTAAAACCATATAGTTATGTAATAGAATCAATTGATTCGACCAAATTAGTTTATAAAGGTTTAGATGATAAAAATTCAATTTTAAGATTAATAGATACTGTTTCTTACATAAGCAAATCGAATATTAGTTTTGTATTTGCAAACAAATTAAACGTTGTTTATCGAGGTTTAGAAAATAAAATTTCAATAGTTGTACCGAATTCAAAATCTTTCACAGCATCAGGAAATTATTTGTATAAAAACAGTAATAATGAATATGTATTATTAGCAGGATTTGGAGATGAAGCGTTAATTTTATTAAATATTGAGATGAATGATGGTTCAATTAGGAAGGAAAAACATGAATTTAGAATCAAAGATATTCCTAATTTATATGGTAAAATAAATAAATATTTTTGTAATCATTCTATTTTATTAATGTCAAAAGAAGAACTTTTAACATCAAAATTATCTGTTGGTTTTCCAAGTGAATTTCCAATTGATATAAATATTGAATTATTACAATTTACAGTTGAAATAGATAATAAAACTTATTTAGTTAATGGAAATAAATTTAATAATGAAGTTACATCTTTAATAAGTCAATTACCTATAAATTCAAAGTTCTCTATAAAATCTTTCAAATCCAATGTTAATTTCAATAATTGCAAACCATATCCAATTCAAAATATTGAAATAATGATTGTTGAAGATAATTACTTTAAAAATGATGAATTTGATAAATAAGTTATTCATATTTTTTCTTTTTTCAACTCTTTCATTTTATGGACAAAATGATACAATTTCAGTTGTTAGGCATACAGATAATGACTTTGTTATTCCAAAAACCAAAAAATTAGTTTACAGAGGTATTTTTAATGAAGTTTTTATTGATGTTCCAAATTCAAAATCTTTTGAAGTTGAAGGAATTGGTGTTACAAAAAAAGATAAAAACATTTATAGTATTAATCCTTCATCAGGTAAAGAATTAATAATCAGTATTAAAGGTATTTTAAAAAGTGGTAAAAAGTTTTATGAAAAACATATTTTTGAAATTCGTAATGTGACTAATGTCGAAGCAAGAATTAATAATCTTGATGGATTTGAAGTCAGAATGCAAAAAAACAATCTTTTAAATGCAGTTATTAAATTAGGTTTTCCAGATAAAAATATTGGTATCAGACTAAGTATTAAAAGCTTTCAGCTAAAAATACCAGGATATAGTTCAATGCATATTGATGGAAATAGTATTAAAGAGATTGATTATAATAAAATAATTAATAGAGTTAAGATAGGTGATGAAATTGTTATAAGTGATATAAGATTTACTGCAAATATTAATGCAAACATTTGTAAAATTAATCCAATAATAATTGAGATTTATTAATTTTTCTAAAAATTTACAATAAAAAATCGTCCAAGTTTACTTGAAGGTTTCATAAGCATTGCCCGGATTCGATCATCACTTTAATCAATTTTTTCTAAAAATTTACAATAAAAAAACCTCCAAGTTTCCTTGATGGTTTCAGAGGCATCGTCCGGATTCGAACACAACTTTAATTAATTTTTTCTAAAAATTTAATATAAAAAAAAAGAGACACATTTCTGTATCTCTTGTAGAGGCATCGTCCGGATTCGAACCGGAGTAGGAGCTTTTGCAGAGCCCAGCCTAGCCGCTCGGCCACGACGCCAATTATTTATTGGATTGCAAATATATAAAAAAGTTTAAAGTTTGAAAGTTTAAACTTTAAAAAGTTTCATTTTCTTACTTCGTACTTCTAATCTTGTACTTCGTACTTAATTCCTGTATTCTTCCATTTCTATAGTAACAGCTTCAACATCACCACCAATAGGCGGATTTAGTTTAGAAACTGCCAACACAATTCTAGAAACAGATGGAATTTCTTTAAAGATTCTAGTGATGATTCGATGAGCTACATGTTCTAAAAGTTTGGCTCTAATATCCATTTCTTCCACTACAATTTGATTTAAAAGTACATAATCAACCGTATCTTTCAATTCATCTGTGAGTGAAGACTTTCTTAAATCAGTTTTAATTTCTAAATCAACTCTATAGTCTGAACCAATTTTTCCTTCTTCTTCAAGACATCCATGAAAGGAAAAAGTTCTAATATTCTGTAATTTAATTGTTCCCATTTTTTTTAGTTTTCAGTCTCAGTTTTCAGTCTCAGTAACAAGTTTCTAAAAGAAATCTGTAAACTGTAAACCGAAAACTGTAAACTTTTTTATCTTTGCTAAAATTACGAAATAATTATGTCAACAGAAGAAAAGTCTCTGAATTTTATTGAACAAATCATAGAAGAAGATTTAAAAAACGGATTATCACAAGATAAACTTCGTTTTCGTTTTCCGCCTGAGCCAAATGGTTATTTACACGTTGGTCATGCGAGTGCTATTTGTTTAAATTTTGGTTTAGGAATTGATTATCAAGCGCCAGTTAATTTGCGTTTTGATGATACCAATCCTGCCAAAGAAGAACAGGAATTTGTTGACGCAATTAAAAAGGATGTAGAATGGCTTGGTTTTAAATGGGATAAAGAATGTTATGCTTCTGATTATTTCCAAGAGTTATACGATTGGGCAGTTCAGTTTATAAAAGATGGTAAAGCTTATGTAGATAGCCAAACTTCGGAAGAAATGGCTATTCAAAAAGGAACGCCAACAACTCCAGGAACCGATTCTCCATATAGAAATCGTTCCGTTGAAGAAAATTTAGACTTATTCGAACGAATGAAAAATGGCGAATTTCCAAACGGAACCCACATTCTTCGTGCTAAGATAAGTATGGGCGCTAATAATATGTTGATGCGTGATCCAATTATGTATCGAATTTTACATGCTCACCATCATAGAACTGGGGAT
Source organism: Flavobacterium sp. (assembly GCF_044341265.1). Taxonomy (GTDB): domain Bacteria; phylum Bacteroidota; class Bacteroidia; order Flavobacteriales; family Flavobacteriaceae; genus Flavobacterium. The sequence continues at coordinate 71,899 of NZ_JBIISA010000008.1, forward strand.
AAATGGTGTATTTACCCAATGTACGATTGGGCTCATGGCGAAAGTGATTATTTAGAACAAATTTCGCATTCGTTTTGTACGCTTGAATTTTTACCTCATAGAGAATTGTACGATTGGTTTTTGAATCAAATTTATGATAGTAATAAAGTTCGACCAAAACAAAGAGAATTTGCTCGTAGAAATCTTTCACATACTGTAGTTTCTAAAAGAAAATTATTGCAATTAGTTCAAGAAAAGCATGTTACCGCTTGGGATGATCCAAGAATGAGTACTATTTCTGGAATGAGAAGACGTGGTTATACACCAGCATCAATAAGAAATTTTGCTAATACCATTGGAATTGCAAAACGTACAAATTTAATTGATGTTTCGCTTTTAGAATTTTGTGTTCGCGAAGATTTGAACAAAACTGCTCCAAGAGTTATGGCAGTTTTGAATCCTGTGAAGTTAGTTATTACTAATTATCCAGAAGGAAAAGAAGAAAGTTTAGAAGCTGAAAACAGTCAAGAAGACGCAAGTTTAGGTTTTCGTCAAGTGCCATTTTCTAGAGAATTATATATTGAAAGAGAAGATTTTCAAGAGGAAGCCAATAAGAAATTTTTCCGTTTGACCTTAGGAACAGAAGTTCGTTTAAAAAATGCTTATATCATTAAAGGAGAATCAGTTGTAAAAGATTCTGAAGGAAATATTACTGAAATTCATTGTACTTATGATGAAGAATCTAGAAGCGGAAGCGGAACAGAAGCTAGTCAAAGAAAAGTAAAAGGAACGATTCATTGGGTTTCAATTAATCACGCAATTGAAGCTGAAGTTCGCTTATATGATAGGCTTTTTACACATGAAAATCCTGATGGCGATAAAGAAGTGGATTTTAAAGAATACATTAATCCAAACTCTTTAGAAGTAATTACAGGATATCTTGAACCAAGTTTGGCAACTGCAAAAGATGGTGAAAGATTTCAATTTCAACGATTAGGATATTATTGTGTTGATAAAGATTCTTCTTCCGAAAAATTAGTTTTTAACAAAACAGTTGGCTTAAGAGATACTTGGGCAAAAGTGGAAAGTAAAGAATAATCCAATTTTGTCATTTCGACAAAGGAGAAATCTCAAAAACTATTTTAAAAATAAAATAGTTTTTTATTATAAAACCCAGCAGAAATGTTGGGTTTTTCTATTATTGAAAAAACTTATCGTAAAATAAAAAGTATATTTTTTTACTATCAAAATCGGCTTTTATATTTTAATTTTAATCAATTTTTAAAAATTCACCAACATAATTCACCAAACCATCAATAAACGTTGGTTATTTGGCTTTAAAATGGTTTTTACTTCTTTAACGACGATTTAACACTACGACACGATAAAATTTCGTAACTTTAGTATAATAAAAATTTAAAAGTTATGTCAAGTAAAAATGGAAATAGCATTTTAGCAATTTTAGCAGGTGCTGCAATCGGAGTTGGATTAGGAATTTTATTTGCACCAGACAAAGGTTCAAAAACTAGAGAAAAAATAAAAGAAGGTTTTGATGATCTAAAAGGAGAAGCCAAAACAAAATGGGATGCACTAGAGGAAGATACCAAAGAGAAATTTTCTAAAACCAAAGATGAGTTAAAAGAAACTGTTGAGGATTTACTTTCTAGTTCAAGTTACAAAGCAGAAGAAGCAATTACTTTTCTTGAAGAAAAATTGGCGGAGTTAAAAAAGCAAAACGCAAAACTTCAGAAATAATGGCTTTTGAAGAATTAAAAGAAAATACTGAAGCAATTCAAGAAAATGCCAAAGCTTATGTAGAAAGCAGTTTAGCTTACTACAAACTTTGGGGTTTCAAAGTGGCTATGAAATCAACAACTCTAATGCTCAAATTTTTCTTAATTGCATTGTGCTTGATGATTGTTTTGCTTTTTATTTCCATAGCAGGAGCAATGGCCTTAGGACAATTATTTCAAAGTTATCCACTAGGATTTCTTGCTGTTGCAGGAATTTATTTGATATTGGCTTTGTTATTATTTTTAGTAAAAGATAAAATAGTAGAAGGTCCAATTTTAGAGAAATTTTCAGAAATATTTTTTAACGACTAAATTATGGAAACAAAAAAATATTCGTCCTATGCAGCAATAGAGCAGGATTTAGAAATTCTAAAATTAGAAAAAGAACTCTATTATCAAAAGATGCTTTTAAGTATTGATAAAACTAAAGAAAGTATTCTGCCCTCTAAATCAGTTTCTTTTATTGGAAATCTGTATCAAAAGGTATTTTCAGGTACTTATGGAACGCTTTTAAAAATAGCAATTCCGTATATCATCAATTGGTATATAAACAGAAAAAGAGGCGATTAAGCCTCTTTTTTTATATGAAAAACTTCATTAAACTTCGTCAGTTGGATTTGAAGTATCATTTGGATTAAAATCTGTTGAAGTGTGATCATTTTTTGTTTTCACACGTTTTGGTTGGTTTTTCATTGTTTCACCAATTTGGTTGCTTGCTGAAAAACTTGCTACCATATTATTCAACATGTCGCTTCCAGCTTGTGGTGAATTTGGTAATAAAATTAAGTTTGAATTTGTATCTGCACCAATAGCTTGTAAAGTATCATAATGTTGCGTAACTACAATCAATGCAGAAGCTTCTTGTGAGTTAATTCCAACAGAATTTAACACTTCAACACTTTCTACCAATCCACGAGCAATTTCTCTTCTTTGGTCGGCAATACCTTGACCTTGAAGTTTTTTACTTTCAGCTTCAGCTTTTGCTTTAGCCACAATTCTAATTCTTTGTGCTTCTGATTCAAATTCTGCAGCTGTTTTTTCTCTATCAGCAGCGTTGATTCTATTCATCGCATTTTTAACTTGAATATCTGGATCAATATCAGTTACCAAAGTATTGATAATATCATATCCATAAGTAGTCATTGCTTCGTTCAATTCACGTTTTACAGCAATAGCAATATCATCTTTTCTAACGAAAACGTCGTCCAAAATCAATTTAGGAACTTCAGCACGAACTACGTCAAAAACATAAGCAGTAATTTGATCGTGTGGATATTCTAGTTTATAAAAAGCTTCATAAACTTTGTCTTGAATTACTTTAAACTGAACCGAAACTTTCATTTTGATAAACACGTTATCTTTAGTTTTGGTTTCAATTAATACATCAAGTTGTTGAATTCTTAAGTTTACTCTTCCGGCAACTCTGTCAATAATTGGAATTTTAAGTTGTAAACCTGAGTTTCTAATACTTGTAAACTTTCCAAAACGTTCAATAACTACAGCCGTTTGTTGCTTTACTGTAAAGAAAGAAGAAAATAAAATAATTAATCCGAAGACTACTAAAACAATCAAAAATGGTCCCATGTGTAATATTTAGTTTGTTAATACAGTTATTATACGAGAATAATGTATGTTTGTTACAAATAAATATTTTAATAATGAAGAAATTATTTTTTATCCTTGTTTTTTGTGCCTTCACAAATTTAGCTTTCTCTCAATATAGAAATAGAGATGGAAATAGAATAGGGTTGTCGGCCGGAGTTTCTCAAACGAGTTTATTTACATCAGATTTTGATGCCAAACCTGGAATGGGCTTTGCAGGTGGACTTTCTGTTAGAGGAAATTATTACAATAATTGGAGTATGATTTATGGAATGCAATTTTTCAGCAATAATTTTAGTCTTGAATCAACATCGTTAACTTCATTAGCTAAAGAAACAGAATTCAATTTACAAGGCGTACAAGTGCGATTATTGTTAAGTTACAATGTTGTTGAAAACCATGTATCGTTTGATTTTGGTCCTGTTTTACAGATTAATGGAAAGCTTTCTGTTAACGAAAGAGATCAAAATAATATTTTAAACGGTACAGCACTTACAGCAAAGCAAATAGAAGAAGTTTCTACCATCAATGGAAATTTTTATGCTGGCTTTTCAGCTGGAGGTAAAGTTGTTCGTGCAGTTATTTTTTATGAATACGGATTTACTAATATCTTCAGTAAATTGAATAAGAATGATGATTTTAAAATACTAACAGGAAACCAAAGTATTAAAGGAAATCTGGGAACTATCAACGGTCAGATTATTTTTAATTTGTAAAAACAGTTTCTTTATTTTTTAGTATTATTAATTAAAAAACACCTTTTTATGAAAAATATATTAACAAGCTTTACTTTATTTTTAGTTTGTGTTTTAAATGCTCAACAAGTAATTGTTGAAGAAAAGTTTGAAAAAGATATCGTTCCTATTGGATATCATTTTTCGCCTTTATCTAATAAAATTTTTATTGAAAAAGGTAAACATAGCGTTGGTATGTCAAGAAATAAGCAAGTTAATAGTATTGTTTGTTATGATTCAAAAGGTTCAAAAACCAATTTGTTAGAAAATGTTAACGTAATGAATGTTCGTTTTTCACCATCAGGAAGTTTATTAAGAACTGATGAATACGAAAAAATGAGTTTTTCAGGTGATCATAAATTCTATAAAAACGGAAAAAAGATTGCAGAACTTCCAAAGAGCAACACTTTTAGTCTTATATTAGATGACTTTCTTTTTAATAACGGAAATAAAATTGTAGGCGAAGATTTGAATTTTACAATTACTGAATTACCTTCATTTAAAAAGATTTCAAAGAAGTATGAATTGCCAAGCCTTGATAGAATAGTAAATGCAAACAATGTTGATTATGCTAGAGATGTAGTAACAAGTACAAGAGCATCCAACGATTATTTTGACATAATTTCAAAATCAATTTCAAAAGACTATAAGTCAACTACTTTATATAGAACAAGATATAATTATGATGGAAAAAAAATAAGCGATATCGGCTATAAAATTGATATTAAAAACGATTTTTTAATATACTCAAATAATAGCGGTGGTAATACAGAAACAAAAGGTTTTGGCGACACTGCTAAACGTATTTTTTCAGATGATTTAAGTATCAACAACTTTAAAGTTGACCCTTCTACAAATGAAGTTTATGTTTACGGATTATATGGCAAAAGAGCTGAAAGATCAAATGATAATTCTAATACTCCATTGGGTTATTATGTTTTTAAATTTAATGAAGACGGCACAAAAATTTGGGAGGTAATAAATGCTATAGATGACAAAGGTGATTTTACAGACAATCAAAACATGACTTATCTTTACGTGGATTTATTTTTAATGGGTGAATCTGTTGTTTTTAGTGCAGGAGCAAAGGAATCATTAGATGATTATATTCAATATGTAAAATTAAATTCTAATGGAAAAGTTGATTCAAGTTCTAAAATAACATTTAAATCAGAATCAAATGCTTATAACATTACAAGTTATGGAGATAAGAAATTTCTTCACGCAAATCTTACCAATAAAGAAGATTTGAAGAATAAAAATTTAGATTACAAAACCATGGTAGTTTATAACACAAACCAAAAAGTAAAAGATTATATAAAAACAGTTAACAACAAAAATAAAACATCTTTTTGTACCGCTGTTAACAAAGGAAATACTTGGCTAATTGAATCAGATAATGAAACGTATTACAAAGTAACTTACTTTGAAAACTAAAAAAAAGCCCTGAATTTCAGGGCTTTTTTTTCTACAATGTTGCAATTGCTTTTTCTAATCGTTTGATTGTTTCGTCTTTTCCAATCAATTCAACAATGTCAAAAAGATGTGGTCCTTTTAAAGCACCAACCAAACTCAATCGGAAAGGTTGCATTACTTTACCCATACCAATTTCGTTTTTAGTCATCCAATCTTTTACAATCGTTTCTATATTTACTGAAGTGAAATCGCCAATATTTTCTATAACAGAAATTAATTGTTGCATTAAATTTGGTGTTTCTTCTTTCCAGTTTTTAACTGCTTTTTCATCGTAAGATGTTGGTGCAACAAAAAAGAAGTCACTCATTTCCCAAAATTCAGAAACAAAATTTGCTCGTTCTTTTATTAACGAAACTATCTTAATTAATTTATTATTATCAACAACAATTTCTTTCTCAGATAGAATAGGAGCGAAGGCTTTTGCCAAACTTTCATCACTTTGCTTTTGCAAATACTGATGATTGAACCATTTATTTTTCTCAGGATCAAACTTGGCTCCAGCTTTATGAACTCTATTCAAATCAAATTTTTCAGCCAATTCTTCTAATGAAAACAATTCTTGATCTGTTCCGTCATTCCAACCTAAAAGTGCCAAAAAGTTAATTACAGCTTCAGGAAAGAATCCTTTTTCTCTGTATCCAGATGAAATTCCTTCTTCGGTTTTCCATTCTAAAGGAAATACCGGAAATCCCATTTTATCACCATCACGTTTTGATAATTTTCCGTTTCCAATTGGTTTTAAAATTAATGGTAAATGCGCAAATTCTGGAGCTTCCCAACCAAATGCTTTGTATAATAAAACGTGTAATGGCATACTTGGTAACCATTCTTCACCACGAATAACATGAGAAGTTTCCATTAAATGATCATCAACAATATTCGCTAAATGATAAGTTGGCATTCCGTCAGATTTGAATAAAACTTTATCGTCTAATAAATTAGTATCAAATTTTATATCGCCACGAATAATGTCATTCAAATGCAACGTTTCATTCACAGGAGTTTTAAATCGGATAACATAATCAGCACCTGATGCAATTCGTTTATCGGTTTCTTCTTTAGAAATCACTAATGAAGTATCTAATTTTTCACGATTATGCCAATTGTAAATGAAGGTTTTTCCTTCTGCTTCGTGCTGTTTTCTATGTGCATCTAAAGCTTCTGCTGTGTCAAAAGCATAATAAGCCCAACCAGAATTAATCAATTGGTCAGCATATTGTTTGTATAAATCTTTTCTTTCAGACTGACGATAAGGGCCAAATTTTTCGTTTTTCCCAACGGTTTCACTTGGTGCAATTCCCAACCATTCCAAAGCTTCCATTATGTATTCTTCTGCTCCAGGAACAAATCGATTTTGGTCGGTATCTTCAATTCGTAAATAGAAAACACCACCATGTTTTTTAGCAAATAAATAATTAAATAAAGCGGTTCTTACACCACCAATATGCAATGGTCCAGTTGGACTTGGTGCAAAACGCACACGAACTTGTTTAGACATCTTGTTATAATTTGATGCAAAGATACGTTTTCAAGAATCAACTTCAAAAATCAACTTCAACTTCAAAAAATCTTAATACTTAATACTCAAATCTTAATACACATTCCTTTTTACAAAGATTTAACTTTTATCGTAAGTATAAATTTGTATTTTTATCGGTTATAAACATAGTATCAACAATTTTGGAACATCAAAACATTATATTCGATAAACTCGAACAGTTTATTAAGAAGTTTTACACAAACGAATTACTACGTGGAACCATTTTCTTCGTCGGAATAGGTTTGCTTTATTTTCTTTTTACGCTTTTTGTAGAATATTTTCTTTGGCTAAAACCTACAGCGAGAACCATTTTATTTTGGACATTCATCGCAGTAGAACTTTTCTTGTTGTTGCGTTTCATTTTATTTCCTCTCTTTAAATTATTCAAACTTCAAAAAGGAATTAATTATGACGACGCTTCCAAAATTATTGGAAATCATTTTAATGAAGTAGGCGATAAGCTTACCAATTTTTTACAATTATCTCAAGATAAAAATAAATCTGAATTATTAGTTGCTTCAATCGAACAGAAAGCAAATACGCTTCAACCCATTCCTTTTGGAAATGCAATCAATTTCGGAAGTAATAAGAAATTTTTACCGTTAGCAATTATTCCAATTTTGTTTTTTGCGTTTTTCTATTTGTCAGGAAATAGTAGTTTTATTTCTCAAAGTTTGAATCGTGTGGTTAATTACAAACAACAATTTTTACCGCCAGCTCCATTTGAATTTCAACTTTTGAATAAGTCTTTACAAACCGAACAAAACCAAGATTTCCTTTTGAAAGTAAAAACAGTCGGAAAAATTGTTCCAGAAAACGCTATGATTTTTATTGGTGAGGAAAGCTATTTTATGGAAAGTACTAAGCCTGGAGAATTTCAGTTTGTCATTCCTAAACCAAAAGAGAATTTAGAATTTCATATTGAGGCAAATGAGGTTTCGTCTAATGATTATGAATTGAATGTTGTTACAGTTCCATCGATTGCAAACTTCGAAATGGTTTTGAATTTTCCTGGGTATTTGAATAAAAAAGCAGAAGTAATTAAAGGAACTGGTAATGCTGTGCTTCCAGAAGGTACTCGAGTAACTTGGAGAATGAATACCTTAGCTACTCAAAAAGTGGAATGGTTGGATGCTTCAGCTAAGTATGCTTTTACAAAACAAGAAAATCAATTTTTGTTGTCAAAAAATATTGTTCAAAATACAGATTACCAAATTGTTACTTCAAATAATAAGGTTCAAAACTACGAAAAGTTGAATTATCAGATTTCCGTGGTTAAAGATCAATTTCCAACAATTACTGTAGGAAATGCGCCAGACAGTCTTAAAATCGAAAAAAACTATGTTTTAGGCCAAGTATCAGATGATTACGGGCTTTCGAAATTGCAAGTAGTTTATTATCCAAAAGACAAACCAAATTTTGCCAAACGTGGAACAATTGCTGTAAAGAGAGATGTCTACGACCAATTTGTTTTTGCTTTCCCAAGTAATTTACCTGTTGAAGAAGGCGTTTCGTATGAATATTATTTCGAGATTTTTGATAACGATGCTTTACACAATTTCAAGAGCGCAAAGTCTTCTGTTTTTTCAAACAGAATTGCTACAGAATCTGAAAAGGAAGACCAGGTTTTACAACAGCAAAATGATAATATTAACTCCTTAGAAAAGTCTTTAAAAACGCAAGATAAGCAATTGAACGAAATGGAGAAGTTGCAAAAAATGGGTAAAGAAAAAGATAATCTTGAATTTAAAGAACAGCAAAAGGTTAATGATTTCTTGAACAAACAAAAGCAGCAAGATGAATTAATGAAAAATTTTGCTGAAAAGATGAAAGAGAATTTAGACAAAGTTAAAACTGAAAAGAAAGATGAAGTAAAAGAGGTTTTAAAAGAACGTCTAGATAAAGTTGAAAAAGATTTAGAAAAAAATAAAAAGCTTTTAGATGAACTTCAAAAGTTAAATGAAAAACTTCAAAAAGAAGAGTTGTTTGAAAAGATGGATAAGCTCAAACAGCAGAGTAAAAATCAAACAAAGAGTCTACAACAATTAGTTGAATTGACTAAGAAATATTATGTAGAAAAGAAAGCAGAACAAATCGCAGATAAATTAGATAAGCTTTCAGAAAAGCAAGAAAAGTTATCTGATAATGACAAGGAAAATTCTACTGAAAAACAAGAAGAAATAAACAAAGAATTTGACAAAATTCAAGAAGAACTTAATGAATTAGAAAAAGAAAATAAAGAATTAAAAACTCCGGTTGAACTTCCAGATACAGCTCCAAAAGAGAAAAGCATTGATGAAGATTTAAAGAAAGCTTCAGATGAATTAAAGAAAGATTCTAAGTCAGCTGCAAAACCAAAACAAAAAAGTGCTTCAAAGAAAATGAAGCAAATGAGTCAAGACATGCAAGCTAGTATGGAGTCAGGCGAGATGGAACAAATGGATGAAGATATTGCAATGTTGCGTCAAATTCTTGACAATCTATTAGCTTATTCTTTTTCACAAGAAAACGTTATGAAGGAGTTTAGAGGTTTAAAAAGAGGTTCTTTGAGTTTTAATAAAAACCTTAAAATCCAACAAGATTTAAAACAACAGTTTAAACATGTTGATGATAGTTTGTTTGCACTTTCATTACGTAATCCTAAAATAGCTGAAGAGGTAACTACTGAGGTAGGAAATGTTCAATATAACGTTGACAAATCTTTAGAAACTTTGGCAGATGCAAATGTACCAAAAGGAATTTCTCACCAACAATTCGCAACAAGTTCGGCTAATAAATTGGCAGACATGTTAGCAGACACCATGAATAATATGCAGATGTCTATGTCAATGTCAGGCGCAGGAAAAGGAAAACCTAAACCTGGTGAAGGAAGCGGAATGCAATTGCCTGATATTATCAAAAAGCAAGAAGGACTTGGAGAAAAAATGAAGAAAGGCATGAAGCCTGGTCAAAAGCCAGGCGAAGGAAAAGATGGAAAAGAAGGTGAACAAGGAAGTGGTAAAGAAGGTCAGAAGGAAGGAAAAGATGGTAAAGGTAAATCTGGAAAAGACGGAAAAAGTGGTGGTAGCGGAAACAGTCAAGGTGATTCTGATGGTGAAAACGGCGAAGATGGAGAAGGCGATGCAAAAGCAATCATGGAGATTTATAAAGAGCAACAACAGTTAAGAGAAGCGTTACAAAATGAACTTAACAAACAAGGTTTAGGCGGTCAAGGCCAAAACGCTTTAAATCAAATGAAGCAAATAGAGAAACAATTATTAAACAAAGGTTTCAATAATGAAGTGCTTCAAAAGATGCTAAATTTAAAATATGAAATGCTCAAATTAGAGAAAGCAATTCAACAACAAGGCGAAGAGAAGAAACGTCAGTCAGAGACTAATAAAAAAGAATTTACTAATTCAACGAATGCTTTACCTAAACGTTTGCAAGAATATTTGAATAGCGTTGAAATTTTAAACAGACAAACCTTACCTTTGCGCTCCAATTTTAACCAAAAGGTTCAAGAATATTTCAAAACAAATGATTAGTTTCAATTACGAATTAGAGTTTCAACTTGAAAACGAAGAACAATATTCTTCATGGATTTCAAATGTTATTTCATCTGAAAACAAAAAGGAAGGTGATATTAATTATATCTTTTGTGATGACGAATACATCCTTGAAATCAACAAGCAATACCTAAATCACGACTATTACACAGACATTATAAGCTTTGATTATTCTGTAGGAAATGAATTACATGGCGATATTTTCGTTTCTATAGAAAGAGTCTGTGAAAATGCGATAGAATTTGAGGTTACTTTTGATGAAGAACTCAAAAGGGTTCTTGCTCATGGTGTTTTACACTATTGTGGATACAAGGATAAAACCGAAGAAGAGGAGCTGATAATGCGCTCCAAAGAAGATGAGAAAATCAAAATGTTTCACGTGGAACATTAATTGTTTTTATAATTTGAATTTACAAACGTTCCACGTGGAACAATAAATAAGTCGAGTATATATTTATCTCGAATCAAAATAAAATGTTTTTAGAAAAATACGATGTTATTGTTGTTGGTGCTGGTCATGCTGGTTGTGAAGCTGCTGCTGCTGCTGCTAATTTAGGTTGCTCAACCTTGTTGGTTACAATGAGTTTGCAGAACATTGCTCAGATGTCTTGTAATCCTGCAATGGGAGGAATTGCTAAAGGTCAAATTGTTCGTGAAATTGATGCGCTTGGCGGATATTCAGGAATTGTTTCTGACAAAACCGCAATTCAGTTTAAGATGCTTAATAAATCAAAAGGCCCAGCAATGTGGTCGCCAAGAGTTCAATCAGACAGAATGCGTTTTGCTGAAGAATGGCGATTAATGCTTGAGCGAACTCCTAATGTAGATTTTTATCAAGAAATGGTTTCGGGTTTGAGTATCAAAAACGGAAAAATTGAAGGAATAAAAACTTCTTTGGGAATTGAAATTAAAGCTAAAACAGTTGTTCTTACAAATGGTACTTTTCTAAATGGTTTGATTCATATTGGTGACAAACAATTTGGAGGAGGAAGAGCTGGAGAAAGTGCTGCTTATGGAATAACAGAAGATTTGTTAAAAGTAGGTTTTGAATCAGGAAGAATGAAAACCGGAACCCCACCAAGAGTAGATGGTCGTTCTTTAGATTATTCTAAAATGCAAGAAGAAGCTGGAGATGTAAATCCAGATAAGTTTTCATATTCAGATGAAACAAAACCATTAATACACCAAAGATCTTGTCACATGACTTATACTTCACTTGAAGTTCATGATATTTTGAGAGAAGGTTTTGATAGGTCACCGATGTTTAATGGTAGAATTAAATCACTCGGACCAAGGTATTGTCCTTCTATTGAAGATAAAATTAATCGCTTTGCAGATAAAGAAAGACATCAACTTTTTGTCGAACCAGAAGGTTGGGATACGGTTGAAGTTTATGTAAATGGTTTTTCAACATCCTTACCAGAAGATGTTCAGTTTAAAGCATTACGTTCTGTTGCAGGTTTTGAAAAAGTAAAATTCTTTAGACCAGGATATGCCATAGAATATGATTATTTTCCACCAACACAATTAAAGCATACATTAGAAACTAAATTAGTTAATGGTTTATATTTTGCTGGTCAAATTAACGGAACAACCGGTTATGAAGAAGCGGCTTCTCAAGGAATGATGGCTGGTATTAATGCTGCGCTTAAAGTAAAAGAGCAAGAACCAATGATTCTTAAAAGAGATGAAGCTTATATTGGCGTTTTAATAGACGATTTGATTACCAAAGGAACAGAAGAGCCGTATAGAATGTTTACTTCTCGCGCTGAGTTTAGAACACTTTTGAGACAAGATAATGCCGATTCTCGTTTAACACCAAAATCATTTGAGATTGGTTTGGCTTCAGAAAAGAGAATGCGTAGAATGGAAGAGAAGTTTGCGAAAAGTGATGCTATGGTAAATTTCTTTAAAGAAACCAGTGTAACTATCGAAGAAGCAAATCCTGTTTTAGAAGCCAAAGGAAGTTCGCCAATGGTTCAATCGGATAAAATGTTTAAAGTTTTTTCTCGTCCACAAATTGATTTAGATGATTTCATAAAGTTTGACAAAGTAAAACAATACATTGAGGATAATGATTTAGATAAAGAAATTATCGAACAAGCAGAAATCAATGTTAAGTATTCGGGCTACATTGAAAAAGAAAGAAACAATGCCGATAAACTTACACGTTTGGAGGATATGAAAATTCCGGAGGATTTCGACTACAATAAAATAAAATCGATGTCAATTGAAGCACGACAAAAATTAAGTAAAATACGTCCTGTAACAATTTCACAAGCTTCAAGAATAAGTGGAGTTTCTCCAAGTGATATTTCAGTATTGCTAATTTACATGGGAAGATAATTCAAAATAAGATTTATGAAGGTTAGAACACGAAGTAAAATAAATATTGAATTTTAACCTTCGTATTTTGTATTTCTAACTTCTAACTTTGAAGTGTTCCACGTGAAACTAACTTTGCTAACACCTATAAATAAAGAGAATTTAATGAATATTGAAAAGACAAAACATTTTTTAAACGTAAAAGATCATTCGGTTTCAAAAGAAACTTTTGAATTGCTTTATGAAGAAGATTTGGATATGTTGATTACGCATCCACAACCTTCTTTAGAAAAACTTCCTAGTTATTATGAAAGTGTAGATTACATTTCTCACACTGATGGGAACAAATCGTTGTTTGAAAAAATGTATCAGTTTGTAAAAGGAATTGCTTTAAAAAATAAATTAAAGTTAATCAATACAGAATCTTCAAAAGGAAGAATTTTAGATATTGGAGCAGGAGTTGGTGATTTTTTATCGGTTTGTAAAAATGATGGTTGGGAAACAATTGGAATTGAACCAAGCGATAAAGCTAAAACAATTGCAATCAAAAAAGGAGTTTCATTCGTAGAACATCTTTCAGAATTAGAAAGTAATTCATTTGATGTAATCACAATGTGGCATGTATTAGAACATGTTCCGGATTTAGAAAACCAGATTAAAGAATTAAAAAGATTAATCAAACCAAACGGAACGATTATAATAGCTGTTCCAAATTTTAAATCATTTGACGCAAAACATTATGGAGCTTTTTGGGCTGCTTACGATGTGCCAATTCATTTGTGGCATTTTTCTAAAACAGCAATTAAAAAATTATTTGCTAAACAAAATTTAGAATTAGTAAAAGTGCTTCCAATGAAATTTGATAGTTTTTATGTTAGTCTTTTATCTGAAAAATATAAATCTGGAAAAATGAATTTCATCAAAGCATTTTTCGTCGGATTGAAATCAAATTGGAAAGGAAGTCAAAATTCCGAGTATTCTTCGCATATTTATGTGATAAAAAACGCTAAAAACTAAAATAAAAGCGAAATTTTAATCATTTTCAACACAACAATCACTTTGGTTGTCAAAAAAGAGAAGGTTTCTTAAACGGCTTTATTTCGACTCGTTTTTAATAGAGGATTACTATTTAAGTTTATAAAACAATAACAAACACTTATATTATTAAAATTTGGCCAATTTTATAACTTTTTATCTTTTACGACTAAAATTTTATACTTTTGGCAAATAGAAAAAAATAACACTTTTAAAATGAAAAAAATTATAGTATGTCTTGCAATGGCAGTTGCAATTGTATCATGTAACAAAACTACAGACGCAAAAGAATTTAAAACAGCTTATGTTGATACCAATAAACTTTTGGATGAATCTACAGAGAAAAAAGATATTGAAGAAAAATACAAAGCCAAAGCTGATGTAATGGATTCAAGATTGAAAGTCGCTGCAGAAAAATTTCAAAGTGAAGCAGCTAGTTTCAAACAAAATGCAATGGCCAATGGTCAAGCTTGGGCTCAACAAAAAGGTGCAGAATTGCAACAAAGAGAACAAGAATTGCAATATGCTCAACAAGGTATGTTGCAACAATTGCAAACAGAAAGCGGAAAAGAAATGGATTCTTTAGTAACTAAATACAAGAAAATTTTTAAAGAATACGGAAAAGACAAAGGTTACGATTATGTTTTCGGAACAGGTGAAGCTGCTACCGTATTGTATGCTAAAGATAGTTATGATATCACTAAAGAATTAATCAAATTAGTGAACGATAAATACAAGTCTGAGGGTAAAAAAGAAGAAAAACCTGCAGATAAAAAAGAAGAAGCTAAGAAATAATTTTAGTTTTTAATTTTTGATAAACGCCTTTCAAAAGAAGGCGTTTTTTCTTTGTATATTGATTAACAAACTTTTATATTTGCTTTTTAAAATATAAGCCATGGAATTTGTATCAGCAGAAGCAAAATATGTTTTGCAATTTATCAACCAAACTAACCGTTCCGTATTCCTTACAGGAAAAGCAGGAACCGGAAAAACTACTCTTCTCAAAGAAATTATTAGAACCACTCACAAGAATTGTGTAGTTGTTGCACCCACAGGAATTGCTGCTTTAAATGCCGGTGGCGTAACAATTCATTCTATGTTTCAACTGCCTTTTGGCGGATTTATTCCAGACAATTCTACACCACAATTTGCAGAAAATTCTAAGTTTGAAAGCCGCGCTACACTTCGTAGACACTTCAAAATGAGCGGATTAAAGAAAGCCGTTATTAAAAACATGGAGTTACTGATTATCGACGAAGTCAGTATGTTACGTTCCGATTTATTGGATGCTATGGATTTTATGCTGCAATCGGTTCGTAAAAAGACACAGCCTTTCGGTGGAGTACAAGTACTTTTTATTGGCGATTTACTTCAGCTTCCGCCAGTAATTCGTGATGAAGAATGGCGAACTTTAAAACAATATTACAGAGGAAAATTCTTCTTTCATTCTCATGTTATTGAGCAATTTCCGCCATTGTACATTGAACTTTCGAAAATCTTTAGACAAACCGATGATCGTTTTATTTCTGTACTTAATAATTTGAGAAACAATCGAATAACGCAAAATGACATCCAAATTTTAAATGAGTTTGTTAAACCAGATTTTGATTTAAAAGCAAATAAAGGCTACATAACTCTTACAACACATAACGCAAAAGCAGATACAATAAATTCAGAATCTCTCCAGGATTTGGAGGGAAGATCAAAAACTTATTATGCAGAAATAACCGGTGATTTTCCAGATAAGATTTATCCAATTGAAGAAAAATTGGAACTTAAAGTTGGTGCTCAAATCATGTTTATTAAAAATGATTTGTCTTTTGAAAAGAAGTTCTTTAATGGTAAAATGGGTTTTGTAAAATCTATTTCTGAGAAAGAAATAATGATTCATTTTCCTGATGAAAATAAAACCATTGAGGTTGAAAAATACGAATGGCAAAATATTAGATATTCCATAGACGAGAACACAAAAGAGGTTCAAGAAGAGGTTTTGGGCACATTTGTTCATTATCCTATTAAATTAGCTTGGGCAATAACCGTTCACAAAAGTCAAGGATTAACTTTTGACAAAGCAGCGCTCGATGTTTCGCAAGTTTTTCTTCCAGGACAAGCGTATGTTGCACTTTCTCGTTTACGCTCTTTAAACGGCTTAATTTTGCTTTCTCCGTTACGTATGAACGGAATTTCTAACGATCAAGATGTAATGGATTATTCTTTGAATAAAGCTTCAGAAGATCACTTAGAAAATGCTTTACAAAATGAAACTAAGAACTTTATTCATAATTATTTAATAAACAGTTTTGATTGGACTGAACTTGCTCAAGAATGGCGTAATCATAAATTTAGTTACCTTGATAGTGATAAATCTGTTAAATCTAAATCTGCCAATTGGGCTGCGCAACAGTTAGAACTTTGCGATTCAATTATTGATCCGTCTAGGAAATTTATTTCTCAATTGAATAAATTATTTTCTCAAGAAACTACAGATTATCAATTTATTAATGATAGAATTCAAGCAGCTTACAGTTATTTTTTTGATAAATTAGATAAGCTAGAATACGAAATTTTATATAAAATTGAAGAAATAAAAAGGGTTAAACAAGTAAAACAATTTTACGACGAATTGCTAGATTTAGAAGATTTGCAAACCAAAGCAGTATTGCGATTAATGAAAGCCAAATTATTGATGGAAACTATTATGAATAGAAAAACCATTAGTAAAGAAAGTTTAAATTCTTCGGAAATAAAGAATTACAAACTGAATAAAATTGAGAGAGTTGTTGAAGATTTCAAACGAAACAATCTTAATTTGATAGAAGATAAAGAAGACGTTAGTTATTACGAGCCAAAGAAAAAGAAGTCGGAAAAAACGCCAAAAAAACCAACGTCTCAAATCACTTATGAACTTTGGATAGAAAGAAATACAATAGAAGAAATTGCCAATTTAAGAAAACTTACAGTCGCAACAATTTTATCACATTTTACAAAACTTATTCAAGATAAAGCCGTTAGCATCAACGATATTATGCCAGAAGATAAAATTGAAATTTTAACTAAAGCATTTTATGGCTACAAAGAAGAGTCACTAACACCAATGAAAGAACAATTAGGCGACGATTTTTCTTGGGAAGAATTAAGAATGTTTAAGGCGAGTTTGAATGTTTAACTCAACCAAAAAACACCTAAAATAGCTACAACAAAGTAAATGGCTATGGTTCTAGCTCCATCAAAATCTTTTGCCAATCGTTGGCCAAATAACATCATTAGCAGTGAGATACAAGAAAAAACCGCACCATAAAAACCAAACATTCTTCCACCATTAATGTAAAGTTCGATGATTCCTACAACGCAAGAAATTCCGGCAATCAATTCGAAAAAGACTAAAACTCCAACCGCTTGAGGAACAAAGTTTTTTAGAATAGTTTTTTCAAAATGAGGTTTCATCCAAGCCATATTATCATTCCAATGAAAAAGCTTATCGTGCGCCGACATTATGAAAGTTATAGTTAGAAAAACCAAAACCAAAACAGATGCTGTATTATTCATAGCTTATTTTTTGTGAATTAAACGAGTAAGTTTTATTGATAAATCGGTCAATATAATTTTTGCATTTCCATTGCGTTCAATGTGGTAAGATGCATCGGATAGTTCTTTAAAAATTTCTGTAATATTGTTTCCTGTTACAAAAGGAGCTAGTTTTTCCAATTTAAAACCATCTACTACAGGTTCCATATAAACCAATTTTTCAGCTTGATAATTTAGAAGTAATGCTTGACGAAACATGTCAATACAATAATTCAAAAATTTCTTTTGAGCTTCACGACCTAAACTAGCAATTTGTTCACTCCAAGCAATTAAATCTTGAATTGCAGAAGCATTTCCTTTAGCTTTATAAGCAGCACGAACCCAGTCTACAAACCACTTTTCAAAAGGCAACTCGTCATTGTCTTCTTTTAAGATGTGTAACGCTTTGTTGAAATTTCCTTGAGACTGATGAGCAATCTTATAAGCTAATTTTTCATCAATATTTTCACGTGAAACCAAAGCATTAGTTATAATACTTTCTGGCAAAGCATTAAAGTGCAATACTTGACAACGCGAACGAATGGTTTGAATTATATCTTCTTCTTTTTCAGAAATTAATATAAAAACTGTTTTATCTGTTGGTTCTTCAAGTAGTTTTAAAAGTTTATTGGATGCATCTAAATTCATTTTATCGGCCATCCAAATAATCATTATTTTATAACCTCCTTCGTGCGATTTCAACGCTAATGATTTCAATACTTCAGAGGCATCTTCAACACGAATCATTCCTTGCTTATTCTGAACTCCCAATATTTTGTACCAATCAAATAAGCCACCATAAACATTCTCAGTTATGAATTGGCGCCATTCTTGAATAAAGTCTAAACTTTTTGGTTTTGTTTTTACATCTTCAGTAGAAACAGTTGGATAAACAAAATGTAAATCAGGATGTTGTAAATGATTGAATTTTAAATTACAAGCTTCATTCTGTCCAATATTTTCATTTCCAGAATTTTGGCAAACGATATATTGTGCGTAGGCAATTGCCATTGCTAAAGTTCCACAACCTTCTTGACCAACAAATAGTTGCGCATGTGGAATTCTTCCAAGGCTTGCACTTCTAATTAAGTGGTTCTTAATGTGTTCTTGACCTAAAATTTCTGAAAACTGCATAAGCAAAGATAATAAAAATTAGTATTTGTTTTGTTGATAACTTTAAAAAAAACGTAGGAAAAAACATATAAATATAATTAATAAGCAGGAAAAAGCATTCAAAAACAATAAAAAACAGCATTTAATCGGTTAAATGATGCGTTTAATCGATATTTATTATAATTTTGAATTGTTAATAACGATTTTTTCAAATGTTTTAAAGACCCCAATCTAAAAAACTTAGAATTATGAATGCTAAAATTACTCTTCGAAAAATAGTTTTTCTAACTATGTTATTGGTTAGCACAACCAATTTTGCTCAACTTTCGGTTCCGTTTAAAATTCGTTATCAAGGATTTGTGAAAGGCGATATGACTATAATTGCCAATAATAGTGTAAACAGAGTTGACTTTACTAGTGGTCCAAACGAACCATACTATAATCTTACTTCTTATGCCAAATTGAATGATGAATTTGATATGGCTTATATTGATATTGATGAAGATGAATCTACTTTTTCTTCAAGTAGTGCTGAGTTATATCTTGAGAATTCTAACAGAAAAAAAATTGTTTATGCAGGACTTTATTGGTCAGGAACCTATCGTTATAATGCAGGAATTCAAAAATCAGAAAAAAAGTTTATTCCAACAGACGCTTCAAGAGGAACTTTTTCTAGTGTAAAATTAAAATTACCTAATAAAGAGAAATACATAGATGTTTCAGGTCAAGTTATATTTGATGGTGCTGGTAAAAATGAGTTTGATGAAATTGCACCTTATGCAGTTTACGCAGATATCACAGATTATTTAAAAGAATTATCAAATGCTTCGGGTGTTTATTCAGTTGCTAACGTAAAAGCAACTCAAGGTATAATAGAAGGAGGTGTTTCTGCTGGGTGGACTATTTTTATTGTTTACGAAGACCAGAATATGAGTGGAAAGTTTGTATCAAGTTATGATGGTTTCGCAGGTGTTACAGACAAGTCAACAGATATTGTATTTAACGGATTTCAAACTTTACCAGAAGGAAATGTTAGAGCAAAAATTGCTTGTGCCGCTTTAGAAGGTGATAACAACCTTTTGGGTGATCAATTACTTTTTAGTTCAAACGAAAGTAAACTTTTTACACCATTAAGCACAAACATTAGAAAAGACAACAACTTTTTTAATAGTTCGATAACTATAGAAAATCAGAATTTCATAAATAGATATCCTGATAGTAAAAACACGCTAGGTTACGACACATGTTTGTTTACAATACCAAATCCGAATAATACAATCATTGGAAATAATATCAAAGAAGCTACTTTAAGATTAAAATCAGTAGGTGATAGATGTTTTATGTTTTTCACTGCATTTGGTGTAGAGGTAACTCCTTCAAAAGAGGAAGTTATATATGCTGCAAATGATGATAAACCATTGAAAGTCGCTTCAAAAAACAATCTGTTAAAATTTATACCAGCTAACAAAGATTTTTTAATTGAAGATTATAGAACAAGTTCATCTATTAACAGAAATAGAAAAAACACTTTTATTGACAGTAAAAATAATATTATTGAAGTTCAGACTGCATCAATTTCATCTGCAACTTCAGGTTATTATATTGTAGCTAATATTTTTAAAACAGAACAAAGCGCAATAGAGTTTGTGACTTTTCTAAAATCAAAAGATATCGAAGCCGACTTTTTTACTAATGTTTTAAACAATTATCGATATGTTTATCTAAAGAAAAACAATGATTTAAATGAAATAGTCGATTTATATCTTTCAAAACTAGATGAAACTTACGAAGACAGAATTCAAATTTTGGCTATTAATAAAAACAATAATGAATTAATTGCTGATGCGAGTATAAAAGAGCTGCCTAACAAACAAGAAGTTGTAATAAAAGAACCAAACAAAAAAGAACTTTTTGATGTTCAGATTGTTTCAATACCAAACGAACCAAGAGGATATTATATTGTTGCCAATGTGTTTTCAGTATCAGAAAATTCGGTTAACTTTTTCAATTCATTAAAAGCTAAAGGATTGACACCAAAAGTGTTGGTCAACCCAATGAATAATTATAAATATGTTTATTTAAAAAAGGTCGATAACGAACAAGAAGCGCAAGCATTGTATCTTTCTAAAATAAATAACACTTACCAAGGAAAAATTTGGATTTTATCAGTAAACAATAACAACGCTTTAATCACAGATAATGACGATTAATATACTTATATACGGAATCTATAAATCAATTGTAGAAAAGAAAAATATGTTTCCAAAAATTATCCAAGAAATTGATTTTAAATGTAGTATTTTCGGACGCGAAGGAGTAAAAATACACTCTGTGCGTGACGAAGAATCAGATGATGAATAGACCTGATATTTCTCATTTTTAATAAAAAACAAAATACTTATATTTGCAGATTAATATCAATTAACACTGCAATTTAAATGAAAACCTTAAACGATTTCAATTTCAAAGATAAAAAAGCTTTAATCAGAGTAGATTTTAATGTTCCGTTAGACGAAAATTTTAATGTTACAGATACCAATAGAATTGAAGCTGCAAAGCCAACAATTGATAAAATTCTTACAGACGGCGGAAGTGTAATTTTAATGTCGCACCTAGGAAGACCAAAAGGAAAAGAAGAAAAATATTCTTTAAAACATATCGTTAAAACAGTTTCAGAAGTTCTTGGAACAAATGTTGAATTTGCTTCAGATTGTAGAGGAGAAGTTGCTTTTAATGCTGCTGCAAATTTACAACCAGGTCAAGTTTTACTTCTAGAAAATTTACGTTTTTATGCAGAAGAAGAAGCTGGAGATATTGATTTTGCTAGAGAACTTTCGCAACTTGGAGATATCTATGTAAATGATGCTTTTGGAACTGCCCACAGAGCTCATGCTTCTACAACAATTGTGGCACAATTTTTCCCAAATCAAAAATGTTTCGGATTGCTTTTGGCAAAAGAAATAGATAGTTTGAATAGAGTTTTAAATAATTCTGTTAAACCAGTAACCGCTATTTTAGGTGGTTCTAAAGTTTCTTCTAAAATCACCGTTATTGAAAACATTTTAGATAAGGTAGACCACATGATTATTGGTGGTGGTATGACTTTTACATTCATCAAAGCTTTGGGAGGAAAAGTAGGAGATTCTATTTGTGAAGATGATAAATTAGATCTAGCCTTAGAAATTTTACATAAAGCCAAATTAAAGAATGTTCACATTCATATTCCAGTTGATGTTGTTGCTGCCAATGCTTTTTCAAATGATGCAGAAACACAAATTGTTGATGTTCGTGAAATTCCTGACGGATGGCAAGGACTTGATGCAGGACCAAAATCATTAGAAAATTTCAAAAAAATTATAATGGATTCAAAAACAATCCTTTGGAATGGTCCGTTAGGTGTTTTTGAAATGGAAAAATTTGCTCACGGAACCATTACTTTAGGCGAATATATTGCAGAATCTACTGCAAATGGCGCTTTTTCACTAGTTGGTGGTGGCGACTCAGTTTCAGCCGTAAAACAGTTTGGATTAGAAGATAAAATGAGTTACGTTTCTACTGGTGGTGGAGCTATGTTAGAAATGCTTGAAGGAAGAGTTTTACCAGGTATTCAGGCAATTTTAGACTAAAAAAAGACTTTAACAATAATTAAACATATTGTTGCGTTATAGTTAGTAACTTTGCATTTTAGCATAAAATGCTGATTAACAAATTTTTGAGAATACAAAATATGATTATAAAAAATAAATTAACAGCGTTTCTTTTGGTAGCTTCTTCAGTTGTTTTCGGACAAGAAGTTGCAACACAACAAGATTCGATTGTAAAAAAAGAGACCAAAATTTCCTACTTAGATTCAATAAAAGCAACTTTCGTTAATGACGAAATGGCCTCGTGTATTGATAGTCTTTGGATGAAAGAATTAACCTCTTTAGACGTTTACAGCACACTTCTAGAAGATATAAAAAATATTGATATCGATAAACCTGTTGATTACGAATTACCAACAGAATTATTGAAAGAACGTTTAAAGATATTAGACGAAAAATCACCTTTCAATATTGAATACAACATTGGTTTAGAAAATGTTATCAAATCTTTCTTAAAAAATAGAAAAAAAGGATTTGAACGTTTGATGGGAATATCTCAGTTTTATTTTCCAATTTTTGAAGAAGCTTTAGCGGTTCAAAACATCCCATTAGAAATTAAATATCTTGCTGTTGTTGAATCTGCTTTAAATCCGAGAGCGGTTTCTAGAGTTGGTGCAACAGGTTTGTGGCAATTTATGTATCAAACAGGAAAACAATATGGTTTGAACATTACTTCTTATGTTGATGAAAGAAGCGATCCACTAAGAGCAAGTCAAGCGGCAACCCAATACATGACCAATATGTATAAAATTTTTGGTGATTGGGATTTAGTTTTAGCGTCTTACAATTCTGGTCCTGGAAATGTTGCCAAAGCTATTCGTCGTTCAGGAGGTCAACAAAATTATTGGAACATTAGAAAAAATCTTCCAAAGGAAACTCAAGGATATCTTCCTGCTTTTTTAGCAACAATGTATATTTTTGAATATCATAAAGAACACGGAATTGTGCCAAATAGAGCAGTCGCTAATCATTTTGCAACTGACACAATTATGATCAAAAACCACATGACCTTCAAGCAAATTTCAGATTTGTTAGATGTTCCAGTGGCTGAAATCCAGTTTTTTAATCCATCGTTTAAGAGAAATGAAATTCCAGCAATTTCAGGTGAAAAAAACTTTTTGAGATTACCAAAAGACAAAATTGCAATTTTTGCTTCTAACGAAGACAAGGTTTACGCATATGTAAAATATCAAGCAGACAAAAGAGAACGTCCTTATGAGCGTCTAGCATCTGTCAAACAAAATGATTCTACTAATGTAGCTTTTGCAGAGAGAGAATTTACCACTAGAACTAAATATCATAAAGTAAGGAAAGGAGATAATCTTAGCGAAATTGCAGATAAATATCAAGTTTCAATTGGTGATATCAAAAAGTGGAATGGATTAAGAAGCAACAAAGCACCTTTAGGAAGAAATCTTAAAATTGTCTCTACAGAAAGAATAGCTTACAAAGACAAAAAAGAGTCAAAATCCGATTCAGTTGCAACCAAATTGCCTAAAGTAATTTCTAATGAAAACACTAGTATTGCTTCAAATGAAGTAAAAGCTGAAAAAGTTTTCAAGACAGAAAAAGTGGTAACTTACAAAGATGTTACTAAATATCATAAAGTTAAAAAAGGTGATGTACTTGGAGAAATTGCCGATAAATATGAAGTTTCTGTTGCCGATATTAAAAAGTGGAATAAAATAAAAGGAAGCAATATTGGTCTAGGCGATAACCTAAAAATTATCAAAAACGAGAAAGTAGTTACAACTGTTAAGAAAGAAGTTAAACAACCTTTTACATCTAAAAAAGAAGAAATAGCAACAGTTGAACCAAAAATTTCTAAAGCGAAAAAAGAAGAAAAAGTTGATACAACTTCAAAATCTGAAAACTATTATGTTGTAGCTAAAGGTGATAATTTGACAGCTATTGCTAAGAAAAACAATGTAACAGTTCAAAATATTAAAGAATGGAATAATTTAATTGATACCAATGTAAAAGTAGGAACGCAATTAATTATTTCAGGTGAAAGTTTAGCAGAAGCTAAAGAGGAATCAATTTCTAAAGGAGAACTAAAAAATATTGAACACGTAGTTGGTAAAGGTGAATATCTTGGAACTATTGCTAGAAAATACAATACAACTGTTAATGATTTATTAGAATTAAACTCGCTTTCAGATACAAATATCAAAGAAGGTGACAAACTAATAGTTGGTAAAGAAGAAATCGCTTCTATAGCAGATAAAAAAGCTAAGAAAAACGATTATGCAGCCAATCAGAAGAAAGCTAAAGAGAAAATGTACCAAGTAAGAAAAGGAGATTCTTTATTTAGTATTTCTCAAAAATTCCCTGGAGTTACCATTTCAGACATTAAAAAATGGAATAACATTAAAGGCGAAAGCATCCAACCTGGAATGAAATTAAAAATTAACGGATAATACAAAAATCTTACATAAATTTGGGCTTTATTTCTAATCATGAATAAAGCTCTTTTTTTATTTTCTATTGTAGCTATTTTTCTAACTTCTTGCGATTCTAAAGAAGTTAAAAACACTAGTGAAACTTCCCGAAAAACCAACGAAGTTGCCGTTATTATCGACGACCAACTTTGGAATGGAGAAATTGGTGATAGCGTACGAAATAAATTTGCATCACCAGTTGTTGGTTTACCCCAAGAAGAACCCATTTTTACATTGAATCAATATCCAGTAAAACTACTAGAAGGTTTTATGAGCAATAGTAGAAATATTATTGTTGTTAAAAAAGAAGCTAAAAGTCAGTTTAGAATTGAAAATAATGAATATGCTAATCCTCAAATAGTTGTTCATGTTTCAGGCAAAACGGTTCAAGAGATTTTAGATACGATTCAAGCAAATGATTCGCTTATTATTAGCAGAATAAAAACTTCTGAAATCAAAGTTTACCAGGACAGAATAAAAAAAGATTCTGTTTTAGATTTCAAAAAAGTAGTAGAGAAATTCAACATCAAGATTAACATTCCTTCCAAATACCGAATGGTAATGCATGGAAAAAAGTTTATTTGGTTCAAAAAAGATATCACAAGCGGTAACATGAGTTTGGTTTTTTATCAAGTACCATTAAATAGCATTAAAGACAATGGTAAAGCAGTAAATAGAATAATTCAAATTCGCGATTCTATTGGTAGGATTTATATTCATGGAGCTGTTCCAAAAACCAGAATGATTACAGAACCAGCATTTTCACCGTATTTTTCTAAAACCAAAATTTTCAATAGAGAGACATTTGAAACTAAAGGAAATTGGGAATTACTTCACGAATCAATGAATGGACCATTTATCAATTATGCTATTATTGACAAAACCAATAACAGAATTTTAATAATTGAAGGATTTTGCTACGCACCATCAAAACAAAAAAGAGATTTAATGTTCGAATTGGAATCTATTATTAAATCGGTTCAGTTTTTAAAAAAGAAATAAAATGGCAGAAAGCATTCAGTGGAAAATAAAGCGATTTAACGAACTATCTCTTCGAGAACTATATTCTTTACTGCAACTTCGTTCTCTTGTCTTTGTAGTGGAACAAAATTGCGTTTATCAAGACATTGATGGCAAAGATGAAAAAGCATTACACTTACTTGGCGAGTTAGAAGGCAAAATTGTAGCCTACGCAAGATTGTTTAAAGCAGGAGACTATTTCGATAATGCTTCCATCGGAAGAGTTATTGTTCATCCTGAAGCGCGCGATAAAAAGTTTGGACACGAAATGATGCAACAAGCTATTGAAGGTATAGAAACTTATTTTAAAGAAACTAAAATTACTATTTCAGCTCAATTGTATTTGAAGAAATTCTACGAAAGCCATGATTTTGTTCAAACTAGCGAAATGTATCTAGAAGACGATATTCCGCATATTGAAATGAAACGAGAGCATTAAATCTTCGTAATTAAAATTTCAACACGTTTATTATCAGATTCAATTCCACCAGGAATAGGAAATTTTCTTCCGTAACCCATGTGAGTCATTCGGTTTGGTGAGATTCCTTTTTTTATTAAATCATCATATACCTTTTGCGCCCTGGTGTGAGACAAATTGGTTTTTCCCGAAAGTTTATCAAAGGCATCGCTATGAGCTTTACCAATACAACAGACATGACCTTGAATTTCGATAGTTGTATTTGGATTATTATTAAGATAACTAACTACTTTGTCTAATTCAATTAATGCTTGTTCGGTATTTTCAAAAACCGTTGAGCTTCCTATAAAAACCAAGTTTTTCATTAGAACTTTATCGCCAGCAGCTAATACATCTGAAAAAGATTTGTAATTGTCGTTAATGATTTTACTCTGATTTATTTCTTTTTTTTGAGAATCAAAAATTTTAGAAAAAGTTACAAGAACTACTACTTTTCGATTATTTTTTCTGTTTTCTTCTACAGATGAGTTTTTTGCTAAAGGAAGTTCACCTTTACCAAGTACGGAATTACAGTTTAGGTTAAATTCACTTTTTAAAAAATTTGCAACTGATTGTGCTCTATTTGTAGATAAAATCAAGTTGTTTTCTATAGAGCCAACATCATCACAAAAACCTTCAATTGAAATTGATGAAATGACTAAAGTTTCATCAGAAAAAAAAGCACTTAAAGTTCCTTCAGCCTCAGAAGATAAAGCAAATTCGTTTGAATTAAATAAAACTACAATTGATTTTTGTTCTTCTTGTGAATAGAGAATGGAGCAACAAAAAAGGAACAACAAATAAATTTGCTTCATAAATTATATCTTGGTAATTACCAACTCAACTCGTCGGTCATATTCAGGTTCTTTACCAAGCGGAACAGTATTTCCGTATCCTTTGAATGTCATTCTGTTTTTTGGAACTCTTCTAAATGCCAAATATTTATAGACAGATTGTGCTCTGTTGGTAGATAATTGACGTTTTTTAGTATCTTTATCAATAGCTTCTTTTTGATTTGGCGGCGTGCAACAAACATGTCCTTGAATTTCAAATTCTAAGTTTTTATATCTCAAACACAAAAGCGCAACCTTGTCTAATTCACTTTTGGCTTTAGTTGTAAGGTGGCTACTACCTTTGTCAAAAAGAATATTTTCAAGATAAATATGATCGCCTACCACATGATTTTTTTGAATCATATTATAAAACCCAGGCAAAACCAATTTAGGAAGTTCTTTTAAGTTTAAAACAACATCCACACGGCGATTTTTAGAGCGTTTTTCGGGAAGATTATCTACAATGTCATCATCAATGAGTATTCTTCCTTTTCCTTCAATGGTAACGATGATTTTGTTTTTGATGCCGTTTTCTATCAGTTTATTTTGAATGGTATTGGCTCTATTGGTAGAAAGTTTAAAATTATAAGCTTCTTTTCCAATATCATCGGTGTAACCAAAAATTTGTACCGATTCAATTCTAGTTGAATCCGTATTTTTAATGAAATTGACTACCTCTTTAGCTTGTTTATCATCTAAAGAAAATTTATCAAATTCAAAATAGACAGAATAAACTGCTTCCTCTTGAGCCGAAATAAAACCAAAAAATAAAAGCGGTAAATATTTTAAAAATCGAAACATTATTGTAGTATTTTGTTGTACTCAGTTGGGTTAGCCAATATAGAATTCGCTTTAGCAATTTCTGGATTATTTTTTACATAATATTGGTACAATCCTTCTTTGTATTGATAACGTTTAATGATTTCATCCAGAATTAATTTCTTAATTTCCTTCTGATTTTTATCTAAAAGCGCTTCTTCACTTTTTTGTAGAGCAGCAAATAATTGATCGTATTGAGCTTTAATAGATTCGTCAATTTTTTCTTTTTTAGCTTTTTCTAAAGTGTTTTTCAAAGCCAATTCTGTTTCGGTATCGAAGCTAATTTTTTCTTTTTTCAAAAATGCTTTAAAGTCTGCAAAATCAGTATCAGTAATGGTTGGAATTTTATCTCCAAGCGAAGGATTTTTGTAGTAGTAATTAGTTACATAATTAAAAATACCATCGTTTTTTTGAAGTACCTCAGCAATAGTGCTTAGTTTAGTTTCTTCCAATTCTACATCAGGCTGAATTCCACCACCATCATAAACTGTTCTTCCTTTTTTGGTTTTGAAGGCTGTATATTTTGAAGCATCTGTACGAGTAGCTTTTCCGTCTTTGTCTTTATGCCAATAGTCTAATGCTTGAATACATCTTCCAGATGGTGTATAATAACGAGAAATTGTAACTTTTACTTGAGTTCCATAAGTCATATCAATAGGCCTTTGTACTAAACCTTTTCCGAAACTTCGGCTACCAATTACAACGGCACGATCTAAATCTTGCAAAGCACCAGAAACAATTTCAGAAGCCGATGCACTTTTTCCATCAACGATAATCGCTAATGGAATTTGCAAATCAATAGGCTCTCTAGTTGTCTTGTAAGTAACATTATACTTAGGATTTTTAGATTTAGTTGTTACAATAACTTCACCTTTAGGCACAAAAAGGTTACACACATTAACTGCTTCGTTTAAAAGACCTCCTGGATTTCCTCTTAAATCTAAAATAATTCTTTCGGCACCATCTGCTTTAAGTTTTTCAAGTGCTTCTTTGGTTTCTTGAGTGGTTTTTCTGTTGAAAGCAGAAAGAACAATATATCCTGTTTTTTCATCAATTTTTGAGAAAAATGGAACGGCTTTTATTTCAACTTCATCCAATACAATTTGTGCAGTTAGCGTTTTTCCTTGACGAAGGTACTTTACTTCAACTTTAGTGTTTTTAGCTCCTTTTAACAATTGAGAAGCATCTTCTTTAAAATCTGCTAAAAGCACATCACCAATTTGAATAATGGCATCACCAGCTTTCAATCCGGCTTTGTCTGCAGGAAATCCTTTGTAAGGTTCTTTGATGATTAGCTTGTCTTCTTTTCGAGTAATCATCGCGCCAATTCCAGTATATTCACCAGTGTTGTTTATTTTAAATTTTACAACATCTTGTTCGTTAAAATAATTAGTATACGGATCTAAATCAGCTAACATACTTTTGATTGCTTTATCCATCAATTCAGAAGGATTTACTTCATCAACATAGTTTTGATTTACGGTTTTGAAAAGTGTTGTGAAAATTTCAATTTGCTTAGCAATTTCAAAAAAATCGTCTTTGAAACTAGCGCCAACAAATAAAAAACCCGAGGCAACAATCGGAATTATATATCTTTTTTTAAAGTATTGAAACATAATTGTATTTCTTTTTCTTTTATTATGAATTTACGAAAGTAATAAACAGTGTCAAATATATTGTAATATGATTAGAAAACTAATTTTTTAATTTATCCTTAAGAATTCAATTTCAAATGTTCTTCTTTAAGAACGGCTATCCATTTTTCGAAAAGCAAAATTGTTTTTTCATTAATCTCGGCATAAGTCAGTCGTTCTTTGGTTTGATAAAAAAACATGACAGCATATTTTTGGTCTAAATTATCGTGTATCAAATGTTTATTTAATCTGTAACATTCTCGTAAAACGCGTTTAAAATAATTTCTATCTACCGCATGTTTAAAATGTTTTTTAGAAACAGAAACGCCAAATTTTATTTTTCCTTCACAGTCTTCTATAGGTGTATAAACCAACCGTAAAGGAAATTTTGAGACAGATTTTCCTTCAGTAAAAAGCAAATCGATGGTTTTTCTGCTTTTAAGTTTTTCGTTTTTCGGATATTTGAAATCCACTTCTGTTGACAAATTATTTGGTAGTATAAATATTGTACACCATTTTCAAGTCAGGATAGTTGATGTAAAACTGCATTCTATTGTTTTCTTTTTTGCGAGTAACAATTAGAATAGCACATTTAACACCATCATTATCAGTGCAAATAAAACCTAAAGTATCATCATTTTCATTTGAAACTTTTTCAAGATAGGATTCAATTTTATACAATTGAAGTTCTTTTGAATTGATAACAAATCGATCTTTATTAGCGTCTAAAGTAATTATAATTTCGGCTTTTTTAAATTCGGTCCATTCGTTCCAACCACCTTTAGAATTTTTATCCATAACACTCAAACTACTCGTTTTGAAAGTGTAAACTTGTGCTGAGGTTTTGTGTAAACCTAGGTTTATGGTAAGTAAAAAAAGTATAAAATGTAAAGGTTTCATAAATAAGAAATTTAATCGAGTGTAAAACTACAAATTCTATTCCAAAAAAAAGCGTTCCAACTTTAGAACGCTTTTTGGTTTATTTTATTTCGTAAGAATTATTGTCAGGCTTTACATCTGCCATTAAACCGCTAGGATCAATAGTGATTTTTTTAATTGCTGTTTTCTCTTTATCAATTTCAAAGAAATAATTCGGGTTTCCCCAAGCCCAATCTTTCAGAATAGTTCTTTTAATTTCGGGTGTTGGATTTTCTTTTTCAAAACTCATCATTCGCAACGGAATGTAAAAAGTTTCTTTTGTACCATCGGTATATTCTACTAAAATATCTATTGGCATTGGCATTCTTCCTATTCTTTCGAGAGAAATTTTAGTTTTGGTTGATTTTAGAAAATTCCCATCACTTTCTACAACATTTTTAATTCCATAATCAATAGTATTAAGAGTTTTGGTCCAATCGGTTAAATACCAATCTAGATTTGCTCCCGAAACTCTTTCTGCTGTTCGTTTGATGTCATTAGGCGTTGGATGTTTGAATTTAAATTCTGAGTAAAATCTTTTTACTGTTTTCATCAAATTCTCTTTTCCAATAAGATATTCTAACTGAGTTAAGAAAAGTTCACCTTTGCTGTAGGAAGCGATACTATAACTTCTGTTTTCATCATATCTATCAGCATGAGTTGAAAGTGGTTGTTCTTTGCCAGAATTTGCTAAATTTATGTAAGCTTTATATGCACCAGCAAACGGATTAGCGACTTTTTTTTCATCCAACTCATTAACTCCTAAATCTTCTATAAACGAGGTAAATCCTTCATCCATCCATGAGTGTTTACTCTCGTTAGTAGCTAAAACATGTTGAAACCAAGAATGACCCATTTCGTGAGCAATAACACCAATTAATCCTTGAAGTGTTCCTTCGCCTAAAATTAGAGTACACATTGCATATTCCATTCCGCCATCGCCACCTTGAATTACTGAATATTGCTCATAAGGATATTTACCAACGGTAGTATTAAAAAAGTTTAATAATTGAACGGTTTTTGGTTGTGCTATTTTCCAGTTTTCAATAATTTTAGGATTGTTTTTGTATAAAAAATGCAGTGTGGTTCCAAAATCGGTTTTTACTACATCGTGGATGTAATTTTTATCTGCTGCCCAAGTAAAATCGTGCACCATTGGAGCTACAAAATGCCAAGTTAATGTTTTCTGTTTTTTAGGGATTTTTACAGTAATACCTTCGTTTTGATAGTTATATCCAATTTCGTTTCCGTTTTGTAGATAGCCTGTTCCGCCAAGAAGGTAATTCTTGTCTATTGTTATTTTTACATCAAAGTTACCCCAAACACCATGAAATTCTCTTGCGATGTAAGGATCGGCGTGCCATCCTTCAAAATCAAATTCGGCGATTTTTGGATACCATTGTGCCATTGAAAGTTCTACACCTTCTTTGTTATTTCGTCCAGAACGGCGAATTTGAATTGGAACTTGTCCATCAAAATCTAATGTGAAAGTTGTCGTTTTACCTGGTAAGATAGGTTTTGCTAAAGTAACTTCTAAGATAGTTTCTACTTCTTTAGCAACAGCACTTTGGCCGTCTTGTTTAAAATTTGAAATGTGTAAATAACCAATTTCATTTGGTAATAATTTGGCTATTCGACTTTCGTTTTTAGTTGTTTTATCGTCAACTTTAATTTTATTTACCATTCTGCCATCTGGGTCTTTTACAGACTGCAATCGCATATCCATTTCACTTCCTGGTTGAAAAGCATTATTGTACAAATGGTAGAAAACTTTTCGTAAAGTATCTGAAGAATTATTAGTGTAAATTAATTCTTGTTTTCCTTTGTATTGGTATGTTTTAACATCCATCGAAACTTCCATTTTGTAATCAGCTTTTTGTTGCCAATAACTATTACTTTGCGAAAAAGAAGTCGAAAAACTTATAATAAAAAAAGAAAGCGCAATAAATTTTTTCATCAGATTTTAAATAAAAAATGGAAGAACGTTATGCTCTTCCATTAGTTTGATACTATAGTTTTTATTTTTTTGACATTTGCTCTGCCATTAACAAAGCATTGTAAGCATTAACAATTTTACCTGAAACACAAGTGCTTGAAAATGGGACAGTAGTTTTTTGCTCACCTACAACAACATTTGCTGATATTGGAGTTCCAGAATCCATAAGAATATGTTTCACTTGAGATGCTGTTAAATTTGGGTAATAAGAACGAATTAACGCAGCTACTCCAGCAGCATTTGGTGAAGCCATTGATGTTCCTTGTTCGTATTTGTATTTATTGTTTGGAATAGTGGCATAAATTTTAACTCCAGGAGCAAAAACATCAACATTTTTTACACCAAAATTTGAAAAATCAGCAACAAGTTTTGATCCATATTCGTAGTTTAAAGCGCCAATTGTAATCATGTTATCTGCAACTTCAACACCATTAACTTCATCAGTTGGGAAATTTGGAGCCGTATCAATATTTTTAGCATCATTTCCTGCAGCATGAACGATTAAAACGTCTTTACTTGCGGCATATTTTATAGCATCTTGAACCCAATCAGAATGTGGAGAATAATCTTTTCCAAAACTTCCATTAATTACTTTAGCACCATTATCTACAGCATAGCGAATAGCCAATGCAATATCTTTATCATATTCATCTCCGTTTGGAACAGCACGAAGAGCCATTATTTCTACATTACTATTTACAACGCCATCTCCACCTTTATTATTTCCTTTTACTTGAGCAATAATTCCAGCTACATGCGTACCATGACTTGCGTCCTCAACATCTGGTCCTTTTACGTTTCCGTTACCATATTTTTTATCATTGATGTCTTCTGGATTATCGCCAACGGCTTTTCTACCATCAAAGTTTACATTCAAGTTATAGTTAATTTGATCGTATACATAATCTATTTGACCTTTCATTTCCTCTTGAAAATTTGGACCAACTTGTGTTGCAACGCTCAACATTATCATTTTGTTTTGATTTAAAGCGGCATCAGTGGTAACAATTTTTTTCAAATCATCAATAGTATATGTTTCTTTTTTCAAATGAGTTTTAATCGCTTTATCAGCTTTAGAAATCATGTCCATTTGAGGTTTGTATTGCATCATTTCCGCTAATTTAGCATCTAATTCAGCTTTAGCTTCAGCATAATTTGGAGTGTTTGGACCTTTTTTTACAATACGAGTTAACTCTAAATTCTCATCGGTTGCTTCACCTAAAAAGTTCCAACCATGAACATCATCAGTATATCCATTATTGTCGTCGTCTTTTTTGTTACCAGCAATTTCTTTTTTATTGGTCCAGATTTTACCTTTCAAATCTTCGTGATCGATATCAAGTCCAGAATCTACTACACCCACTATAATTTTTGTCCCTTTTTTACTTTTTAAAAGCTCTTTATAAGCTTTGTCAACACTCATTCCGGGAATAGTATCTTTAACTAAATCTAAATGACTCCATCTAAGTATATCAGCTTCACTGATTGGAGTTGTTTTTAATGGAGTTTTATCAATATTTGCTGGATTTGTTCCAACCATTGGAGCTAATGATGGGCTACAACTTGTAAGTGCAAGCGCTACTACAGCGGAGATAAAAAAAGGTTTTATTAATTTCATTATTATTATTTTAAAAAATTGGTTTAAAAGTATTTAGTTTTATTAGAATTTAAAAATGATTAACATTAGATTAAGATATCTTCACATTTAAAAACTTCTTTCAATCGAATGCCTTTTTCTGTTTTTTCTACTGTGATGATTTCGTTGTGCGCATCGTGTTCTAACAATAAATAGAAGTTATTTTCTGCACAATTTTCTAAAAACTTCGATTTTTCAGGCATTGTTAAAAGTGGTCGCGTATCATAACCCATAACATAAGGTAAAGGTAAATGTCCTGCAGTTGGAATTAAATCGGCACAAAAAACAATAGTTTTATCTTGATATTGAATATGCGGAATCATCATTTTTTCGGTATGTCCATCAACGAAGAAAATTCCAAAATCAAGTTCCGACTTTTCTAAAAAATCACTTTCAGGTCTTTTTATGAAATTAAGTTGACCACTTTCTTGCATTGGTAAGATATTTTCTGAAAGAAATGATGCTTTTTCGCGCTGATTTGGTTTGGTTGCCCATTCCCAATGGTTTTCATTGGTCCAAAATTTGGCATTTTTGAATGCAACTTCATAACCTGTTTTGTCCTTGTTCCAATTAACGCTTCCGCCGCAATGATCAAAATGCAAATGCGACATAAAAACATCGGTTACATCATCACGATGAAAACCATATTTTGCTAATGATTTATCTAAGGAGTGGTTTCCCCAAAGCGAATAATAACTAAAAAATTTCTCCGATTGTTTGTTTCCCATTCCAGTGTCAATAAGGATTAAGCGATTTCCTTCTTCAATTAAAAGACAACGAGCTGCAATGTCAATTAGATTATTTTCGTCTGCAGGATTGGTTTTATTCCAAATGGTTTTTGGCACCACACCAAACATAGCTCCGCCATCTAATTTAAAATTTCCTGCTTCAATTGGATAAAGTTTCATGATTTTTAATTTTAAAAACGTTGCAATTTACTAAATAGGTTGGTTTGATAAACGATAAAATCAATTTTTTCTATGGAAACATTAGTTATAAAAATGTTAGTGTTTGTTGATAAAATCGATAATTGTAGTAACTTTGCCATTAATTTAGACAAAATCAAAATAAGCAATGATAAAAGTTTCTGATTCAGCAAGCAAAAAAATCATCGATATGATGAAAGATGACGGTTTTGACGCTGCCAAAGATTACGTTAGAGTAGGCGTAAAAAGTGGTGGTTGCTCAGGTTTGTCATATGAATTAAAATTTGACAAAGAGTTGGGTGAAAACGATAAAGTTTTTGAAGATAATAATGTAAAAATAGCCGTTGAGAAGAAATCGTTTTTGTATTTAGCAGGAACAATTTTAGAATTTTCTGGCGGATTGAACGGAAAAGGATTTGTATTTAATAATCCAAATGCAAGTAGAACTTGTGGTTGCGGAGAATCATTTTCGTTATAAA
Organism: Flavobacterium sp.; assembly: GCF_044341265.1. Classification (GTDB taxonomy): domain Bacteria; phylum Bacteroidota; class Bacteroidia; order Flavobacteriales; family Flavobacteriaceae; genus Flavobacterium. The sequence continues at coordinate 107,411 of NZ_JBIISA010000008.1, forward strand.
ATACTATGGCAAAATATACTGAAGACGACTTAAAAGTCGAATTAGAAAACAAAGAATACGAATATGGATTCTATACCGATCTGGATTCGGAGACGTTTCCTATTGGATTAAACGAAGATATTGTTCGTGCGATTTCTAAAAAGAAAGAAGAACCGCAATGGATGACCGATTGGCGTATTGAAGCGTTTCGTGCATGGCAAGAAATGATAGAACCAGAATGGGCAAATGTTCATTATGATAAACCCGATTTTCAAGCAATTTCATACTATTCAGCACCTAAAAAAGCTGATCCAAACAAAACACTTGACGATGTTGATCCAGACCTTTTAGAAATGTATAAAAAGTTAGGAATATCTATTGATGAGCAAAAGAAATTGAACAATGTTGCAATGGATATTGTTGTCGATTCAGTTTCGGTAGCAACCACTTTCAAGAAAACATTGGCGGAAAAAGGAATCATTTTCATGAGTATTTCAGAAGCTATTCGCGAGTATCCTGAATTGGTACAGAAATATTTAGGAACGGTTGTACCTCAAAGAGATAATTTTTATGCTGCGCTAAATTCAGCGGTTTTCTCTGACGGAAGTTTCTGTTATATTCCAAAAGGCGTTCGTTGTCCGATGGAATTATCAACGTATTTCCGTATCAATCAAGCAGGAACAGGACAATTTGAAAGAACACTTCTTATTGCTGACGAAGGCAGTTATGTTTCTTACTTAGAAGGTTGTACAGCGCCGAGTCGTGATGAAAATCAATTGCACGCAGCTGTTGTAGAACTTATTGCTTTAGATAATGCCGAAATAAAATATTCAACAGTTCAAAACTGGTATCCAGGAAATAAAGAAGGAAAAGGTGGAGTTTTTAACTTCGTTACCAAAAGAGGAATCTGCGAGAAAAACGCAAAAATTTCATGGACGCAAGTTGAAACAGGTTCGGCAGTAACATGGAAATATCCATCAGTGGTTTTAAAAGGAGATAATTCAATTGGAGAATTTTATTCAATTGCTGTAACCAATAATTTTCAACAAGCCGATACTGGAACTAAAATGGTTCATTTAGGAAAAAACACTAAATCGACTATTATTTCTAAAGGAATTTCGGCAGGAAAATCACAAAACAGTTACAGAGGTTTGGTTAGAATTAGTGCTAATGCAGATAATGCTAGAAACTTCTCACAATGTGATTCCCTTTTGATGGGAAATAATTGTGGTGCGCATACTTTTCCATATATCGAAAGTAAAAACTCAAGTGCAAAAATCGAACACGAAGCAACGACTTCAAAAATCGGTGAAGACCAAGTATTCTATTGTAATCAAAGAGGAATTCCAACCGAAAAAGCTATTGCGTTAATCGTAAATGGTTTCAGTAAAGAAGTTTTAAATAAATTACCAATGGAATTTGCAGTTGAAGCACAAAAATTATTAGAAATTTCGTTGGAAGGATCAGTTGGATAATCAATATTAAATCAGAATAAAAAACACATTCAAAAAATGTTATCAATAAAAAATTTACATGCTTCGGTAGAAGACAAAGAAATATTAAAAGGAATTAATCTTGAAATAAAAGCTGGAGAAGTTCACGCGATTATGGGACCAAATGGTGCTGGAAAATCAACACTTTCTTCTATTATTGCAGGAAATGAAAATTATGAAGTTTCTGAAGGTGAAATCCTTTTAGAAGGTGAAGATATTTCAGAATTAGCACCAGAAGAAAGAGCACATAAAGGTGTTTTCTTGTCGTTCCAATATCCAGTAGAAATCCCGGGAGTTTCCGTTACGAATTTCATCAAAACTGCGATTAACGAAAAGAGAAAAGCTAACGGACAAGAAGAAATGCCAGCCAACGAAATGTTGAAATTAATTCGTGAGAAATCAGAATTATTGGAAATGGACAGAAAATTCTTGTCACGTTCATTAAACGAAGGTTTTTCAGGTGGAGAAAAGAAACGTAATGAAATCTTCCAAATGGCAATGTTAGAACCAAAAATCGCTATTCTAGACGAAACCGATTCAGGTTTGGATATTGACGCACTTCGTATCGTAGCTAATGGCGTTAATAAATTGAAAAACGAAAACAACGCAGTGTTAGTAATCACACACTACCAACGTTTGTTAGATTATATTATTCCGGATTTCGTTCATGTTTTGATGGATGGAAAAATCGTAAAATCAGGCGGAAAAGAATTGGCTTACGAGTTAGAAGAAAAAGGATACGACTGGATTAAAAGTGAATTAGTTTAAAAAGTTATCAGTTGTCTGTTATCGGTTTCAAACGGACAACAAAAACAACTGACAACCGACAACAAAATTATGGATTTAAAAGAAAAATTAGTATCGTCTTTCATGGCATTTGAAGAGCAAATTGATGTGACTTCTCAGTTGCATGATGTTCGTACTTCGGCTATAAAAAACTTTGAAAATAAAGGCTTTCCAACCAAAAAAGAGGAAGCTTGGAAATATACATCGCTGAATACCATTCTAAAAAATGATTATTCGGTGTTTCCAAAACACGAAAATGCTATTGAATTTGCTGAGGTTAAGAAATATTTTCTTCATGAAATCGACACCTACAAAGTGGTTTTTGTAGATGGGAAATTTTCTTCATTTTTGTCATCAACAACTCATGACGGATTGGATGTTTGCTTAATGTCATCGGCATTGACAAAGCCAAAATACAAAATGATTATTGACGAGTATTTCAATAAAATAGCTAGTAAAGACGAGACTTTAACTACATTAAATACCGCTTTTGCGAACGAAGGTGCGTACATTAATGTTCCGAAAAGTAAAGTGGTTGAAAAACCAATCGAAATCATTTATTTCTCTACTGGAGTTGAAAATGCTTTGATGGTGCAACCTCGAAATTTGGTAATTGTAGGTGAAAATGCTCATGTTCAAATCATTGAAAGACACCAATCGTTGAACGAAAATCCAGTGTTGACAAATGCAGTTACTGAGATTTTTGCTCAAAAACGTGCTATCGTTGATTATTACAAAATTCAAAACGATTTGCTAACAGCAAACCTAATTGATAATACCTATATTTCTCAAAAACAGGAAAGTAGAGTTTCAGTGCACACGTTTTCTTTTGGTGGAAACATTACCAGAAACAACTTGAATTTTTATCATTTTGGAGAAAGAATTGACTCGACTTTAAAAGGAATTACGATTATTGGTGACAAGCAACATGTTGATCATTACACACTTGTAAATCATGCAACGCCAAATTGTGAAAGTCATCAAAACTATAAAACCATTTTAGCTGACAGTTCAACAGGCGTTTTCAATGGAAAAATTTACGTAGAAAAAGAAGCTCAAAAAACCGATGCTTTTCAGCAAAATAACAATATTTTAATTGGTGATAAAGCTACAATCAACGCTAAACCACAATTGGAAATCTTCGCCGATGATGTAAAATGTTCTCACGGTTGCACCATTGGTCAATTAGACGAAAGCGCTATGTTTTACATGCAAAGCCGTGGAATTCCAAAGAAAGAAGCTAAAGCTTTGTTGATGTATGCGTTTTCAAATAGTGTAATCGAAAGCATTAAAATACCTGAATTAAAACAACGAATTACTAAGATTATTGCTAATAAATTAGGTGTTAATTTAGGTTTTGATTTGTAGATAAAAATTTCTTTTATATAACAGAAAAGCTTTCCGAAATGGAAAGCTTTTTTTATTTAAGTTTTTATGATTCGTCTTTAGTTGTTTTAATTAATCCTATACCGGAGACAAAAAAAACAACACCCAATACTCCATAAATAATTAAAGACTTTATATCTCTTTCGCTTCCAGCTGTACTTGAAAAAACTATAGCTGTATATACAAGTCCAACAATTCCTAAAACCGTAAGGAATCCGCCAAAAATCCTTTTCATATTCATGATTTTATTTTTTAGATTACCTAACAAAAGTAGTTACAAGTTAATCAGAAATATTACACATTTAAAGTAAAAACTTGCATTTTTATGTACCTATTTTTCTAAACTCCCAACAACTCCACTCAACAACCCATTAAAATCAAATTCAGGGTCTTCTTTTAAACCCATTCGAACGATAACTAAATCATGGCTTGGGAAAATCGCTACCATTTGTCCTTGATAACCACTTGCGTAGAACATGTCTTTTGGAGCATTTGGAAATCTTCCTCCAGCGTTTAACCAAAATTGTGCACCATATTGTCCGTTGGAAGTATTAGTTGGTGTAGACACGTATTTCGCCCAACTTTCGTCAAAGATTTGTTCGCCGTTCCAATTGCCTTTGTGTAAGTACAATAAGCCGAATTTTGCCCAATCACGTGTGGTTGCCCAACCATAAGACGAACCAACAAAATTTCCTGCCATATCGGTTTCAACAATAGCTGAATTCATGCCGATTTTGTCTAATAAATTGGTGTACCAAAAATCCAAATACTCTTGATGAGTTTTGAATTGTTTTCTCAAAATTCCACTTAATAAATTTGTTGTTCCTGATGAGTAATTCCAAGTGTTATTGGGTTTTCCAATTAGTGGTTTATTGATTTGCGATTTAGTCATATCTTCTTCAATAAAAAGCATTTTGGTAACATCCGAAATTTTTCCATAATCTTCTTCCCATTCTAATCCTGAATTCATGTGAAGTAAATCGTTTGTGGTGATTTTAGAACGTTCATCGCTTTTCCATTCCGCAATTGGAGCGGGTTTTATGATATCGAATTTACCTTGTTTTTGCAAAATTCCGAATAAAGTTCCTGTGATACTTTTCGTCATTGACCAACCTAAAATTCTTGAGTTTTTATTGAAACCATCAGCGTATTTTTCAGCTATAATTTTGTTTTTATAAATTACAATTACCGAGCGTGTTCGCTTGTCTTTTTGACTTTTTTTATCGAAAGCATTTTCAACAATAGCGTTTAATTTGACATAATCAATATTTGAAAAAACAGTGTCTTTTTGGTCTAAATTTCCATAAGGAAAAGGTAAATTAGTATTTATTTTAGTCCTTTTCGGAACATTGTACGGTTTGGAAACATCAAAATCATCGTTAATCAATGTTGCTCCTAATCCTTCACGATAAATAGCTTTTCGTTCTTTTAATCCATAGACTTTTGAAGTTACAAATCGTTCCGCATCATTAATTTCATTGGTTGCCCAATCTATTTTATCAATATCATTATCGCCTTGTTCAATGGTTTCCAACGAACGATTATCTAAAAAATGGCCTGACGTAACGCTTTTAGATGAAAAACCAGTTATCATATCAAGTTGCGGATAAATTTCTATTCGAAGATAAACTAAAACTAATAGTAGTAAAACCGCGAATATTTTGAAGAATTTTTTCATTGTAAATAGATTTTGATGCAATTTATAAATTAAAAATGAAATCAGTAATCATTATAAAATTTTACATTTATAAAACTATGATTTTATTAACATCTGTTTGGTAAAAATCAGTTTCAATTTTATTACTTTTGTATTTAGAAAAATTCTAAATAAAGAAATGTTAGATATAAATAAAATACGAGCAGACTTCCCAATATTATCGCAACAGATTTATTGTAAACCGTTGATTTATTTTGATAATGGCGCGACATCTCAAAAGCCAAAAGTGGTTATTGACGCTATTACAAAATATTATGAACAATTGAATGCAAATATTCATAGAGGAGTACATAAATTAAGTCAAGACGCTACCGATGCGTATGAGGTTTCTCGTGGTAAAATTCAAAATCATATTAATGCTAAATTCCCATACGAAGTAATTTTTACTTCAGGAACCACACATTCTATAAATGCCGTGGCGAATGGTTTTGCTTCTATTTTGAAAACTGGCGATGAGGTTTTGGTTTCTGCTTTAGAACATCATAGTAATATTGTGCCTTGGCAAATGTTGTGCGAAAAAACCGGAGCTGTTTTGAAAGTAATTCCAATGAACGAAGCTGGTGAATTAATACTATCAGAGTATGACAATTTGCTTTCAAATAAAACTAAAATTGTAACGGTTAATCATATATCAAATGCCTTAGGAACGATTAATCCTATTGAATATATGATTAAAAAAGCGCATGAAGTTGGTGCTGCAATTTTGATTGATGGAGCGCAAGCAACACCTCATTTAAAACCCGATGTTCAAGCTTTGGATTGTGATTTTTATGTGTTTTCAGGACATAAAATTTGTGGACCAACAGGCGTTGGAATTTTATATGGAAAAGAAGAATGGCTTCGAAAACTGCCTCCTTATCAAGGTGGTGGTGAAATGATTGCGACCGTTTCATTTGAGAAAACTACTTATGCTGATTTGCCACACAAATTTGAAGCAGGAACACCCAACATTGAAGGCGGAATTGTACTTGGAACAGCAATAGATTACATGAATGAAATAGGTTTTGACAATATTGCTGTTTACGAACAAGAATTGTTAGAATATGGAACTAAAAAACTTTTAGAAATAGAAGGATTAAAAATCTATGGAACGGCTAAAGAAAAAGCTTCTGTAATTTCGTTTAATATTGATGACATTCATCCTTATGACATTGGCACGATAATAGATAAATTAGGAATAGCAGTAAGAACTGGACATCATTGTGCACAACCTATTATGGATTTCTTTAGTATTCCAGGAACAATTAGAGCTAGTTTTGCTTTTTACAATACTAAAGAAGAAATTGATATCTTTGTCGAAGCCGTTAAAAAGGCTAAAATGATGTTAACTTAAACAATCATTATGAAATCGCCATTAACAACATTTTTGCGTAAGCAAACACCAATAATTAAAAAGGCGATACCATATGTTACCGCTAATAAATAAAATTTAAACATATGAAAGTATTTACATTATTAGTACTAACCATTTTTATGGCAAAAGGATGTTCGCAAGAAGCTAAAAACGATATTGCTAATGCAAAAATTGTTTATACAGCTAATACTCGTGGTTTTTATCAAAAAATAACAATACAAAATCAAGAAATTTCTGTTTCTAAAGAAAGAGACTCCGCCGACAAAGGAGTTACTTCCAAAATTTCTGATGCTGATTGGAAAGAGTTAGTTGGATATTTTGAAAAGATAGAACTTGATAGTTTGTCAACTTATAAAGACCCGACTCAAAAAAGAGTTTATGATGGTGCAGCAATCGCAGAGTTGATAATTAATTACAAAGAGAAAGAATATCAAACCAAAAATTTTGACCATGGTTATCCACCTGTTGAAATTGAAAAGTTTGTGAACAAATTGGTTTCTTTGGTTAAAGAAGAATAAATAGATTATAATTGATACTGAAATGATTCAGCATAATATGACAATACAAGAAATACAGGACACAATTGTTGATGAATTTTCGATGTTTGACGATTGGATGCAACGTTATGAGTACATTATCGATTTAGGGAAAGCACTTCCTTTAATTGATGAACAGTACAAAACAGAAGACAACATCATAAAAGGTTGTCAATCTAAAGTTTGGGTTCATGCGGAACAGAACGAAGATAAAATAGTTTTTACTGCAGATAGTGATGCTATTTTAACAAAAGGAATAATTGCAATATTGATTAGAGCCTTTTCAAATCAAAAAGCAGCGGATATTTTAGATGCAAATACCGACTTTATAGATGAAATAGGATTGAAAGAACATCTTTCTCCAACTAGAGCTAATGGTTTGGTATCAATGGTTAAACAAATAAAAATGTATGCTTTAGCGTATAATGCTAAAAATTAAATAATTATGGAAGAATTTAAAGATGAAATTAATTTAGGTGAGAATGTAGTTAAGGTTTTAAAAGGAATTTACGACCCAGAAATCCCTGTTGATATATATGAGTTAGGTTTGATATATGACGTGATGATTAATGAGGATAATGAAGTAAAAGTATTAATGACTTTAACATCACCAAATTGTCCAGTTGCAGAGACTTTACCTCGTGAAGTGGAAGAAAAAGTAACCAAAATTGATGTAGTTAAATCATGCGAAGTTGAAATCACTTTTGATCCACCATGGAGCAAAGATTTAATGAGCGAAGAAGCAAAACTTGAATTAGGAATGTTGTAAAATGTCAGAAGAGATTATAAATAAAGTTGCCAATTCTGCACTTGAAGTTTTCGATTTGGAAGATTATTATCCAAATGGAGTTCGAACTCAAATAGACATATCAAAATGGCTTTATGAAGGATTTCTTTTGAAAGAGAAAGACTTTCGTGAAGCATTAAAAAATCATGATTGGTCGCAATATCAAGGGCAATTAATTGCAATTAATTGTTCAACAGACGCTATAATTCCGGCTTGGGCAAGTATCCTTGTAACTGTTTATGTTTCACCATTTGCAAAGAAGGTTGTTTTAGGTAATTTATCTGATTTAGATACTTTGTTGTATCAAGAGATTTTGTCTGAAATTGATTATTCTACATATCAAGATAAGCCTGTAATTTTAAAAGGTTGTTCTAAAAAACCAGTACCAGAAAGTGCTTACATCATTGCAATTCAAAATCTTCAACGAGTTGCAAAAAGCATAATGTATGGCGAAGCATGTTCAGCGGTGCCGTTATACAAGAAAAAGTAGTTTAAATTCTACAAAATCAATAGCTTACATTTTTTCATATGGTTTGTTAAAGTCAAATGTATTTTTACCTTTGCACTCGAAAATTTTAAAACAAAACAAAATGAAAAAAATTTTACTTTCAATAGTTTTTTTAATGACTGTGAGTTTATCAATAGCTCAAACCGCAGAAAAAGAGAACTTAAAAAAAACTGAAGAAGCTGCAAAAGTTGCTGCGGATAAACCTAATGGATGGGTTAAAAAAGGGACTTTTACTTTTTTAGCAAATCAAGCAACTTTCAATAATTGGTTAGCAGGTGGTCAAAGTAACATCTCAGGAAATGTGGGATTAAATTATGATTTCAATTACAAAAGCGGAGATTGGAATTGGGACAATAGATTATTTGCTGCTTATGGTCTTACAAAAATAAAAGATCAAGAAATGCAAAAGTCTGATGATAGATTGGAATTCAATTCATTATTAGGTAAAAAAGCTTCAGGATACTGGTTTTATTCAGCATTTTTTAATTTTAAAACTCAATTAGACTCTGGATTTGATTTAGGCTCTGGAATAAAAACTTCTCATTTCTTTTCACCTGCCTTTTTTCAATTTGGACCTGGTATGATGTGGAAAAAAAGCGATAATTTGAAAGTAAATATTGCTCCTGCAACTTCTAAATTAATTATTGTTCATCCTCATTTTACAACAGTTGGTTCTTCATTTGGTGTTGCACAAGGTGATAATACACGTTTTGAATTTGGAGCAGCTGTAAATGGTTATTACAAATTTAAGTTAATGGAAAACGTAACTGTTGAAAATATATTAAATTTATATTCAAACTATTTAGAAGATCCTCAAAATGTAGATATTGATTATACTTTAAATATTGCAATGAAAATCAATAAAACTTTATCAACAAATTTTGCATTCCAAACAATTTATGATGACAATGCATTTAGAGGTTTTCAAACTAGACAAATTATTGGTTTAGGGGTGAATTATGGTTTTTAATACATAATCAATTCAATTATATAAAAAATGCCTTTAGAATTTCTAAAGGCATTTTTTTATTCTTCTTTTTCTATAGCATCTTTGTAATCTGGATAAAGAAACTTATTGTACGGAAATCTCGTTACATGAATTTCTCTTACAGCTTCATAAACGATTTCTCTAAATTGTTCAAAGTTTTCTTTTTCTGTTGCAGAAATAAATAAAGCGTTTTTTTCACCAACATTACTCATCCAAGTTTGTTTCCATTCATCCAAAGTGTAATGTTTAGTTGTTCTTTCGGTCATTAAATCATCTTCTTCAATAGTAAGATGTTTATAAGCGTCAATTTTATTAAAAACCATTATGGTTGGTTTATCATTACTTTTAATGTCCATTAAAATCTGATTTACAGATGCTATATGATCTTCAAAATCAGGATGTGAAATATCAACAACATGAAGTAACAAATCAGCTTCACGAACTTCGTCTAATGTGCTTTTAAAAGACTCTACCAATTGAGTAGGTAATTTTCTAATAAACCCAACAGTATCAGACAATAAGAAAGGCAAATTTTTAATTACAACTTTTCTAACAGTTGTGTCTAAAGTGGCAAATAATTTGTTTTCTACAAAAACATCACTTTTTCCAACGGCATTCATCAAAGTTGATTTTCCAACATTTGTATATCCAACCAAAGCAACTCTAACCATTGCCCCACGATTACTTCTTTGAACAGACATTTGTCTATCAATAGTTTTAATTTTATCTTTCAATAAAGCAATTCTATCTCTGACAATTCGTCTATCGGTTTCAATTTCTGTCTCTCCAGGACCACGAAGACCAATACCTCCTTTTTGTCTTTCAAGGTGTGTCCACATTCCAGAAAGTCTTGGTAGCAAATATTGACATTGAGCCAATTCTACTTGTGTTCTAGCATAGGAGGTTTCTGCTCGTTGAGCAAAAATATCCAAAATAAGATTGGTTCTATCTAATACTTTACAATCTAAAATTTTTGAAATATTTTTTTGTTGTGAAGGTGATAATTCATCATCAAAAATCACAGTAGATATTTCATGCTCTTTTACATAAAGATGAATCTCATCCATTTTTCCTGTTCCAAGAAAAGTCTTCGGATTGGGTTTGTCCATTTTTTGCCAAAATCTTTTTACAACTTCACCTCCAGCAGTAAAAGTTAAAAATTCTAATTCATCCAAATATTCTACAAGTTTTTCCTCATTTTGATTTTGAGTTACAATACCAACTATGACTGTTTTTTCAAAATCTATTTTTTCTTTTTCTAACATAATATTCTTTTCTATGTGCAAAAATAGACAAAATGCATAAAAAATCGACAATCTACAACATGAAATATTTTTAACAATTTTATTTAGTTAAAAACACCATTTTTATAGCTTTATTTATAAATTTTGTTAAATTTGGAGATTAAAACCAAACAAATACATAATAATAATTAACTTAAATTACTACGTTAATGAAGAAAATTACTTTACTAATTGTTGCTTTATTGTTTACAATAGTTGGTTATTCTCAGTTTCCTACTCCAGGTTCTGAAGGATTTGAAGGTACTACAGGTGTAGACTTACCAACAACGCCAACCCCATGGACTTTGGGAACAGGTGCAACTGGAAATCAATGGGCCGTTTTTGATAACGGAGTTGGTCCAACAAGAAGATGGGGTATAAACACAGCTGTTTATCCTGCCTATCAAGGTACAAATTGTGCTTTTATTGATCGTGAAAATATTGGTCTCGGAAATACTTCTGAAGATTATTTGGCAACACCAATTGTAACAGTTCCTGCAAATGGACAATTACGTTTCTGGACAAGATCAACAATCGCAACTGTATCTGCTACGGAATATCTTATAAAAGTTAATACAAATGTCACTGCTGGTTCACAAACTACAGCTGCAAATTACACAATAACAGCAGCTTCTTGGACAGAAACCACTTTAAATACAACTTACAATGTTTATGAAGAAAAAGTTGTTGATTTATCTGCATTTCCTGCTGGCACACAAGTCCATATAGCTTTTGTAATGCGTCATACTCAGCCTGCTGCAGGTTTGGGTGGTGACAGATGGTTAGTAGATGATATAAGATTAGTTCAAAGATGTTTAGAACCTACAAATTTATCAGCAGGTTCAATTACACAGAATTCAGCAAATTTAAACTGGTCAAATCCAAGTGGTTCAACTTCATGGGAAATTGAAGTTTTTCCATCTGCAACTGGAACTCAAACAGGAGTTGGAGTCGTTTATAGTGGTGCCTTGCCTTATCCTGCAACAGGATTATTGCCAGGTACAGCATACGTTTATTATGTCCGCTCTCTTTGTACAGATGGTTCAAGTAACTGGGTAGGTCCTTTTAATTTTGCAACCGCAACACCCGGTTTATCATGCGTAGCTCCAATTACGGTTACAACACTACCTTATAGTACAAATGATAATACAGCTAATTATGGAGACACAACAGATACCAATCAGGGTACATCTTGTGGTTCAGCCACAAACTTCATGACAGGAAATGATGTGTTTTATTCTTACACACCAACAACTACTGGAGCTATTAGTATTACTATGACTCCAGGTTCAAATAGTTCATCTATTTTTGTATATCAAGGATGTGCTAATGTTGGCGCTACTTGTTTAGCAGGTGTAGCAAACACAACTAATACTGTAAGATCAATTCCTAGTTTAAACGTAACAGCGGGTCAACAATATATTATTGTACTTTCTGGAACAACAGCAGCTCAAACATATGCTTACTCTCTAGTTATTCAACAATTGAATTGTGCTCAGCCAACAAACTTAGCAGTAACAGGAATATCATTGAACGGAGGAAACCTATCTTGGAGTAATCCAGGAGGAGCAACTTCATGGGAATATGTTGTGCAATTGTCTGGTTTACCAATTCCAGCTGGTGCAGGTACCCAAACAAGTTCTAATACAACAAATCCTATTTCAGGTTTAAATCCAGATACAGCTTATCAATATTGGGTAAGAGCAGATTGTGGAAATGGAACTTTTAGTGCTTGGTCTGGACCTTTTGTATTTAATACATTAGTACCGCCACCAGCATGTGGAGGAACATATACAGATCCAGGTGGAGCTGCAGCGAATTATGCTGATAATTTAGATTCAACAGTAGTTATTTGTCCATCTACTCCAGGCGAAGTTGTAACAGTAACATTTACAGCATTCAATACTCAAGCGAGTAATGATGGATTATATATATTTAACGGAAATTCAGTTGCATCACCTCAATTTTTAAGCGGTAATCCTGCAGGAACTGTTCCTGGAGGTTTAGCAGGTTCTTATTGGGGAACAACTAATCCTGGAGCGTTTACATCTTCAAGTGCTGATGGATGTTTAACATTCAGATTTAGAAGTAATGCAACTACTAATGCTGCAGGATGGGTTGCAAATGTAACATGTGCTTTACCTCCAGTTTGTCCAGCTCCTTTTTCAGTAACAGCAAACACAATTTTAAATAGTTCAGCAAACATAGCTTGGACTGCAGCAGGACCTGCAACACAGTGGCACGTATTAGCTTTACCTTGTGGATCACCAGCACCAACAGCAGGATCTACAGGATGGGTAACGGCAAACACGAATCCTTTTCCATTAACAGGGTTGACAGGAGAAACTTGTTATAATGTTTATGTGAGAAGCGCTTGTTCGGTTTCAGATTTAAGTACTTGGTCTGGTCCAGCAGTATTTACCACAACAATAACACCACCAGCATGTGGAGGAACATTTACTGATCCGGGTGGAGCAGCTGCAAATTATGCTAATGGTGCTGACTCTACTGTAACAATTTGTCCTACTGTTCCTGGAGAAGTAGTAACAGTAACTTTTACAACTTTTAATACTGAGGCCAACTGGGATGGATTATATGTATTCAATGGAAATGCAATTACATCTCCTCAGATAGCAAGTGCTAATGGCGCTGGAAATGTTCCTGGCGGATTAGCAGGATCTTATTGGGGTAACTTAACAGGAGCAAATTTACCTGGTCCATTTACTTCTACAGCTCCAAATGGTTGTTTAACTTTCAGATTTAGAAGTGATGGTTCTGTTAACAATCCTGGGTGGGTTGCAAATGTAACATGTGCAGTGCCGCCAACTTGTCCAAATCCAAATACTTTAACAACATCTGCAGTTACTTCAAACTCAGCTACTTTAGCATGGGTTAATCCAAATACTGCAACTACATGGCATGTTTTAGCGTTACCTTGTGGTTCTCCAGCTCCAAATGCATCTACAACAACTTTTATAACAACTACTACAAATCCTCATATATTTACAGGATTAACACCAGATACTTGTTATAATTTATATGTTAGAGCTGTATGTCCTGGAAATGATTTAAGTAACTGGGTAGGGCCAACTACTATAACTACTCAAATTGCACCACCAGCTTGTGGAGGAATATTTACAGATCCAGCTGGTGCAACTGTTAATTATGCTAATGGTTCAGATTATACAGTTACTATTTGCCCAACAATACCTACAGAACAAGTAACAGTAACTTTTACAACATTTAATACTGAGGCTAACTGGGATGGATTATATGTTTTTGATGGAAATTCAATAACAGCTCCTCAATTAGCTAGTGCTAATTTAGCAGGAAATGTTCCTGGAGGTTTACCAGGTTCTTATTGGGGTAATTTAACAGGTGCTAATTTACCTGGTCCTTTCACAGCATCAAGTGCAAATGGTTGTTTAACTTTCAGGTTTAGAAGTGATGGTTCTGTAAACGCTCCGGGTTGGGTTGCAAATGTAACTTGTGCTCCAGCTCCTACTTGTCCAAAGCCTACTGCGGTTGCTATATCAACAGTAACACAAGCAGGCGCAACAATTTCATGGACTGAGATAGGAACAGCAACAACATGGGAAGTACTTATTTTACCAGCTGGTTCTCCTCCTCCTACAGCAGGATCTGCAGGGATTATTACCACAACTAACCCTTATTTAGCAACAGGATTAAGTTCAGGAACACAATATGTTGTTTATGTAAGATCAATTTGCGGACCTTCAGATATAAGTTTATGGTCTAATGTTAGGTCATTTACAACATTAATTGCAAATGATGAATGTGCCAATGCTACAGTAGCGCCAGTTAATCCAACAACAACATGTACTCAAACGGTATCAGGAACAGTAGTTGGAGCAACAGCTTCATCACAACCTAACGCATGTGGCGGAACTGATGATGATGATGTCTGGTTCCAATTTACAGCAACTAGTACCACACATACAATAAACTTTAATAACGTTACGGGAAGTACAACAGATTTATTTCATGTACTTTACTCAGGAACTTGCGGTAATTTAACACAACTATATTGTAGCGATCCTAATACTAGTATTGCTAATAATTTAGTACCTGGTCAAACTTATTTTATAAGAGTTTACACTTGGTCAGCAACAGCAAATCAAACTACTGCATTTACATTATGTATAGGCACTCCGGTTCCTCCTCCAAGTTGTATAACAAATACGGCAGCAGGAAACACATGTGCTGTAGCTACACCAATATGTAATTTGAACGGATATTGTGGAAATACTTCGGCTTCATATACTTCTGACTCTTGGCCAGAATTATCAGCTGAGTTTTGTGGTTCATTAGAAAACAACTCTTTCTTAACATTTGTTGCTTCATCTTCTACGATATCATTAGATGTATGGGTTACAAGTTCACAAGACAATTTAGGTATTCAGATTATGATATTTGGTGCTGCAACTTGTGGATCAGGTCCAGTTACCGAATATTTATGTTGGAGTCCAGGAAATGTTCCTGCGGGATCAACCAATTTAACTGCAACAGGATTAACTCCTGGTCAGACCTATTATGTAATGATTGATGGATTTGCAGGCGACGTAGCTAGTTATGTTATTGGAGCAAATACTGGAATTCAAACTCCAGTTGCAATTAATACTTCTACCTCTACAACTTCTCCTACAATTTGTTTAGGACAAACAGCAACTTTAAATGCGACAGGTGGTAATGGTATTTATACTTGGACACCATCTACTCAGTTAAGTGCAACAACAGGAAGTAGTGTTATATTCTCTCCAACAGCAGTTGGTACATATAATATAACAGCAACATCTTCTGATAATAACCCATTATGTCCTCAATCAGCATCAAGTACACAAACTATTATAGTTGTTGATTATGTTAATGCAACATTTAATCAGATAGCTCCATTCTGTGAAGGAACTACACCTCCATTGTTGCCAACAACATCAACTACTGGTGTTACTGGTACTTGGTCACCACCTGTTGTAAGCAATGTGGTAGGTACAACGACCTATACATTTACACCAGCTATTACACAATGTTCTTTTCCAACAACTATGGATATTGTTGTAACACCTAGTATAGTTCCAACATTTTTAGCTCCAGCACCTATTTGTTCTGGTGCTCCAGCTCCAGTGTTGCCAACATCATCAAATAATACAGTTCCAATTACAGGAACATGGTCACCATTAACAGTTAGTAATACGGCATCTGGTACATATACATTTACACCAGATCCAGGTCAATGTGCTACAACTACTACATTAAATGTTACAGTTTTAACAAATTGTGATTTTGGTAGTTATGCAAATGCAGTTTGGTTGACAAATTGTGCGACTTCAAATTTCTTTAATACTGTTGGTTCAGGTATAGATATAATAGGACCTGCATCAAATGTTTTCCCAAATACTGATTTAGGAACCTATGTACAAAATTCAAACACATTAATTCTAAGAGGTGCAGAGGTAAAAACATTTAAATCAGTAAATGCAAATGTTTGTAGCGCTCGATTAAATTATAGAATTTATCCGGCAGCTACAACTCCAGGTGCATTTACAGTATTAGATTTACCTTTCTTTGATAACTGTGGAGGAGGTACTTTCCCATCTGGAGGTCCATGTAATACAGGTGACCAAAAATGGCAAAGAGTATTGAATGATTCACAATCTCCAATTAACTTGACAGCTTATGCTCCAGGTGATTATGTTTTAGAAGTTTATTATGATGTTACAGGAGATGTTAATTCAACAACGGATTGTGATGATACAGTAATAATCAATAATAACGGAGCAAATTATATTGCTACATATACAATTCAAGCTCAACCTTTATATACGAGTACAAACCCAACAACTTGTGGTGGTACCGATGGTACAATTACAATTTCTGGTTTAGCACCTAATGAAGCATATGATTTAACTTATCAAGATGGTACAACTACAGTTGGACCAAACAACGTAACTACTAATGCTGCGGGTCAATTTGTTATTACAGGTTTAAATTCTGGTAATTATTCTAACTTCTTATTGTCAATCAATAGTTGTTTATTAACTAATAATACACCAATAATTCTAGTTGATGCTAATAGTCCAACTGTTACAGTAAACAGCCCAACAGTCTGTGCTGGTACTCCAGCTACAGTAACTGCTACGCCAGGTGCGCCAGGTACATATAATTATGTTTGGACAGTTCCAACAGGAGCAACAGACCCAGGAAACGTTGCAACATTTGATGCGGCTATTTCAGGAACTTACTCAGTTGTAATTACTGACACAACTTCTGGTTGTAGTAGTTCAAGTGTTTCTTCAGTTGTAACTATTAACGCTAATCCTACAGTAACAGTTAATAGTCCTACAGTTTGTGCTGGTACTCCAGCTACAGTAACAGCTACGCCAGGTTCGCCAGGTACATATAATTATGTTTGGACCGTACCAACAGGAGCGACTGACCCAGGAAACGTAGCAACTTTTGATGCAACAATTTCAGGAACTTACTCAGTAGTTATTACAGATACAGCAACAAGTTGTACTAGTTCTAGTGCATCAGGAATCGTAACTATTAATACTAATCCTACAGTAACAGTTAATAGTCCAACAGTTTGTGCTGGTACTCCAGCTACAGTAACAGCTACGCCAGGTGCGGCAGGTACATACAATTATGTTTGGACAGTACCAACAGGAGCGACAGACCCAGGAAACGTTGCAACATTTGATGCAGCTATTTCAGGAACTTACTCAGTTGTAATTACTGATGTAACTTCTGGTTGTAGTAGTACAAGTGTTTCTTCAGTTGTAACTATTAATGCTATTCCTACTGTAACTGTTAATAGCCCAACAGTTTGTGCTGGTACACCAGCTACAGTAACAGCTACACCAGGTGTAGCAGGCACATATAACTATGTTTGGACAGTTCCAACAGGAGCGACAGACCCAGGGAACGTTGCAACATTTGATGCAACAATTTCAGGAACATATTCAGTTGTTATTACAAATACAGTTACAAGTTGTGTTAGTTCAAGCGCCTCAGGAATTGCAACTATTAACGCAAACCCTACTGTTACAGTTAGTAGTACAACAGTTTGTCAAGGTTCTACTGCAACAATTACTGCAACGCCAGGAGTTTCAGGAACTTATAGTTATGCTTGGACTGTTCCAGCTGGAGCAACAAATCCAGGTAATAATGCTACAATTAGTACAGCAATTGCTGGTACATATAGTGTTGTTATTACAAATACTGCGACTGGATGTATAAGCCCAAGCGCAAGTGGAACTGTTTCTATAAATCCAAATCCAACTGTAATAGTAAATGATGTTACAATTTGTCAAGGTAGTACTGCTACAGTTACTGCAACTCCGGGAACATCTGGAACTTATACTTATGTTTGGACAGTTCCAACAGGAGTGACAAGTCCAGGAAACGTTTCTTCTTTCTCTACGACTATATCAGGAGTATATTCTGTAATTATTACAGATACAACAACAGGATGTTCTAGTTCAAGTGATTCAGGTACTGTAACATTTGTACCTGCGTTTGATTTTGTAATTGATGGGGCATGTGTTAATAATAATTTTGTTTTAGAAGTTACACCAACAAATGGAAGTTTTGATGTAAATACTGCAAGTTTTGCATGGACATATGGTACTACAGCAGTTGGTAATAATGATTCAACATTCGACGTTACTTCATATGTTAGTTCAACTCCAGCAAATGAGCCATTACCTTTAACTTTTAATGTAACTGTTACTACTGCAGCTGGTTGTACTTTATCGCACCCAATAACATTAGCAGGTATTTATTGTACTATTCAAAAAGGTATTTCTCCTAATAACGATGGATTTAATGAATTTTTTGATTTGCAAAATCTAGATGTTCAGAAATTAAGCATCTATAATAGATATGGTACAAATGTATATTCTAAAACCGATTATACTAAAGAATGGGTTGGTCAATCTGATAATGGAAATGAATTACCAGATGGTACTTATTATTATGTGATAGAATTTAAAAACAATCAGCCAAGCAAAACAGGTTGGATTTATATTAACAGAGAAATAAAATAACAAACTAACTATATAATGATAAATTTCAAAACAATGAAAAAAATATATTTCTTAACAGCGTTTGCTTTGTTGACATTCCTTGAGATGAGTGCACAACAAGACCCTCACTACACTCAGTATATGTATAATATGAGTGTTATTAACCCTGCTTATGCTGGATCTAAAGAAAACCTTGCTGGTGGTTTGCTTTACAGAAAACAATGGGTTCAAATTGAAGATGCACCAACAACAGGAACATTCTTTTTACATAGTCCAGTTGGTAAGAATGTTGGTTTAGGTTTATCTGTAATTTCAGATAAAATTGGACCAGTTGAAGAAAATAATATCTATGCAGACTTTTCTTATACTTTAAATTTAGGAGGCGAGCATAGGTTAGCTTTTGGTCTAAAAGGAGGTGCTACTTTTCATAAAGTTGCATTGTTTAGTCAAATTGGTAACGGAAACGTTCCTGATCCTAATGACCCTGCCTTTGCATCAAATACAAACAACACTTTCTTGAATTTAGGAACAGGTTTGTTTTATTATACAAACAAATATTATGTTGCTTTATCTGTTCCTAATATGTTAAAATCAAAGCATTTAGATTTTAATGGTAGACAATTTGGTACTGATACACAGCACTATTTCTTAACAGGAGGATATGTGTTTGATTTAACTCCTAACGTTAAATTTAAACCATTTGCAATGATTAAATCTGCATTTAATGCTCCAACATCTTTTGATGTGTCAACAAACTTTATGTTCAATGATAAATTTGAAGTTGGTGCAACATACAGATTAGAAGATTCGTTTGGAGCAATGGTTAACTATG
The DNA here is from genome assembly GCF_044341265.1 of Flavobacterium sp. Lineage (GTDB taxonomy): Bacteria > Bacteroidota > Bacteroidia > Flavobacteriales > Flavobacteriaceae > Flavobacterium. The sequence continues at coordinate 127,105 of NZ_JBIISA010000008.1, forward strand.
CGATTACTCCAAATTTAAAAATTGGATATGCTTATGACCATATCGTTTCAGATTTGAATATTACAACACCATCTTCTCACGAGGTAATCTTGTTGTTCGATTTGAACTTCCCGAAAAAAGTATCACAATCTCCAAGATATTTCTAACATAAAAATAGTAAAAAATGAAAAATCTATATATAGCATTAAGTTTTGTAGCAATTAGCGCATCTGTTTTTGCACAAAATAAAGACACAAAAGCTGCAGATAAATTATTCAGTAGATATGAATATGTTTCTGCTGCTAAGGAATATCAAAAATTGGTTGATAATGGTAAAGGTGATGGATATGTTTACAAGCAACTTGCTGATACATATTATAACATGTTTAATACTACTGAAGCTTCAACTTGGTATGCTAAAGCAACAGAATCTTCTCAAGATGCTGAAACCTATTTTAGATATGCTCAAATGCTTAAAGCAAATGGAAAGTATGAAGAAGCTAACAAGCAAATGAATAAGTTTGCCTCTATGGTTCCAAATGATTTGAGAGCTAAAGCTTTTAAAGAAAACCCAAATTATGTTCCTAAAATTTTAGGAAAAGGTGTTAGTTATACTGTCAATTCTCTACCTGTTAGTTCAGATAAATCGGATTTTGGTGCAGTAATGTATGATAACACACTTTATTTTACAAGTGCTAGAAATGGTGCTAGAAAAAATTATGGTTGGAATGACGAACCTTTTTTAGATGTTTATACTTCTACAATGGGTGATTCAGGAACTTTTTCTGAGGCGTCTACTTTAACATCTGTAAATTCAAAGTTTCATGATGGACCAGTAACAATTAGTACTGATGGAAATACAATGTATTTTTCAAGTGATAGTTTTAGAGAAGGTCTTTTCGAAAAAGATAAAGTAAATAAATTGAAACTTGGAAAAAACAATCTTTATGTTGCCACTAAATCTGGTGATACTTGGACTAATATTAAACCACTTCCTTTCAATAGTAAAGATTACTCTTTAAGCAACCCAAGTTTAAGTAGAGATGGAAAAACATTATACTTCTCTTCTAACATGCCAGGAAGTTTAGGTGGTGTTGATATTTGGAAAGTTTCTGTGAATGGTGATTCTTATGGTGCTCCTGAAAATTTAGGAAATAAAGTAAATACTGAAGGAAATGAAAGTTTCCCTTTCATTGCTGATGACAATTCTACATTATATTTTGCTTCAAGCGGAAAACAAGGTTTAGGTGGATATGATGTTTATCAAATTGACTTAGCTAAAGGTTCTGAAGCTGTTAACATGGGTAAACCAGTTAATACTGAAAAAGATGATTTCGCTTTTACCTTTAATAAAGCTAAAAACTTGGGTTTCTTGTCTAGTAATAGAAATGGTAATGATGATATCTTTAGCGCTACTCCTATTTGTGGTGTTGATTTATTAGTTGTTGTAACTAATGCTAAAACTGGCGAAATACTTTCTAATGCTAAAGTTGCAATATTAGACGATAAGAAAAATGTTATTGCAACTGAAACTTCTAATGACAAAGGTGAAGTTAATTTTAGAGTTGAATGTGATAAGCCATATTCAATTCAAGCTTCTAAAGATGGTTTCGAAGGAAATGTTTTCCCAGTTGCTAAAAGCAAAGGACCAACCGCTAAAATTGATGCTGCATTACAACCAATTGACGTAATAGTTACTCCAACAGAGATTATCTTAAAACCAATTTATTTTGAATTTGATAAGAGCAACATCACTCAAGAAGGAGCATTTGAATTGGATAAATTAGTTCAAGTGATGAAAAATAATGACAAGTTAGTAATTTATGCTAAATCTCACACAGATAGAAGAGGAAGTGATAACTATAACATGTCATTGTCAGAAAGAAGAGCTCAAGCGACTGTTCAATATGTAATTTCTAAAGGTATTCCTGCTGAAAGAATTTCAGGAAAAGGATTCGGAGAATCTGAGCCTAAGGTTGCATGTGATAAATGTACAGAAGAAGAACACTCTCAAAACAGACGTTCAGAATTCTTAATCGTGAAATAATTAAGATTTAATCAATAAGATTTAAAAACCGAGATGAAAGTCTCGGTTTTTTTTGTTGTCTGATCTACAGAAGCTTCGCGATTAATAGTGTTTTTATTTGTTTTAAGGCATTTTTCTAATGAACACCTAAATATCTTTTCAAAGTCTATGAACTTGTCTAAAACACGATTAATTTCAATTTCTCTTTAGTTAAAATAATAAACACTATTTATGTGAGTTATAATTTAGAATACATTGTTGATGAATTTTTTTAAGCAGAAAAATGATAAAAAAATTTATATTACTTATCTTAATGGTTTTTTTGTTTTCCTCTTTTATCTCTTACAAAGAACGTTGGGATGAAAGTAGAGATTGTTGGTCACCTTTAATGGTTGCTATTTATAAAAATAAAATTAAGAAGTTTGAAAAATTAATAAAAAGCAAAAAAGGTATAACTTATGTTTCTATTTGTGATAAAAGTGACTATGAATTAACACCTTTAGAAGTTGCTATAAGATGTGAAAATGCATATGCCGTTGAGCTTTTATTGAAAACAAGAGCGTACAAAAATCTTGATGAGTATTTATTAATTGCATCTGGTTATGAAAGTATAAGAACTGTTGCTTTAATAATTCAATATGGAGGAAATCCAAATTTCATAGATGAAAATAATCATACTATAATCATGCAAGCTACTAGCTTTAGTACAGTTAAAGTTTTAAAGACTATACTAAGTTTTAGTTCACAAAATATAAACATTCAGAGAAATAAAAACTCAGCGACAGCATTAATGCTTGCTTCATATGCAAAAGATGTAGATAAGGTTAAACTTCTTTTAGAATATAAGTCAGATATAAAAATAAAAGACAGTAAAGGTCGAACAGCATATGATTACGTAGACACAGATTATATTAACAAAAACTGTAATGAGCAGCAAATGAATGAACTACGAAAATTGCTAAAAATTGATTAGTGAATAGTAAACAAAAAAAGAGCTTCCAATTCAGGAGGGCACTGAAAAAGTCCTTTAAGTAATAAGTATAATAATTTAAGGAGTAGAAAACTTAGTTTTTCTGCTCTTTTTTTTGTATATTTAGCTGTAATTATAGAGTTTTATAGATGTTATTAAAGC
>NZ_JBIISA010000067.1:0-3758 GCF_044341265.1 Flavobacterium sp.
TTACGATTTTGAACTTTAGCTAAAAAACAAACCTCTATTAAATCGCTTTAAAAGAGGTTGTTTTTTTATAATTTACGATTTTATTTTTAAAAAATGGTGGTTGTGCAACGGTTACCGCTGTTGGCAGAAGCCTTTTTTACACTACTGTATATAGATTTTATTTAGCTTTTTATTTTTTGTTAAGTGCTTGTTTTACTCGTGCAGTTGTCTTATTCATTTTGGCAGAAGGCTTATCTATTTTAGCGGATGCTTATTTCACTTTGGCGGATGTCTTGTTTAGTTTGGCGGAAGCTTTATCTATTTTGGCGGATGCTTATTTCACTTTGGCGGATGTCTTGTTTATTTTAACAGAAGGCTTATGCATTTTTGCATAAGCCTTGTTTAGTTTTACTTTTTGTTATGCTTTTTTGAATTTTATTTTAGAGATTGCTTTGTATTGAACTGAATTACTATCAAGAATTGTAAATAGATAATCTTTAGCTTTGTTGAAAGTGTCTACTAGATTATCATCAGAAAGATACATTGTGTTATTTCTAGTGCTACGAGCACTATTTAAAGGAACAAATGTGTTTGCAACGCCTTGCGTTGCTTGCAACATTTGCGCTTTTTCTGCTTGTAATGTTGCTACTTTATATTCTACTTCGTTTGGGTCGTAGTTTGGTGTGTTTTGAAATAATGAGATAAGCAAATCCATATTATTGGTGCGTTGGTCGTAACTCATTTGTGAGGTTGAATGTTGCGTTTGTTCAATTGTAGTATCAGTTGTTGGAGCGTTATTGATTTTACGAATTCCTTTAAGTTTTCGTGCTATTGTCATAAAATCTTCTAATTGTGCTGGTGTTACTCCGTTGGTGGATTTATAAACTCTACGAAGTTTTGTTATTTTTTTGCTTACTGGTGCAAAAATCAATTCTCTATTATCTACGGCAACGGAGTAAGGAGCAACTAAAGTATTAACTGCTTCTTGTTGTGAAAATGAATTGGTGTAGATAGTTTGCAAGTTAGCCAAAAGTAATTTTGGATTACTTGGATTGTAAGTTGCTCCCAATTCAATAATGAATGTGTTTAATAAATTTGCGTTTGCAACATTTTTTGCGTGTCCTTTTTCAGATGTTGATGCCATATTGATAAATTTTAGAGTTATATATTTATTAACGTTGGGTATATAAATTTATTTTGAAGAGATTATTTTTTCTAATAATTCAATTCGTTTGAGCATATTTTCTAATATACCTTCTGGAAAATTATTATTAATTGTTTCTATTTTACAACCGATATTTCCACCTTTTGTTTTTTCAATTTTTTCAAAATTAAAATTTATAGAGTGTTCATTTAAAAAATAGTCAAAATCTACATTAAAGATTTTACATACTTTATCCATTAAAAGAAAATCAATTTTTTTTGTTTTACCACTTTCAATTTCTGAAAGAGCTGTTTGACTTATATCTAACTTAAAGGCTAATTCAGGTTGAGATATTTTATGTTTTCTTCTTAATACACCTATTTTTGTACCAATCTCCATATTAATATTGTTTTTCCGTTAGATTTTAAAAGTTTTTAAATATAATGCAAATATACAATCTTTTATTTTTGAAAAATTATTAACAATTTAAAATAAAAAAGGATGAATTTATTTAGTAAGAAAATTGCAATGTTTAGTGTATGTGCTTTTGGAGCAACATTTTTAATGAGTTTTGACCAAAAATCTGATGATTATGGACAGTCTGTTCAGATTTATTCAAACGCTCAAGTAAATGGTAAAATTGAAGCACCTGCTATTACTGGTTTGGTTAGAGCTGCTGTTGGATTTACAAGAGTTGCAGTTCGAACTGCAACACATTTAACACCAGAGGTTGAACAAATGACTTATACTATTTTTGGAGTTGCTGATAACGGAAACGGAAATGTTGAATTAAAAAATGAAAAGCTTTATAATTTAGATAAATAAAATTATATGTTTAGATATGTTTTTTCAACCCTGATTTCAGGGTTGTTTTTATTTTATGGAATTGCAACTGTAGTATTTTCTACTCCTGATAACTATATAAATATTAGTTTAATTGAATATAATGAAAAATTTAATACTTTCTTTTATCAAAGATGGGGTTTTTTTGCACCACCGCCACAATCGAATGATAGACTTTATTATGTTTTTGAAAAAAAGACTAATAAAGCAGAGATTATTGTTTATGAGGTGATTGAACCATTATTAAAGCAAAAATGTAGTAAAGCACCATTTAATGGGAATGAAGATTTGGTAGATTACTTAATATCAAATTCTATTTACTTGATAACGGATGGTATAAGAGCGGTACGAGAATCATTTGAATATGATGCAAAATTAAAAAATAAAAAAGTTGATGAATTTGAGTTAACAAAAAAAGTAAACAAAGTTATAGAGACTACAAAACCATTTATGACACTTCTAAATTATTCAAAAAAAGTTGCATTAAATAATAAATTAGAATATGCTGATTATAATGTTTATTTAAAAATAACGCAAAAGAAAATACCTAAATTTATAGATAGGTATAAAAAAAATCTTAATGAAGATGAACAATTAATTTTTGATAGCTCAAATTAAATTATGAAAAAGTTTATAGATAATTTTAGTATTGACAATAAATTTAGTTTTTACTCTGCATTTTTTAGAATATTTATTTGTTTTCATTTGCTTAAAAAAGTATTTCTGTCATGGGAATATAAAGATTTGTTATATATGTCAAAATCATTTTTTGTACATGAAGAATCAGGATTTTTTGATTTTTTTAATATCAATAGTTTGATTATTAGAGATAATTTTCAATTTTTTTATTTAGCGTATATAATTCTTATTTTATTTTATTTTTTTGGAATTGGTAAAAATGCAACAGCATTTGTTTTGTTTATTTTCTATGAAATTTTGCAGAATTTATGCCCGAGTATTTTAAATGGAGGTGATAATTTATTGAAGTTTATTATGATTTATATGATTTTTATTGATTCATATAATTATTTCGCAATTAAACCAAAGTTTTTTAAAAACGTCGAATATTTTAAGTTTAATGTTTTTTTATCAAATCTTGGCGGTTATTCAATTTGCATACATTTATGTTTGGCTTATTTCATTTCTGCAATACATAAAATTCATGCCGATTTTTGGTTTAACGGAATAGCGACTTACTATACAATGTCTTTAGAAAGGTTTAGAGGAACTAGTTATAATTTATCACTTGCAAAAAATGCAATTTTTGTTACAGTATCGACGTATGCAACGATATTAATTGAATTATTTTATCCTGCTTTAGTATGGTTCAAGAAGACAAAGAAGTTAATAATTATTTTAGCAATAATGTTACATATATCGATTTATGTTTTTATGATGATATATGATTTTCAATTGGTATTTATTTTTGTTCAAGGATTTTTTATTGCAAATACTGATTGGGAAAAGTTTTATGAAAAAATATTAGAAAAAATGAGTAGATATGGTAAACAAACTTACAATATACATTGATGGATGGTGTCCGATTTGTAAAAAGTTTAAAAGAATTGTAACTAAATTAGATTTTTTTAAACTTATAGTAGTTGAAGATATCAGGACTTCTGATATTTTAGATGAGAAAAAAATTAAATTGATGTTTTCAAAATCAAGTAATGATTTATCGTTTTATGGTTTTGATAGTATTTTTGAAATAAACAAAAGGCTTGTGATTTTATGGGTTTTATTACCATTTACATTTGTCTTAAAAATAACTAAAATTGGAAGTTTTTTATAT
>NZ_JBIISA010000009.1:0-129917 GCF_044341265.1 Flavobacterium sp.
ACAATAAAAAACAGTTGCAAAAAGTAAAACGCTTATAACGGATGTATAAAATCCTACTATAAGCGTTTTTTTATTCTCTAAAAAACGGTGCTAATCAAAATAAACGATGTTTTTCAGTGCCCTCTAATTAAAACGTACCTTTTTTTATATTTTGATATTTAATTATTTTTTATCCTTAGTAAATTCAAAAGTTTGTCCGCTTATTGAAAGTGTAAAACCATCTTTGGTATTATTGAATTGAACAGTCAAACCTGCTTGTTCTAAAGTAAACTTGCCATTCCCTTTATCGTCTAGAGGAGTTGATGGTTGTCCAGGTGAGTTGATTACCAAACTATCATCCTCTTCAGTAAAACTAATTTTTAAAGGAATTTTAGTACTTGAGTATTCACCAACATAAGCATCAAGACCTTTGCTCTTCTCTACTCCATTCTTAGCGTCTGTCCAAACGTTGTTTTCTTCATTTACATCTGGAAATGATTTATCTGGATCTAAAGTTATTGATTCTAATTCTTCGTTAGTATCTACATTAAAAGTCCATGAGTTGTTGCGTTGCCAAATTTCTACAGGCAATGTTTTTCTTGATGTTTTTCCGGTTTTAGTTTTCATTTCTACTACAACTGGCATAGGCATTTTCTCAAGGTTTTGAATGGTTATTGTAGCACCATTTTTAGCATTACCTTTAACATACTTAACTTTTGTAATAGCTTGGTCTAAAGGCCAATTATTCATAATCCAACCTCTCCAAAACCATCCTAAATCTTCTCCAGTTACATTTTCGAAAGTTCTAAAGAAATCATCTGGTTGTGGATGTTTGTATGCCCAACGCTCAATATAAACTCTAAAAGCTTTGTCAAAACGCTCTGGTCCAACTACAGAATTTCTCAACATTTCTAATCCAGAACCTGGTTTGTAGTAAGCTAAAATTCCTAAGTTAACTTCTTTCAAGTTATCTGGAGCAGCAATTACAGGTTCCATTTCTGGATTACTCAATACAAATGCCGCTTGGTGCATGTCTGTAACTGGTTGCTTGTATTCACCGTTATTAAAATCTTGAGAACTTAAACCATTGATAAACGTGTTAAATCCTTCGTCCATCCATGCAAATAAACGTTCATTAGAACCAACAATCATTGGAAACCAAATATGTCCAAATTCATGATCAGTAACTCCCCATAAATCAGCTCCTCTTGATTCCCAACTACAGAAAACAATTCCAGGATACTCCATTCCACCTTCGTTTCCTGCTACATTAGTTGCTGCTGGATAAGGATATTCAAACCATCTTTTAGAATAATTTTCAATCGAAGCTTTTGTATATTCTGTTGAACGTTCCCAACCATTATTTCCATTACTTTCTACTGGATAAGCAGAAATAGCCAATGATTTTTTCCCACTTGGAAGATTAATTTTAGCAGCATCAACTACAAAAGCAGGTGATGAAGCCCAAGAAAAATCGCGTGAATTTTTAATTTTAAATTTCCAAGTCAAAGTTGTTTTTCCTGCAGGTCTTGATGACGCATTTGTAACCTCATCAGCAGTTCTAATCATAACTGTTTTATCACTTGCTTTAGCTGCAGTCCAACGTTTCTGTTGCTCAGCAGTATAAACTTCATTTTGGTTTAACAATTCACCAGAACCTACCACGATGTGTGATGCTGGAGCAGTAATTGATACATCAAAATCACCATATTCTAAATAAAACTCACCTGCACCTAAATAAGGTCTTGTATTCCAACCGCGAACATCATCATACACACACATTCTTGGATACCATTGCGCCATGGTGAATATTTTTCCATTTTTAGTTTCTAAAACTCCCATTCTATCCGAACCATATTCTGGCGATACGAATGCAAAGTCAATTTTAAGTTTTACAGAAGCACCATTAGCATTTAATCCCTGTGGCAAATCTACTTGCATTCTTGTATCAGTAATAGTAAATTTTGCTTCTTTTTCAGATGATTTTCCAGCAACTGTTGTAACTACTTTTATTGAATTAATTCTGAATCCACCATCAAAATCTTGTCCTTTCGCTCCATTTCTACTTCCTTTTAGTGGAATAATAGCGTTTCCTCTAGAATCTTTTTTGAATAAGTTTTGATCTAAATTCAGCCATAAAAAGCTCAATTTATCTGGACTATTATTAGTATAAGTCAAAACTTCTGAACCTTTAATTTCATTTGTTTTCTCGTCCAAAGAAGCTGTTATAGTATAATCGGCTCTGTTTTGCCAATACTTCGGACCTGGTTGCCCACTTGCCGAACGCGTTTCAGTAGCATTTTTGGTATAAAAATTGTTACCAAATGCTTCATTGTAGTTGTAGTTTGAACTAGCAGGCGTCTGCTGTGCTGTTGCAGTAGAGAAACTTAAAACTAGAGTTCCAAGAGCCAATGCTTTGATAAAAAAGTGTTTCATAAATTGAGTATTTATTTATTAGAGCAAATAAATAAAAAAATGTTACACTAATTTTAGTTTTATGTTTAATTTCACAAAATAATAATTTGTTTATGATTGAAATCAACTTTCATCCCTTTAAAAATCTTGAAACAGAACGTTTGTTATTAAGAAGAGTTTCAATAGATGACCTAAATGAAATACTAGAACTAAGAGGTAATCCTGAAACGATGAAGTTCATTCCGCGTCCTTTAGTTAAAACTGAAGAAGATGCATTAAATCATTTTAAGATGATTGATGAAAAGATTGAAAAAAATGAAGGAATTAATTGGGCTATAACTGTAAAAGGAAATCCAAAACTTATAGGAATTATTGGTCATTATAGAATTCAACCCGAAAATCATCGTTGTGAAATAGGTTATATGATTTTACCACAATATAACGGTCAAGGAATCGTTACAGAAGCTATAAAAGCTGTTTTAGAATATGGCTTCGAGGATATGAATATGCATTCTATTGAAGCTGTTATTGATCCTGACAATATTGCATCAGAACGCGTTCTCCAAAAAAATGGCTTTGTAAAAGAAGCTCACATATTAGAAAATGAATATTATGATGGTAAATTTTGGGACACTGTTATCTATTCAATATTGAAAAGAAATTTTAAAAAATAATCAACCAACACATTACATGAACGAATTTGAAAAACAATACCAAGAGTTATTAAACTTTCTCAAGTTTGATGACTTCACAATTCTTACCAAAAGAATTATTGATTTAACCTTAGATACTGAGGATTTAAATCATTACAAAAAAACTAATGATTTTTTAATTTGGCTAGACCAAAATGAAACTAATGTTGACGGCAAAAAAGAAAAGTATCAAGCTGTTCTTTCAGATTTACATGCTACACTTTCAAATAAACCAATTGCAGAAAAGCAGGTTTTAGTTTCTACAAATAGTTTAGAAAAAAGTTATGGAAGTTCGAGTTTTGGATTAGGTCCAATAGAAATGGAATTGCGTCAAGGAGAAATTCTTGGATTGGTTGGTGAAAATGGAAATGGTAAGACCACACTTTTGCGTTGTTTGTGTGGTGAACTTTATGCAACTGGAGGTACCATCAACTATCATTTTAAATATGATGACCAGTTTGATTTGAGAACAAGATTAGTTTACATTCCGCAAAGGACTGATACTTGGTATGGCTCTATGTTTGAGAACTTACAATTCACAGCCTCAAGTTATGGTTACAAACCTGAAGAAAATGAATTGATCATAGAATTAATCATCGCTCGTTTAGGATTGCGAAAATTCAGAAATCACAGTTGGAAGAGTTTATCTTCTGGATACAAAATGCGTTTTGAATTGGCGCGAATGCTTTTAAGAAAACCAAAAATATTATTGATAGATGAGCCATTGGCAAATTTAGATATCTTAGCACAACAAACTGTACTTGAAGATTTTAAAGCCATTGCAAAATCGCCTTTCCGACCTATTGGAATCGTATTGAGTTCGCAACAATTGTATGAGGTTGAAAAAACTTCTGATCAAGTGATTTTCTTAAAGCATGGAAAACAGAAAAATCTTCACGAAAAATCTGTTTCAGAAAATGAAATTCCGATTGAAAATTATTTGGTTATTGAGTTTGAAAGCGAATGGTCACAAAGCCAACTGGGAGAAACTTTTGGAAAATTAGACTTGGTTTCACTACAATTTAATGGTGGTACTTATATCGTTAGTTTCAAAGAAAGTGTAACTGTATATGATTTTATGAATCTGCTTGTTTCAGAAAAAATTCCGGTGCAGTATTTTAGAAATATTTCCAACTCAACACGTCGCTTTTTTGTATCCTAAATCTAGAAATTATGTTTAAAAATATTCAAAAATACCTCCTAATAAATCATCCCTTACTTTGGAATTTAAAAATTGTTCCTGTGAGTGCGTTTCTTATTTTATTCAATATCATTTTCATCCTTTTGGGTTATTTAAATGGCGCTATTGATTTTACAGAAACCGACAATGATTATTCTAGAAATGATAATGATGATATTATTATTTTCTTTAGTGTGATGATTTCAATTTTAACAGCAATAGTTTGGCTGGTTTATTATTTGAAAAACAATGCTTTAAAATCGTATTATCCTAAGAATAACTTTTCTTTATTTAAGGAATGGTTACTTATTCTTGTCGTTTGTTTTCTTAATAGTTCACTAATAATGGCCTACTTATATGGTAAAGATTTAAAAGTGAGAAGCTATTACACTGAAAGTGAAGCTAAAAAAAGATGTGAAATTTTGAGTCAAGGTTCCTTTTTTGTATCGGGTTCTTATAGTTATCATTACAATAACGATAATTATGAAGGTGATGCCATTGTTGCAGCTGCTAATTATGATGTTGATACAGCGACTGCAGTTGTTGATTCGGTAAAAGTTAAAGATCATTTTTTCTATAGAGGAAGAAAATATTCAAATTTTTCATTGTTAGATAAAAACATTAATTCCTATAGTTTTTTTGGATATAATGAAGATTCTTTGCGAAAAATGAAGATCAAAGATTGGTTGTTTTATAATAAAAAAGATTCTGTAAAATCGTTATTTAAAAATTACTTGGCTATTGTTAAAGAACATAAATTAAAAGCGAATATCGATGAAGAAAAATGGACCGAATTGGTTTATGATTATCCAAAATTTGAGAAGTATAAAAACATTGGAGCAGAAGAATTTGAAGTATCTTATGATTATGAAAATGAAATAAGAAGAAATCAAATAGATACTACCGAACAATACGTAAAGAAAGTTAAAGACACCTATTACTTATATAATAAATATTATGTGCCTGAAAATTCTTTAAAACATTCTTATGAGACAATTTCTAATAGTTGGACAAAACCGAGTGTGAGTATTGATACAATTTTATTGTTATTATACATAGCTATAGGTTTTTCACTAGTATTATTTTCATTTAGAGTAACCTCTGGAAGAAATTTCTTAATTGCTATTGTGGCTCTTGGAGTTGTAAATATTTTAATAGGAATCTTGACCGCGATTATATCCTCTGAATATTTTTATTTAGCAGCGTTATTATTACTTACCATTATTCTTTTTGTTTATTTTATTCTAGTAATACATAGAAAAAAAGGAAAAGGAATTTCTGGAATTACCTTAAATGCAACACTTTGGTTGTTACCATCATTTGGTCCTATAGTTTATGCAATAGTTTTGGAATTAGCCAAAAGCACTACAAATTATTATGAAATTATTGATATTGGTTTGCGAAATGAGAAATTTCCATTCATTTCATTTTTAAAAGATTATGCCTATGAATTATTATGGTTTAATGTTTTATTTATTTTCATAATGATGTTATTCTTTTCTAGAAAAATAAAACAATGGCGAGGAATTGCCGAAAACTAATAACTTTGAAAACCCTTTAAATTAATTTTTAAAGGGTTTTTAATTTTGGTAAAGTTCTAATGTAAAGCTCTTCTACTTTCTTTCTTGCCCAATCTGTTTTTCTTAGAAAGGTAAGACTAGATTTTACACTTGGGTTATCTGAAAAGCATTTGATTCTAATCAATTCTGACAAGGTATCGAATCCATAAAAATCTACTAATTGCTCTACTATTTTTTGTAAAGTTATACCGTGTAGTGGGTCTTTTGATTTTTCCATATCGCAAAAGTACTATTAAAATTGATTGCATAAAAAAACCATCAAAATTTCTCCTGATGGTTTTCTAATCATAATGATATTATTTATTGAACCGCTAAAGCTGCATTTACGTTACCATAACCATAATCTGCATTTCTATTAGGGAAATAAGTAGCTGATTGACGCATTTTATTTAGTACTTGGTCTCTTGTCCAAGTAGGATTTTTAGACCAAACTAACGCAGCAATTCCAGCTGTTGTTGCTGTTGCTACTGAAGAACCTCCTACATAATCATTTTGATTATCATAATAACTTGTAACTGGAACTGTATTACCTGAAGCTGCTCTTTGCATTTGAACAGTAAACTCAATTTTTCCACCTGAGTGGCAAACATCACATTTTTGGTTAGATGTACCTTCTTTAACACCAGTAACGGCAACTGTTTCTGCCATCCAAGCTGGGAAAATAACACCAACAAAATTGGTAAAGCTTGTTGAAGTTCCACCTGCACAGAAGATTAATTTTCCCTTACTATAAGCATATTTCACACCATCTTCAATTTTTCCAGAAGAGAAGATATGTCCCATTGACATAGAAATGATTTTCACACTAGTATTATTTGCTAAAGCAGTGAAAGCATTCTTAACACCATTTTGTTCGTGATATCCATCTAAAACAACATTAGAAGCAGCTCTATAAACAATTAGATTAGAATTGTAGGCAACGCCAACAGGTAAACCATTATCGTTTCTTGGTGCTGCTGCAACAGATGACATACTTGTTCCATGACCACATTGATCATTTGGTCCGTCTGTACTTGTGCTCCAAGGCCAAATTGAATCTACATAAGTACCATATTTTTGAATTGTTCTTCCAGTTGAAAGACCATCATTAAAATTAGTACCTAATAAAGTTTGATTAGGAGAAACTCCTGTGTCAATGATTCCAATTGTGATACCTCTACCTGTAGACGTATTCCAAGCGGTTGGAATATTATGTTGGTAAAACGACCATGGCACTTTAGCACCTGGAGTAACCGTAGTAAAATCGGAAGTACTTAATGTTGACGATTCAAATCCACATCCAGAAGAGCTTGAAGAACTAGATTCTGCTAAAGATACTTTTTGTTGTGCAGTTTCAAAATATTTATAATCACCTGGTTCAACGTAACGTATTTTTGCTGTTTTTCTTAAAGCTATAATTGTTTCTTGTTTTTCAATATAAACATCAACTAAATTCAAATAGCCATCACTTGAAAGCAAAACATCTTCCTTAGACTTTCCTTCATAATGCGCAACTAGATTCAGAATACTAGCTTGTGTTTTAGCATTATCTGCTGATTTACTTCTATCAAAATCTGTAGCTGAATTACCAAAACCAATAGTTATGATATGATTTCCTCTAAATGATGCACTCCAAAGTAAATGATTTGAAGCATTTTTCCAACTGAAGCTTCCTTTTGTAGCAATAGCTTCATCTATTTCAGAATTTACTTGTTGTGCTGTTAATGGATCTCTTTGAGCAGCATCGACTGAAATTTCATCAAATGAATCTTCTTTAGAACATGAAGCAAAGACAAACACTGATAAAATGATAATTTTTAGAAAATTTTTTGTCATACTAGTATTTTTTTAAGGTTGGTTTTACGAATGTAATAATTTTTTAAATATAATAGCAAAAAAAAGTCATCATTAAAAAATGATGACCTTTCCGTCCGAACTAAATCGGGACTAACCAATAACTCTAAATATAATCTAATCTCTTAGAATAAAAATTTAACACCAACTCTTAATCCACCAACACTTCTGTTTCCTGGATTTAAATCGAATGGATTTGCATTAAAACTAAAGTCGCTTGTACTATCACCAACATTTGGATTAGTTGAAGTAGAAGTTAAATTCACTAATGAAAAAGTAGTTTCAACAGTCATCCATTTATTAACGATAAAATCAAAACCTGGAGCAATATCTACTCCAAAAGAAGTAACTTTATCATCAGAAAGTTTATCTTTTCCCATTGTAATAGGAAGTGAAGCTTGACCGAAGAAATAAAATTTTCCTCCAAGACCCCAATACTTTCTTACAAGAGGTTGAATTACTAATGCAGTTACATCATTAGTTGTAGTAGTTGTAGTACCAATAGTTGTTTCTTCTTTTGATCCAATAACACCTATTCCTAATCCTAAAGTTACATCAGGAGATACGAAATAACCAGCAACAGGTAAGATTGTGTTAGAAGTAGTTTTTGTTCCAACTTCTTCATCAGATGAAAAAGATACTTGACCAGCTACCCACCATGTTCCTTCTAATCCTTTGTTTTCTTTCTCTTGTGCATTTGCAGTTAAACCAAATAATGCTATTGCTGCAACTAATAAAATTTTTTTCATTTTGTTTGTAGTTTTAAAATTATAGGACAAATTTATTGTCAAGTTTTCTTAAAAAAACTGATATAAATCATAGTTTGAAATTTTTTTTGATACTAAATAATTTTACTTTTATTTTTCACTATTTAGTTAGTACATTTGCCTCAGAATGATAAAAACAGCCAACATACTTAATAAAAGAGCTAAATTTGATTATGAAATAATCGAAACTTATTCGGCTGGAATCGTTTTGACTGGAACTGAAATA
The DNA here is from genome assembly GCF_044341265.1 of Flavobacterium sp. Taxonomy (GTDB): domain Bacteria; phylum Bacteroidota; class Bacteroidia; order Flavobacteriales; family Flavobacteriaceae; genus Flavobacterium. Next base: position 8,673 of record NZ_JBIISA010000009.1, read on the forward strand.
AAATCTATTAGACTAGGAAAAGCCAACATCACTGAAAGTTTTTGTGAGTTTAATGACCATAACGAACTTTTTGCCATTAATACTTCTATAGAGGAATACTCTTTTGGTAATCAGTTTAATCATAAAGCTAGAAGCGAAAGAAAACTACTACTTAATAGAAGAGAGCTTAAATCGTTAGAAAAAAGTATTGATACTAAAGGATTAACCATAATTCCATTACGTTTATTTACTAATGAAAAAGGATTAGCAAAACTCGAAATCGGACTTTGTAGAGGAAAGAAAACCTACGATAAACGCGAATCTTTAAAAGAACAAGATACCAAACGTGATATCGAACGAATTAAAAAATCATTTTAAAATTTTTAAAAAATGTTGTTATTGTTTTTTTTGTCTTGAAAAAATGACTAAATTTGTCAAGACAAAATAAAACATTTTAATTAAAATGAAAACTTTATTAAAAAATGCAAGAGAAGAAAAAGGAATAAAAACTAGAGAGTTAGCACAACTTTTAGGTATTGATCAAGCATTGATTAGTAAGTTTGAAAGCGGATCAAGAAAACCTACTAAAGAACAAGTTGCCAAGTTAGCTCAAGCTTTAGATTTAGATTATGAAACCTTAATGGTTGCTTGGCTAAAAGAGCGAATTCTTTATGAAATTGGTTCAGATGAATTAGCTTTGAAAGCAATGATACTTGCCGAAGAACAAATAAAATATAACGTAAGTTTCGTTAGAAAATCAATTTCTAAAAATTTACAAAATATTTTAAATGAAATTGATGCACTAAAAACAAAATTAAACCAATTTCGTCAATTTGATAGTTTTAGAATTGCACAAGCATTAGAATTAGAATATACTTTTGAAAGTAACAGAATAGAAGGAAACACTCTTACATTACGTGAAACCGATTTGGTTATCAATGAAGGATTGACTATTTCTGGAAAAAGTATGCGTGAACATTTAGAGGCAATTAATCACGTTGAAGCTATAGCCTACATTAAACAATTAATGGAACGCAATTTTCCTTTAAACGAAAGAGAACTACTTTCTGTTCACAATTTAATTTTAAGAGGAATTATTCCTGAAGATGCTGGTCGCTATCGTCGTGTACAAGTTATGATAAAAGGAAGTAGCCACATGCCTCCACAACCTTTTATAGTTGCAAAAGAAATGGAAGACTATTTCATTTGGTATGAAGAAAACAAAAGTAAGATGCACCCAGTTGTTTTAGCAGCAGAAATGCATGAAAGACTAGTTACTATTCATCCTTTCATAGATGGAAATGGTAGAACTTCACGTTTGATAATGAATCTAATTCTTTTACAAAACGGATACGTGATTGCCAATATAAAAGGAGATTACGAAACTAGAATGAACTATTACAAAACGCTTGAAACAGCACAAACTTCAAATAACAAAGAAGATTTTTTACTTTTCATAGCACAAGTAGAAAAAGAATGCTTAGAGCGCTATATAAACATAATTAGTAAATAAAAACCCATTCTGTTTAGGAATGGGTTTCTTTATTTTTATTTAAATCCAACTATCTGTTCTTCTGCGGCAATTACATCTTCAACATATTTTTTATAATCTAAATAATCGGTTGTAGAAATTTTATCCCAATTTAAAGTAACTGTTCTAACTACCTTTAATGTATTTGGTTTTACTAATTCAAAGGCTATTTGGTATTTATGTCCTTTAAAAGTAAACGTTTTACCTTCTGGAACTTCTGTAAACTTTTTGTCTTGTGGAATATTTAAAATTACTTCAGAATTATATTCATTACTTGTTTCATAAGAAAAATAATCAATATCATATTTTCTACTTTCTAAAGAAATAATATCTCTTGTGTAAACTTTATCTAAAAATGGAATATCAGTAATTTTTAGATTTCCAACCGTTTGAATTCTTTCTGAAATTGAAAATTGTGTTTCAAACGTAATGTCTTTATCGTAAGTTTCGTTTTTAATTACTTTAGAAGATTGCAATGAAACAACTTTTTTTAATTTAGAATTATAATCCTCTTCTATTCTTTTCTTACGTACATCTTCTGTAGTTGCATCAGAAAACAATTCATTATAATATGATTTATTGGCTCCGCTTATTGTAAAAGTATTTGTAAAACTTTTTGATTTATCATCAATAGTCATAGTTGTTACTGCATTTGTAACATTTTTCAAAGCATTATCAAATGGAATTCCAATAATTTTAGATTTCTCGTTTTCGGCTTTGTCAAATGAAATTACAAGTGCATTGGCATTGTACAAACTACTAGGTAAAGCTTTAAATGGAAGATACTTATCTGTTAATTCTAAAAAATAATCTTTACCATCAATTGCAACCTTTACGATACAATGATTGAAGTCATTTGATGGCAATAACATAGAAGTAAATCCATTATCGTTTGTGGTCACCAAAACCAAATTAGCTTTCATTCCTGCCAATTGCGATAAAGCGACGAACAAAGTAGAAACATCTTTACAATCTCCAAGTTTTGTTGTAATAGTTTTAGATGGTTTTTGTGGAACATAACCACTTTGTCTAAAATCTAAAGAACTGTATTTAATATTATTTCCTATATAAGAGTATATTTTTTTAGCTATTTCTTCTTGAGAAATTCCAGTTACGCCATTTGGAAAAATTTCGGCAAAAGTTTTCTTAGTTATTTTATCTAATTTCAAATTTTTCTTAACCAAATCAGAATACCAATTTGAAATTTCTTTCCACGATTTAATGGTACTAATTCTAATAGTATTAGTCAAGTCACTAAAATTTGGTGCATAAGATTCAGAAAGAGCCATTGCAGGAACATTAGTTCTCTTCCAAATCATATAAGTTTTATTATTTACTTTTTTAGTTGTTGATGGAACTGTTCCGTTGATAAAATCTGAAATGTATTCTGTTCCTGGAGGATAGATAAATCCAAAAACTGTTTCTACTGCAGGATAATAGCTATTGAAATAACAAGACAAATCAAAATCTTTATAGAATCTTCCATAAGAATTCTCATATCTTTCATATTGAATGTAGATTACATCGCCTACTTTCAAATCGGTAAATACTAATGTTCCATCGCCTTCTTCGGCAGGAACTATAGAACCATCTTGCTTAACAATTTCAGATTTTAAAACACTATTACTGTAAGATTGCAAGCTGTACTCTTTCAGCTCTTCAATTCCTTTTTCTGAAGTAATTTCATAAAGAAAAGTAACTTTAGATTTTCTTCCACCTTCTGGCAAAATATTAACGATGTATTCATCAAGAAGAGTCGTTACTCCAAAATCACCTTTCAAAGTTGAATTTCTTCTTTGTTTAATCACCTTATAGATATCTTTGGTAGCCACCTCTTCTATCTCATCTGGAGTTTTTGTAATATCATAAAGTTTCTTACGCAATGAGCTATTACTAGAATTGTGTGATAGTGATTGTCTAATAAATTTTTCAGCATCTTTAACGTTATTAAGACTATTGTAAATAGTTCCTTTTTTCTCCATCAAAGAAAATGAATACGGAAAATTAGCTAAAGCTCTGTCAACCTCAACCAATGCTTCTGTATATCTTTTTTCATCAACCAAATGATTAATGTAATCTACTCTTAAATCATTAGAATAAGAATATCTAACACTAACGTCATGAATCATTTTTTCAACTTCATCTTTTCTATTTGCATCATCATAATACCCTCTTAATTGATTTAAAGCTATAAGATTCTCCTTTGAAGCAACTAAATCCTCAAGCATTTTTATGGTTTTAGCCTTATCATTTTTTAACTTTTCATAAATCCCAGAAAATGTGGTAACATAGAACTCATTGTTATCCGATTTAGCAAATAAATCTTCCAACTTTTGAATCATTAAATTGATATCAGATTTTCTTGAAGCCAAAATAAAATCAAACAAAGTTGTAACCATTTCTGATTTTACCGAGGTGGTTTTTTCACGAAATTTTTCAAGCTCTACAATGTTTGCTGAACGCATCCAATCTTGATCTTGAATTTTTTTGATGATATTATAATAATAAAACTCATCATTAATCTCCATATTTTTGGCAATCTCTTCAACTTTTTGAGTTTCCTTTTTATTAGAATAATTGGTCATTTGAAGCACTTGCATAAAAGAAGATTTAGGATATTCTTTTATTAATTCTTCAATGATATCATTTGCCAAATCATTTTTACTATTATTAGAATAGGCTTCAAATAATAAAATCTTGTATAAAACATTACTTGGATTTTTAGCAATCAAATCTTTAAAATAATCTTCGAATGTTGGATTCAATTCAACCACATTCAATTGCTCTAAAGTAGATTTATTGTAAGCTTTAAATTTATTTGAAATAGTTACATCTGAAATCTTATTGTTAGTTTCATCTGTTAATGACACAAAGAAATTATCATTACCAGAATTAGTTGAGAATTTTACTAATAACCTATTTGTCCCTTTCAACAACTTGAATTTCAATCTAAAGGCATTCAAATCGGTGTGTTCTGCCATATTATTAGCATAAATTTCAGCATCATTCACAAAGATTTTGATAGAAGAACTAGTACCAAAATTTAAATACACTTCTTTATCAGAAGGTGAATCAATGAATACTTGAGAATACATAATTCCGTCACCATATTCTGACTCATTGCTATAAAAATGATAACCTTCTTCCTGCTTGTCTACAGGAATATACCAACCAATTTTTCCGTTACTATTAGCATCAAATAATTTATCATTGTTTGCATAAACTTCTGGTTCGTATTCTGTTTCTAATCCACTATCGTTTAGGTTTTCAAAAGCACCACAATATTGCCAATCTTCAATAGCGTTCAATTTTTTAATATTATCGCTAAAACCTTGTGGGTTCTTTCTCTTTCTATCGCAAACCGCCTTGAAATAAATAACTAAAGGATCTTTTCCAAAAACTTCTGAAGCAGCTAAAAGATCTATTTTCTTGTAGGTAAAATCATTGTAACCATTGGTATTTGCATTATCCATCATGTAAGGTTTGTACCAAATTGGATACAGATAATTTTTCTCTTTACATGTAGCTAAAAATTGCTTTAAAATTTGATCGTCAAATGCTAGTGTTCCCATTTCATATTGCAACATAGCGTCCAATATCAAATAATCTACATTAGTGTTCATTTTGGCTTTTAACTCTTTATCGAAAAGTTTTCTGGCATCTTCACGCTTGTTTGACAACAACAAATCCCATACTTTTTTTTCAGCTGTTTGTGCCAATGCTATATTGACAAACAGGATACAAATGGCAACGATTTTTTTCATTAATTTGGTTGGTTTAATTTTGGTACAATATAGTAATTCTTGTGAAACGTTGTAAATTAATTCTTATTTTCTAAAAGAGGCACAAATTTAAAATCACCAAATTCGTGTTTTTCAAATTGGGTTTCGTTTTTACGAATTAACATCGTCATGATTTGCTCTTTATCTCCAACAGGAATAACTAATTTACCTCCAATTTTTAATTGTGCCATAAGTGGCTTTGGAATAATTGGAGCACCAGCAGTAACAATAATACTATCGAATGGTGCATGATTTGGCAAACCTTTATAACCATCACCAAATGACAAGTGTTTGGGACGAATTCCAAGTTTTGGTAATAAAAGTGATGTGGTTTTAAATAATTCGTTTTGTCTTTCAACTGAATATACTTTTGCTCCTAAAAGACATAAAACAGCCGTTTGATAACCACTACCCGTCCCAATTTCTAAAATTTTATCATCTTTTTTAACATCTAAAAGTTGACTTTGAAAAGCTACAGTGTAAGGTTGTGAAATAGTTTGTCCAGCACCTATTGGAAAAGCTTTGTCTTGGTAGGCAAAATCTTCAAAACTTGAATTCAAAAACAAGTGCCTTGGAATTTTTTTTATAGCTTCCAAAACATTTTTATCGGTAATTCCTTTTTCTTCAAGCTGTTTAGCAAGTTGATTTCTAAGTCCTTGATGTTTGTTTGTATCTTTCAATTTGGGCAAGTATTTATTTTGTAAAAATAGAAAACAAATTATCAATTATCAATTACGAATTATCAATTAATTACTATTTTTGATAAAATTTTATTTTATGCTTAAAGTTGGCGTTTTAGGTGCCGGTCACCTCGGAAAAATACACTTACGATTGTTGAATCAATCTGAAAAATATGAATTAGTTGGTTTTTATGATGAAAATGCTGAATATGCAGACAAAATAGCTGCTGAATTTGGGTATAAACGTTTCGATACCATTGCCAAATTAATTCACGCTGTTGATGTAATAGATATTGTAACTCCTACTCTTTCTCACTACAAATGCGCTAAAGTTTCTATTAAAAGTGGTAAACATGTTTTTATAGAAAAACCAATTGCAACAACTGTTGCAGAAGCTGAAGAAATTATTGCTTTATCGAAAGAATACAATGTAAAAGGTCAAGTTGGACACGTAGAACGATTCAACCCAGCATTTATAGCTGTAAAAGATATGATTGAAAGCCCAATGTTTATTGAAACGCATCGTTTGGCAGAATTCAATCCTCGTGGTACTGATGTTCCTGTAGTTTTAGATTTGATGATTCATGATATTGATGCAATTTTAAGTGTTGTAAAATCAAAAGTGAAAGCCGTTCACGCAAGTGGAGTTTCAGTTTTGAGTCAATCTCCAGATATTGCTAATGCTCGAATTGAGTTTGAAAATGGTTGCGTTGCCAACATAACTTCAAGCAGAATTTCGATGAAGAACATGCGTAAATCTCGTTTCTTTCAAAAAGACGCCTACATCTCTGTAGATTATTTAGATAAAATTTGTGAAGTTGTAAAAATGAAAGATGCGCCAGAAGTTCCAGGTGATTTTGATATGATTTTACAAAATGCAGAAGGCGAAAAGAAACAAATTTATTTTGCTAATCCAGAAGTTGCTCCAAACAACGCCATTTTAGACGAATTAGAAACTTTTGCTGATGCCATTGTAAATAATACAACTCCAATAGTAACTTTAGAAGACGGAACTGAGGCTTTGAGAGTTGCTTATATGATTATTGATTCGATGAACGAAAAATAATATTGACCGCAAATTCGCAAATTAAAATATAAAATTTGTGAATTTGCGGTGGAAAAAATTAAAACAAACTAAACAAACATAATGAAAACAATAGCTGTAATAGGCGCAGGAACGATGGGCAACGGAATTGCTCACACTTTTGCACAAAGCGGATTTACCGTAAAATTAATCGATATTTCAGAGAAATCTTTAGAAAAAGGAATGGCAATGATAGCTTCCAATCTTGACCGAATGGTTGCTAAAGGAACGATTACTGAAGACGACAAACACAAAACAATCGGAAACATAATCACTTACACCGACATAAAAGACGGTGTTGTTGGAACCGATTTAGTAGTTGAAGCTGCCACAGAAAATGTAACGTTGAAACTAAATATCTTCAAACAATTAAGTGAAGTTTGTGACCATAATGTGATTTTGGCAACAAATACTTCTTCTATTTCTATTACTCAAATAGCTGCGCAAGTAGTTCATCCAGAACGTGTCATTGGAATGCACTTTATGAATCCGGTGCCGATTATGAAATTGGTTGAAATCATTCGTGGTTATTCTACATCTGATGAAGTAACTAAAATTATCATGGATTTATCTGTAAAATTGGGAAAAACGCCAACAGAAGTAAACGATTATCCTGGATTTGTAGCCAACAGAATCTTAATGCCAATGATTAACGAATCTATCGAAACGTTATACAATGGAGTTGCTGGAGTTTCTGAAATCGATACCGTAATGAAATTAGGAATGGCGCATCCAATGGGACCATTACAATTAGCTGATTTTATTGGACTTGACGTTTGTCTTTCTATTCTAAATGTAATGTACGACGGATTCAAAAATCCAAAATATGCTCCTTGCCCACTTTTAGTAAATATGGTAATGGCAGGAAAACTCGGAGTAAAATCTGGTGAAGGTTTCTACGATTATTCTGAAAGTAAAAAAGCAGAAAAAATTGCAAAGCAATTTTCAAAGTAAAGAGTAAAAAGTGATTAGTAAATAGTATTTGCTAATCACTATTCACTAATCACTATTCACTCAAAATGAGCAAAATAATCCCTTTCAAAGCCGTTCGTCCAACTCCTGATAAAGTCGCGTTGGTAACTTGTCGTAATTATGATGACTATTCACCTGCGGAATTGGCTTCGTGGTTGGATTTCAATCCGTATTCGTTTTTGCATGTGATTAATCCTGCCTATGTACATTCGCAGAAGATTACTTTGGACAAACGTTTTAAAGGTGTCGCTCATAAATATCAAGATTTTAAAAACGATGGTATTTTTCTTGAAGATGAAAAACCAGCTTTCTTTTTATATGAAATTCAGACGAAAAGTCAATCTTTTACTGGAATTGTAGCAGGAACTTCAATTGATGATTATAAAAATAATGTCATCAAAAAACATGAAGATACTTTGCAATATCGTGTAGAATTATTCAAAGATTATTTGCATCAAACAGGTTTCAATACAGAACCAGTTTTGATAACTTATCCAGATAAATCGGAAATCAATAATTGGATTTTAGAAAAGAAAAAAGAACAGCCAATTTATCATTTTGCCACAACCAACAAAGAAAAACATACCCTTTGGAAAGTTGATTCTGACTCAGAAATAGCATGGTTAGAAAAACAATTTGAAAACATTCCAGAATTATATATTGCTGATGGTCACCACCGTTCTGCTTCGGCAGAATTATTATTTGATGAAGACAATCATTTAGGAAATCAGAATCTGAATTACTTTATGAGTTTTCTAATTGCTGAAAGTAATGTCAAAATTTATGAATTCAACAGAATCATTCGTGATTTGAATGGTCATTCGAAAGAAGACTTTATTCTAAAGCTATCAGAACATTTCATCATCAAAACCAAAGAACAAGAATTGTGGAAACCACAAGGAAAATTTGAATTCGGAATGTATTTAGATGGTGCTTTTTATGCGCTGTTTTACAAATTAGAAAATAACAAAAATTCATTATTAGAGAATCTTGATGCACAAGTTTTATACGATAAAGTATTGCAACCCATTTTAGGAATAGAAGATTTAAGAAACGACGAACGAATTGAATACATTCCTGGAAAACAATCTATTTTAACCATAAAAGAATTGGTTGACGAAGGCGAATTTGAAGTCGGATTCATGTTATTCCCAAGTGATATTTCAGAAATTAAAGCTTTGGCAGACAACAATTTAATAATGCCTCCAAAATCAACTTATATTGAACCTAAATTTCGTAGTGGATTGATGGTGTATGAACTATAAGTACGAAATACTGAAAAATAGTTATAACAAAATTTAAAATGAGAAAATTACTTCTATTCTTCTTAATTTCGGCTACTTCTTTTTCTCAAAACAAATCACTTACTATTAAGCAGATTGATAGTATTTGTTTAAAATCAAAAAAAAATATTGAACAGAAATTTGAAATTGAAAGGAGTGTGAGTGTTAGTCGTAAAAAGACTTTAAAAATTAAAACTGATGCCTTATTAAAAATATATAAAAAATCATATTTAGATACAATAAAAGTTGATTCAATGGCAATAGTCGGTCCAGATTATCCTATTCCAGAACCTGAAATAATTAAAGCCACTTATGAATATGAAACAATATATAACAAAAAAAGTCTTGAATATGTATTTGTAGAATTATATTATGAAAATAATAAAATTAAAAACATAAAAGTTTTAAACACATATTACAATGGTACTTATAGTATTTTTACAAACTTTTCAAGTTTAGAAAAAGATAATGATATCACATATTTCAGTTTTTGTGAAAGCTTTAATAATTGGATTTATGGTATATCTAAAAAAATAGACAATATTTTTTACGAAAGAAAATGGAAATAATAAAACAAAACCTCCTCAATATACAATCACAACTTCCTAAAAACGTTACATTAGTTGCCGTTTCTAAAACCAAACCTGTAGCTGATTTGATGGAAGCTTATAATGCAGGTCAACGTGTTTTTGGAGAAAATTATGTCCAAGAATTAGTTGAAAAACACGAAGCACTTCCTAAAGATATTCAATGGCATTTTATTGGTCATTTACAATCGAGAAAAGTAAAACTTATTGCTCCATTTGTAAATTTGATTCACGGAGTTGATAGTTTGAAATTATTACACGAAATCAACAAAGAGGCTCAAAAAAATAATCGTGTTATTGATTGTTTACTTCAAATTTTTATTGCCGAAGAAGAAAGTAAATTCGGATTGGATGAAGAAGAATTGAATGGAATTTTAAGATTTATCACTCAGAATAGTGAAATTTATAAAAATATTAGAGTCATTGGTTTAATGGGAATGGCAACGTTTACTGAAAATCAAGACCAAATTAAAAAAGAATTCCAAAACTTGAAAACAATTTTCGACAAAGTAAGTAAACTGAAAACTGAAAACTGCCAACTGAACACTATCTCAATGGGAATGTCTGGCGATTATCAATTAGCAATTGAATGTGGAAGTACAATGGTTCGAATTGGAAGTAGTATCTTTGGGAACAGAAATTATAATAATTAAAGTTGAGATTCCTTCTGAATGACAGACTGAACACTGAAAACTGAACACTGAATACTATTTTGTACTGCATACTCGACATAGAAACCACTGGAGGTCAATTCAACGAAGAAGGAATCACCGAAATCGCCATCTACAAATATGATGGTCACGAAGTCGTGGATCAATTTATCAGTTTGGTCAATCCTGAAAAGGAAATTCAGCCGTTTGTGGTTAAGTTAACTGGAATCAATAATGCTATGTTACGTTCGGCTCCAAAATTTTATGAAGTTGCTAAACGTATTATCGAAATCACTCAAGATTGCATTGTTGTGGCTCACAATTCTTCATTTGATTATCGTATTTTAAGAACCGAATTTACTCGACTGGGTTACGATTTTATTCGTCCAACGCTTTGCACTGTTGAATTATCTAAAAAACTTATTCCCGGAATGGATTCCTATAGTTTGGGAAAATTGGTTCGTGCTTTGGGAATTCCTGTAACCGATAGACATAGAGCTAGTGGTGATGCCTTAGCAACCGTCAAATTGTTCAAATTATTATTATCAAAAGATACTGAAAAAGAGATTTTAATTAGTTCGATAAAAGCAGAAATCAAAAGTGGTTTGACTCCAAAATTGCTTGATATTGTTGAAAGTTTACCCTACAAAACTGGTATTTATTACATTCACAATGAAAAAGGTGATTTGGTTTATATTGGCAAAAGCAAGAACATTAAAAAACGTGTCAATCAACATTTTACAGGAAAAACGAATAAATGTAAAAAGATTCAACTAGAAGTTTTTGCAGTAACTTATGAAGAAACTGGAAGTGAATTGATTGCGCTTTTGAAAGAAAGTGAAGAAATCAAAATCAACAAACCAATTTACAATCGTGCGCAGCGCAAAAGTATTTTTCAATATGCTTTGTATGAAGTTTTAGATGAAAATGGTTACTTGAATTTACGTCTTCAAAAAGCAGATGGTAGAAAGAAAGAAATTACAGCATTTACAACACTTCAAGAAGGAAAAAATGCGTTGTTTAGAATCACAGAGAAGTATAATTTATGTCAGAAATTGAACGGATTGTATGAAACGCAAAACGGATGTTTTCAACACAAAATAAAAGAATGTAATGGCGCTTGTTTGGGAATAGAATCACCTGACGAATATAACCAACGTGTTGAAGATTTTATCAATGAAATGACGTTTGAAAATAACAATATGATTATCATTGATAGAGGTAGAAAAGTTGATGAACGAAGTGCAGTTTTAATAGAAAACGGAATTTACAAAGGCTATTGTTTTTATGATTTGAATTATCAAATTACTAATGTTGAAGTTTTAAAAAACATTATAATTCCAATGCAAAACAATCGAGATACACGAACTATTATTCAGAGTTATTTGAGAAAAAATAAGGTGTTGAAGGTTATGAAGTTTTAAAAAGAGAATAGAAAAAGATTAGAGAAAATAGACCTTTTGAATTATTTAATTACCATTATCGGACCAACAGCTATAGGAAAAACTTCCTTGAGCATTGCCTTGGCTCAACATTTTGGTTGCGATATTATTTCTTGCGATAGTCGTCAGTTTTTTAAGGAAATGAAAATTGGTACTGCGGTTCCAAGTGATGAAGAATTGGCGAGTGCAACACATCATTTTATTCAAAATAAATCCATTTTTGAAAATTACACTGTTGGAGATTTCGAAAAGGAAGCTATTGCCAAATTAGACGAATTATTTCAAAAAAATAATATCCAAATCATGGTTGGCGGTTCGGGTTTGTATGTTGATGCTGTTCTTAAAGGATTTGATAGTTTTCCTGAAATCGATTTGAAAGTTCGAGATGAAGTTCGATTGAATTATGAAGAAAAAGGAATCGATTATCTTCAAAATCAGTTGCAAGTATTAGATAGTGACTATTTCAATTTTATAACAGAAACAAATCCACAAACATTACAAAATCCACAACGAATGATGCGTTTTGTAGAAGTCTGTATCGGAACAGGAAAACCTTATTCGTCATTTCTAAATAAAGAGAAGAACAAAAGAAACTTCACGCCTATTATAATCGGATTGGAAGCCGAAAGGTCAATAATGTATGAAAGAATCAACCAAAGAGTTGATATTATGATAAATGAAGGATTGCTTGCAGAAGCAGAAAAGTTGTTTCCAAATAAAGATTTGAATGCCTTACAAACGGTTGGCTACAGAGAATTATTCGATTATTTTGAAGAAAAAACTGCTATAGATTTTGCCATCGAAGAAATCAAGAAAAATACAAGACGCTTTTCAAAACGTCAATTGACTTGGTTCAAAAGAACCGAAAATACGGTTTGGTTTGATTATCTAACTGATAGAAAAGTTATAATTAATCATATAAATCAATACTTTAAGTCCTAATACTTAATACTCAAATCTTAATATTTCCATGCCAATTTCACCAAACTTCACCTCTATTCTAACCAAAGATTGGGAAATTAATTTTCTACAATGTTATCCAAATGGCTATTTGAAATATACTGAATTGTGCAATCTTTTTCAGTTGACAGCAGCAACACATTCGGAAGTTGGAGGCATTAGTTTTAGCGATATGCAAGAGTTTCATCAAGCTTGGGTTTTGAGTAAAATGCGAGTTGAAATTAAGCGTTTGCCAAAATGGAAAGATAAAGTAACAGTTAAAACTTGGATAAAATCGTTGGAGAATTCGCGTTCTACACGTTGTTTAGAATTGTATATCGGCGATGACAAAATTGTGGGTTGCGAAACCTTTTGGGCAGTTTTTAATACCAAAACACGTCGTCCGGAAGCTTTAGCATTGCCACACGAGCATTTTGAAAAATATCCTAATGTTAGTGCAACTGAAAAAAGTTATGCAAAAATAGATCTTCAGCAAGAATTTGAAATAGTTGCAGAACGAACTGTTTTACTATCTGATTTAGATATTGTTAATCATGCCAATAGTGTAAAATATTTAGAGTGGTGTTTGGATTGTGTAGATTCTAAAAAGCTTTTGAACCAAGAATTGACTGCTTTTGAAATGAATTACTTAAAAGAAGTTTCGATGAATGAAGTATTTACAATTGGTAAGAATAAGAACGTTTTTACAGTTAGTAAAGATGAAAAAGTGTGTTTTGGATTGGAACTTGAATTGAAATAAAAAAGCCCCAATTTCTTGGAGCTTTCTGTTTATTTTTTTACGACTAATCTAAATCCCTCACCGTGAATGTTTAAAATTTCTACATTTGGATCTTCTTTTAGATATTTTCTTAGTTTAGCGATGTAAACGTCCATACTTCTTGAAGTGAAGTAGTTATCGTCTCTCCAAATTTTTGTTAATGCTAATTCTCTTGGCATTAAATCTTCCACATAAAGTGCTAACATTTTTAGCAATTCGTTTTCTTTTGGTGACAATTTTATTGGTTCGTTACCTGGAAAATTCAAGAAACGCAACTTAGAATTCAAATGAAATTTACCTATTTGGAATTCAAACTGAACATTTTCAGCTTTAGTTTCAGATGATTTTCTTTGCATGATGGCTTTGATTTTCATTAACAAAACTTCTGAATCGAATGGCTTGTTTAGATAATCGTCTGCTCCTACTTTGTATCCTTTCAATACGTCTTCTTTCATGGTTTTAGCCGTTAAGAACACGATAGGCACTTCTTTATTTTTCTCACGGATTTCTTTAGCTAAAGTATATCCATCTTTGTAAGGCATCATTACGTCAAGAATGCACAAATCGTAAGTGTCTTTTTTAAACTTTTCAAAACCTTCCATCCCATTTTTTGCCAATACAACATCAAAATCATTTAACATTAAATAATCTTTCAGAATGGCTCCAAAGTTTTGATCGTCTTCAACTAATAATATTTTTTTATTTTCTTTTTCCATAATTTTTTAATTTATCAATGGGACTTTTATAATAAATGTACTTCCTTTTCCTTTTTCGCTTTCAACAAAAACTTGACCATTGTGGTCTTCCACAATTCGTTTTACGTAAGCTAGACCTAAACCGTGTCCTTTTACGTTGTGAATATCGCCTGTGTGTTCGCGATAAAACTTTTCAAAAATTCTTTTTTGAGCCACTTTGCTCATTCCTGCGCCTTGATCTTTTACTTTAATTAGTATAAAATCTTTGATGTTCTCTGTGTATATATCTATAACGGGCACATCTGGCGAATATTTTATAGCATTGTCTAAAATATTAACAATTACATTTGTAAAATGTACATCATTTAGTAATACTGTGGTTCTATTTGCCTCAAAATGAGTTGTAATAGCACCTTGTCTATCTTCAATAATTAAATGCACATGATCTATTGCTTCTTCAATAATATCTTGAACGTCTAATGGTTCTTTTGTAATCTCTAATTCTTTTTTCTCTAGTTTTGAAATCCTAAGGACATTCTCTACTTGAGCATGCATTCGTTTATTTTCGTCTCTAATCATTTGGAGATACCTATAAACTTTTTCTTTATCATCAATTACTTTAGGATTTTTAATAGCATCTAAAGCTAAATTGATAGTTGCAATTGGCGTTTTAAACTCATGCGTCATGTTATTAATAAAATCAGTTTTGATTTCAGAAATTTGACGTTGTTTGATTAATTGGTGTAACGCATTGGCATAAGCTATAATTATTATTAAAGTAAAAACTACCGATAACAGCGTTATAGCAAGAATCTCTGAAAACAAAAACTTCTTTTTCTGAGGAAATGTAACTAGCAACATATACTTATTATTTCCATCATTATCTATAAAAACAGGAATCGAATAAGTAGCATATTTATCAAAATTGAAATGCTCTGATTTTATTTTTGTTGCTAATCCATTACTGTAAATATTGAACTCATAAGGAGTTTTGATTCCATATTCCTTAAGTTCTTTATCTAATAATTCATTTAATTGTTCTTTAGAAACACGTTCGTTTATTGGATAATTAGCTACAACATCTTTGTAGGCAATTTCAAATTGAGCATCTTCAAGAATCTTTAAATCTCCTGCTTTTTCAATAGTCAAATCAGGAATAATTGTGTTTTGAATTCCAGAATTATCAAATGAATTATTGTTAAATACTTTAGTTTTTCTTTTAGCTGTGTAATTTTTTACTTTAAGACTATCAAGTCTTTTATCAAAGAACGTAGAAAACATATCATAATCCTCAGAAATAATGCTGTTGGAATAAATTATTGTTTTATTCGTTTTAGCATTTCTTTCGTAGTAACCGTATTCTAATAAATCTTCACTTTTTGGAGATTTTTTAGCATTATCTTTAAATCTTCCGTTTTTTTTATAAAAAGCATAACGCTCTTTATTTTGGAGTTTGTTGGCAACGCTACCTAAAACCTGTTTTACATGAAACTTAAATTGTTCTTCGTTGTTTTCTAATGAAGTATTAAACCAATATACTTGGACTAAAATTATCCCAAGTAAGGATAAACTCATTAATAATACCAACAGCCGAAAAACAAACTTATTCATCACAACAAATTTAGTATTTTAACATTTATTCTGTTAATGTATTAACCAAACATTAACATAGAGGTAAATAATTATCTATTTTTCAATAAATTGACGATTTCGTCGACTTGTTTTTTAGTTTCCTCAAAATTTTCGTTTTTAATTACAAAATTACTTCTTGCAATTCTTTCTTCATCAGACAATTGATTGTTAATTCTTTGTAATACTTTTTCTCTAGTAGTCGAATCACGCTTCAATACACGCGCTATTCTTAACTCTAGTGGTGCTGATACAGTAATAATTTTATCACAATCTTTATAACTACCACTTTCAAACAATATAGCCGCTTCTTTTACTAAAATTGGATGGTTTTGATTTGTAGCAATCCAATTATCAAAGTGTTTTTTTACTGCCGGATGAACAATAGCATTAAGTTGTTTCAACTTTTCTGGAGCATTAAAAACAATTGCTGCAAGTTTCTCTCTATCTAAAGTTTGATTATCTGTAATTAATTCATTTCCAAAAGTTTGTACAATTTGAGAAATAATTTCAGGAAATTCCATTACTTTTTTGGCTTCTACATCGGAAATATAAACTGGAATGCCTTTAGAAATAAGATATTTTGCAACCGTAGTTTTACCACTACCTATTCCACCTGTTAGACCGATTATTTTTGATTTTGTTACAACTGGTTCAACAATTTTATTAATAGGAGTAACAATTTTATCAATAACTTTTTCTACCGATTTTTGAATTGGAGTTTCCATTTGTTTTTCAAAAATCAACTCTTTTTCAGCTTCCATTGGATTGGAATTTATTTTAAAGAACAATTCAGGAAAAGCGTCTTGAGGTTTTTTTCTGAGAATATTAATCTTGAAAAATGATTTTAAAAATCCAAAGCCGTAACCAAAAAATTGCTTCCAAACAGCTACTATAGATAATAAACCAATTATTGGATTTCTGTTTTGAATACTTGATACAATAAAGATTATCACGAAATATAAAAAATATAGTTTTAATCCCCAATCAAATAGAATTATTAAAAGCCCAACAGAGATTATAAATCCAATAACAAATAAAGAAGGTAACCAATACGTGAGTTTACTATATTCTGGATACCAGTGATTTAAAATTGGTCTTGCTTTTCCAAATTTTGATACTTGAAGTGTAAATTTATCCCAGTCAATTCTTCTTTTATGATAAACAAAAGCAGAAGAAAAAAGTCTAGTTTGATAACCTAATTTCCATAATCTGATGGATAAATCTGGATCTTCACCTGGATGAATGTTTCCAAATCCTTTAGATTCTTCAAATGCTTTTTTAGAAATTCCCATATTGAAACTTCTTGGTTGAAATTTATCTATTTTCTCAGAACCACCTCTTATTCCTCCTGTTGTTAGAAAAGAAGTCATTGAAAAGTTGATAGCTTTTTGAATATTAGAAAATGATTTTAATGCTTTATCAGGTCCACCAAAACAATCTACGTAATTGGATTTTAATTCTTTATCAACTTCAGAAAGATAGTTGTTTGGAATAATACAATCGGAATCAAATATGATAAAGTAATCACCTTTGGCTTTCTGCATTCCAAAATTTCTAGAATCTCCTGGACCAGAATTTGCTTTATAATAATATGAAATAGATAATTTATCTGTGAATTTCTTTATTACCTCTTCACAGGATATTGAAGAACCGTCTTCTACAATTACAATTTCATAATTGCTTTTGTAAGTAGATAATAGTAAACTTTCTAGCAGTTCGTTTATTTCGTCAGGTCTATTATAGACTGGAATAATAATTGAAAAATACATTCGAAAAAATTTTAACAAAGATACTCTTTCTATAAAACAAAAGTCCCGCCGAAGCAGGACTTTTTATTTATTTAAGAATAAGTTATAATTATTCTTTCACAACTTTAATCGTTTTTACTTGATTTTCAGATGTTAATCTTACTAAATAAGTTCCAGATGGAAGATTCGACATATCAATTGCAGCTTGAGTAGCATTGATTGATTTAGCAGAAACTTCTTGACCTAAAATATTCATAATTTGAACAGTATCAATATTTTTTGAATAAGATAAGTTCAATACATCTTTAACAGGATTAGGATAGAATGTAAAGTTTGAACTATCAAAACTATTTGTTCCTAATGAAGCGTCATAAGCTGAAATTGAGAATGAACCTGGTAAATCATTGTTGTACTCATAAACTCTCAATAATATTGTATTACCTGGAGTTTGACCAGTTAATGTAAGTAATGAAAATCCTACTGCAGTTTCAGTTGCACCATCATCATCACAACCTATTTGATTTAAAACTGCACAATCTCCTGTGTAAGCAGTAACAACAGTATCAATTCCAGTTCCTCCTGCTATAGGAGCACCAGTTTCAATTGTAAGGTTACCACTTGCTGGAACAACTACACTAAACCAAACATCACCACCACTATATCCAAAACAAGTTGCAGGATTAGCTTGAGAAGATGCTGTTGCACCGAAAGTAGTACCATCAACATCATTATCTGTATAAACACCACCTGCAATCAATGCATTTGGAGCTGAACAATTATCATTTAAAGGAGCTGGTGGAGGTGTACCACATAATATTGCTCTTGTTCTAGGAGTTGTATTTGCTGCACAAGTATTGTCAACATGAGTGTAAAATCTTATTACACCTGTTAAACTTGATGTCCAAACTACACTACCAGTTCCAAAAGTGTAAGCAACTGTTCCATTCTCATCACTTATTGTAACAATATCTGTAGCAATTGAACTTGTAAAAGTATATTGAACACCTGTAGTTACATTTACTTTAGAATATTCACCTGCATAACCCGCAGTAGTTATTGTTTGAGATGTTCCTAAACAAGCTGGAGTAAATGTTGCTGCTGGCCATTGATTATTTGGAGCTGATAAACATCCAGCAAATGGACAGTTTTCAGTTACAGTTACAGCTAAACGTGTTAAACTTTCACAACTATTTTCTATTTGAGAAGCATAATAAGTTGTACCTGATACTAATGCAGTTGATGAAGGCAAAATAGTACCCAAAGTTGCAGCATTATACCAAACTAAACTAGTTCCAGTAATAACTACTGTTAAATCATCTAAAGTACTAGCTCCACAATATGTTTGAGCAGCATCACCAGTTGGAGCTAAAGTTGATGTTATATTTAATATTAATTCCGCTATATTATAACAACCATTTGCATTTTCAACTCTTACGAAAACAATTTGACCATTCGTACCTACAAATGTTGTAGGATTTGCTATAGCATTAGAAGCGTTTTCAGCATCAAATAAATCTACATAATGCGTATAAACCACTCCAGATTCTGAACTAACAGCTGTATTAGCTGAAGTTAAATTAAAAACTGCTGTACTTGTTCCACTATCACAAACTGAGAGTGTAGCTGTATTAACTACTGGGAAAGAAGATACAATAACATTTACTGCCAATCTACTAAAACTTTCACAGTTTACAGTTTGCGTAGCATAATACATTCCAGAAACAAGATTATCTGTTGCTAATAATGGAGTTCCGCCTGTTGCAGAAGAATACCATTGTATAGTTGTTCCGTCGGCAAATAAATCACCTACAGTACCTGCGCTACAAAATGTTTGCGTTGCATCACCAGTTGGAGCTGGAGTTGTAGAAGGGCAATCATAAGCTGATACTAAAAATTGTCCAAAGTTATCATTTGAATAATCCCACACATTTACATATAAAACTTCACCTGGAGTTCTTCCGGTTAATGCAATTAATGAAAAATTTCCATTAGTACTATCATCATCATCACACTCTACAAAAGTAAGTGAACCACAAGTTCCTGAATAAACTGCCATACCAGTATCAGTAATAACACTTGTAGCTGCTGGATTAGTTTCAATAGTTACTGAACCAGAAGCAGGAACAGTTACAGAATACCAAACATCACCTCCTAAGAAACTTGCACAATTTGGCGCAGGAGGATTTGAATTTGTTGCAGCAACATTAGTTCCAGTAACATCGTTATCTGCAAAAACATTTCCTACAGTTAAAGCAACTGCCCCAGCACAATTATCGTTTGCTGGAGAAGTAACAAAATAAAATGGTCCAGTCCAAAGACTTACTCCATTAGTAGTACAATCTGCACTTACATAAAAATCGTAAGCTGTTCCTGGTGTTAAACCATTTACAACAAAAGGATTAACTACGCTTGAATATGTTGGAGTTGTTGGAGCCGCTCCACCAGCTGTAGTTACATAAACATTCCATGCTGTTTCAACACAACCAGCTGTCCATCCTAAAACTGCAGAAGTACCAGTTACATTAGTAACTAATAAATTTGAAGGCTGAGGACAAGCAACAGCAGCAGAAATAGTTACATCGTAATCTTCTGTTTCACCATAACCATAATTAAGGCATGGATCAATATTAATACCTGAAGTATTCCAAACATCTCTTACTCTCATTCTGTGAGTTCCAAGTGGTGGATTACATGCTAAACTGATTGAAAAAGCAGCTGAACCATTACCAGCAATTGAAGCTGTAGTATATCCAACTCTTTCCGATGTTGCAAAAACACCATCGTCGTTATAATCAATCCAAACAGCTACATTTTGACCTCCAAAAGTTCCTACAGAAACATTTACAGTGTAAGAAGAACCTGCTTGTAAAGTTCCAGTATAGTTTGGTTGACCTGTAAAGTAAGTATACGCTGGATTTGTTGGATTTGTACCAGTATTATTCGCTAAAGTAGTACCTGTTATTGAGATATTTGAAATTAAATCTCCATCTGTTTTACCGGTTGTATATGTTGGGATGCAATAGCAATTTGATGGAGTGTTTAATCCAACCATTACAGGTGTACTAGTTGTGCTTAATCCTGATGCAGTACATGTTACAACACATTGGTAATATGTTACTGCTGTTTGATTTGCAGTATAAGTAGGATCTGTTGATGCTCCACTTGCATTAGTGTAAGCTATACCATCAGAAGAAGTTTGCCATTGGTAAGTTACTCCAGAACCTGAAGTACTATTTTGTAATGAAAGATTAAAACCAACACCACTACAAGCTAAAGCCGTTGATGAAATTGTATTTCCTGGCGCTGGAGTTCCAGAGCAAGATGGCGGCGGTGTATAAGCAAATACTAAACCAGCAGGTGGAAAAATAACATTTGATAATAACATAGTATCAGTTGCAGCTGCGCTTGCAGTTGTACCAAACCAATCTACGGCAGTAGTTCTTCCAACAAAATTTGTTGCTACATTATTTGGATTAGCTCTTAAACCAGTTTGTGCAACTGTTGAAGTCCCATTATTAGTCATTGTTCCGTAAACAATTTCAACTTTATTGGTTGTTTCGTACAATTTTATTTGAAAATTATAAGAATCTCCAACAGCTAAATATTTAGCATAATTAGTCCATTGAACAACTAAAACCTGATTAGGAGCAGTTCCTGTCAATTCATACCTAATCTCACCTCCATTTTGTGACATTAAATCTCTTGTAAAAGCAGAAATTCTTGCTACTAATGGATTTGATACCGTAGTACTTACTGAAGAAATTGGCTCGTAAGAAGATGTTGAATTCATATCAACTGAGGGAGTCAATAATGATGAACCTAAAGAAATCCATCCGTTTGCATTTACACCAAAACGATTATAAGTATAACCATTAAATGTGAAATTGAAACCAATTGGTAGACCAACTCCTGTAAAATTTGCCGCTCCAAGTGGAACTGCAGGATCTAAAAATCTTTGGTCATCTGAAGTTGTTGACCCAAGTATTGTTCCTCCAGTTATAGCCGTGTAAGTCGAGTTACTTTGTGAAAAAGTATACTGTGATAAACTTTGACTAAAACCTAGTTGGAACAAACAAAAAAATAATGCTACTAAAAAGTAATTTTTCTTCATGTTGTTTTTATAAGTTAAATTTAAAGCTATAAAAATAAACAAAAAAAGCTCACAAATAATTGTGAGCCTTTAAATCTATAAAATTTTAACAATTTTATTTTATACTTGGTACAGAAACTAATTCATTTGCATCTGCATCATAATCAACACCATTAAAACCAAATCCAAATAAATTTAGAAAATCTTGTTTGTAACCTGCTAAATCTCCTATTTCTACTAGAGATTCTGTTGTTGCTTTATCCCATAAATTTGAAACTTGCGCTTGAACATCTTCTCTCATTTCCCAATCATCAATTCTTATTCTTCCGTTTTCATCAGTTGGAACTTCTTTACCGGTATATAATCTTTCACTATAAAGTCTTTGAATTTGCTCGATACATCCTTCATGAATTCCTTGAGCTTTCATAATTTTATACAACAATGAAATATATAGCGGAATTACCGGAATTGCAGAACTTGCTTGAGTAACTAATGCTTTATTCACAGAAACATATGCCTTTCCGCCTAATTCTTTTAAATCATCAGTAATTGTAAAAGCTGTTGCTTCTAGATGATCTTTAGCTCTACCAATAGTTCCTTTTCTATAAACTGCTTCAGTAACTGATGGTCCTATATAAGAATAGGCTATGGTAGTTGCTCCTGGAGCCAATAAACCTGCATCTTTCAAGTCATTCATCCACATTGACCAATCTTCTCCACCCATAACAACAACCGTATTATCAATATCATCTTGATTAGCTGGCTCAATAGATACTTGAGTTACATTTCCTGTGTGAAAATCGACAGTTTTGTTAGTAAAAGTTGTTCCTATTGGCTTTAATGTTGAACGATGTAAAACTCCTGTTTCAGGATGCATTCTTACTGGTGAAGCCAAACTATAAATAACTAAATCAACTTGACCTAAATCATTTTTAATCAAATCGATAGTCTGTTGCTTTACTTCTTTAGAAAAAGCATCACCATTGATACTCTTTGCATATAAACCTGCTTTGTGAGCCTCATTCTCAAATGCTGCAGAATTATACCAACCTGGAGAAGCCGTTTTTCCTTCTGAAGCTGGTTTTTCAAAGAAAACTCCAATTGTTGCTGCATCACATCCGAAAGCACTAGAAATTCTAGAGGCTAATCCGAATCCAGTTGACGCTCCAATAACTAAAACGCGTTTAGCTCCATCTATCTTACCTTTTGACTTAACGTAATCTATTTGATTTTTAACATTTTGCTCGCAACCCTTTGGATGAGCTGTCAAACAAATAAATCCGCGCATTCTTGGTTCTATAATCATATCTTTAACTTTATTCGTTTATTTAGTTTGTCTTTGAAAAAACAAATATAATTCTATATTTTTAGTTAAGCAATTCCTTTGCATGAATTAAGGCAGAATCTGAAATAACTGAACCTGACAACATTTGAGCAATTTCAATAATTCGCTCATCATCAGACAACAACTTCAATTCAGAGTGTGTTTGGTTATCTTTAATCACTTTAAAAACTTTAAAATGATCTTTTCCTTTACTGGCTATTTGTGGTAGGTGAGTTATGGCAAAAACTTGCATATTACTGCTCATGTTTTTCATTATTTCTGCCATTTTATGAGCGATTTCTCCAGAAACTCCAGTATCAATTTCATCAAATATTATTGTAGGAAGATTAGAGAATTGAGATAAAATTGCTTTCACTGCCAACATAATCCTAGACATTTCTCCACCAGAAGCAACTTTTTTCAACAATCCAAAATCGGATCCTTTATTGGCTGAAAACAAAAATATAATTTCGTCTTTTCCATTATTATAAAAGTCCTCTTTCAAATCTAGCTGGATGTTAAACCTTGCATTAGGCATTCCTAAATTTGATAAAAATGAAGCTAATTTATCGGTTAAAACTGGTATTGCTTTTTCTCGATTATCATGAATTTGATTAGCCAAAATATTTAATTGATTTTCAAATTGAATAATTTGATTTTCAATTTCAACAATTTCAGATTCTAATGTCGTCACAGAAACCACTTTATTATCTAAATCACTTTGAATAATTAATAGCTCATCAATTGTATTTACTTGATGTTTTTTAAATAAAGTGTAAATCAATTGCAACTTCTGATTTGTTAAATCTAAAGCCTCAGGATCAGAAAAAATTGTTTCTGAAAGTTGATTTAATTCTTTTTCGATATCATCAAATTCTATTAAAGTGCTATTTACTCTTTCAAAAAGTAAATTATATTCAGTTGAAAGTACGGCTATTTTTTGCAAAGAGGCTTTTACTTCTTTTAAATTTTGAATCAAACCAAATTGCTCATCATTAGCTATTGCCAAAGATTTTACTAGAGTTTCTTTGATAAATTCAACATTATTAAGCTTTTCAAAACTTGATTCAAGCTCTTCTAATTCACCAGATTTTAATTGTGCAGAAAGTAATTCTTCCAAAAGAAAAGTATTATAATCTTGTTCTTTTAAAACAGAGGAAAGCGATTCTTTTTTAGATTTTAAATCTGATTTCAGTCTTTTATATTCCTTAAGTTGGATTGAATATTGAGAAATAAAATCAAAATTAGATGCAACAGAATCGATTATTTGAAATTGAACCGCATCATCTGACAATTCTTGAGTTTGATGTTGTGAATGAATATCAATTAAATAATTACTTAATTCTTGTAATTCATTTAAATTGACAGGTGTATCATTAATAAAAGCTCTTGATTTTCCGGAAGGTAATATTTCTCTTCTAATGATTGTTTCGTCTTCGTAGTCAAGGTCATTTGAAACAAAAAAAGATTTCAAATTGTAATTTTTAATTTGAAAATGTGCTTCAATAATACATTTCTCTTCTTTATTCTTCAGAGAAGTTAAATCGGCTCTTTTTCCTAAGACTAAGCCTAATGCTCCTAGAAGAATTGATTTTCCTGCACCAGTTTCACCAGTAATAACAGAAAATCCATCTGTGAATTTAACAGATAGCTTTTCAATTAAAGCAAAATTTTCAATAGATAATGATGTAATCATTGGTAAAGATTTAACTCCTAATTAAAACTTTATATTCAACCATTTAGAAGAATTCGTAGGTGAAATTTTAGATAATTTATCAACCAAACCATCAATAGTAACACTTGGACCACCAGAAAAAATGGATACAATTTCATCTGACTTTGCATCGAAAAATATCCTTGTTAAATAGGCATTTGGTCTAACACCATGAACCGTTG
Source organism: Flavobacterium sp. (assembly GCF_044341265.1). GTDB lineage: Bacteria > Bacteroidota > Bacteroidia > Flavobacteriales > Flavobacteriaceae > Flavobacterium. The sequence continues at coordinate 33,765 of NZ_JBIISA010000009.1, forward strand.
ACAAAGTATTTATAGCTGAAACTATTTCTTCTTTAGATTTTTTTAAATCTTTATGCATGTTATCTAAACCATTAAAATGATATTGAAACAATGCTTCCCTTAATGGTCTGAAAGTCGTTGACATAACATCATTTACTAGATAAAATCGATTTTGTGTTTTCTCGGTTTGTGACCATCCTTTACCACCAGTTGGTGCAGCAATACTAACAATTTCTTGTGCTAATTGAAAATATGGAGTACCACTATCTAAAGCAAAACTTTCTGCATCAAAACCTAATATCATATAATTATAAAAAGCAATTACAGAAACTAAGTTAGAATCATAACTATTAGGATTGTAGAACAAATTTTGAAATTCTACATATTGAAAACTAAAATCCTTATCGTTTATATTTAGTAAAGGACTTGAAAAGTTTGAATTATATATTGGACGTGAAGATTGTACTTGAATACTTGCTTCAAAATTATTATTTTCAAATGAATTGACAGTAATAAAATAGGTACAGCTTATTTTTTCATTTTCTTTAAATGTTTTTTCTGTCCAAACAGTTTTATTTACAAAATCGTTTAGAGAAGTTTCTAGATTTTTAAAGATTTGAGTATTTACGTTAGTAATTTTATCATAATTCACAATTACTTTACAATTAAGTTCTTGCGATTGAACGTTAGCAAATAGAAACAAAAAAACTAAAATTAAAATACTACGCATGATAATGATTTATTATTTTATTTATTATATCAACAGCTACATCTTCTTTAGATTTCAATTCCATTGGCTCGATGGCAAAATCTTTGTCAATGAAAGTAACTTTGTTAGTTGGCTTTCCAAAACCAGCTCCTTCATCTTGAAGCGAATTTAAAACAATCAAATCTAAGTTTTTTTTCTGAATTTTCAACTTAGCATTTTCAATTTCATTTTCAGTTTCTAAAGCGAAACCAATTAAAAATTGATTTTTCTTTATTTCTCCCAAAGAAGCTAAAATATCTTTAGTTTTTTCTAATTCAATTGTAAAAGAAGCTTCACTCTTTTTAATCTTTTGTTCCGCAACATTCTTTGGTCTATAATCAGCAACCGCAGCTGCTGCAATAGCAACATCAACATCATTATAAAACTCATGACAAGCTTCATACATTTGTTGAGCTGAAACTACTCTAACCAAATTGATTTGGCTATTCTTCACTTTAAAATGAGTAGGACCAGAAATCAAAATAACTTCCGCACCTAGATTTGCTGCCTCATTTGCAATATCAAAACCCATTTTTCCAGAAGAATGATTTCCTATAAAACGTACAGGATCTATTGCTTCGTATGTTGGACCAGCAGTAATTAGTATTTTTTTTCCTTTTAAAGGTAATTTGCTTGATAAATCGGCTTCTAAGAAAGCAACAATATTTTCAGGTTCTGCCATTCTACCTTCACCAGAAAGTCCGCTTGCTAGTTCGCCTGATTCGGCTGGTATTATCGTATTTCCAAATTGTTGTAATGTTCTAAAAGAACTTACTGTCGAAGGATGTTTGTACATATCCAAATCCATTGCTGGCGCAAAATAAACTGGACATTTTGCAGATAAATAGGTTGCAATTAATAAGTTATCACAATTTCCATTGACCATTTTGGATAGTGTATTGGCTGTTGCAGGTGCAATAACCATTAAATCTGCCCATAAACCTAATTCAACGTGATTGTTCCATTGAGCATTCTCATCTTCTTCATTGTAAAATGAAGAATGAACTGGGTTTTTAGACAATGTGGATAATGTTAATGGTGTTACAAAATCCTTAGAAGCAGGTGTCATTATCACTTGGACATGTGCACCTGCTTTTATAAATAGACGAACTAATGTTGCTGTTTTGTATGCGGCAATTCCACCAGAAACACCTAGTATTATTTTTTTACCGCTTAAAACTGACATTGTCTTATATTATTTGTTTGTATCTTTATGATAAATCTTTCCATCCAACCATTCTTGAACTGCAAGAGCGTGTGGTTTTGGAAGTTTTTCATAAAATTTAGAAACTTCAATTTGTTCTTTGTTTTCAAAGACTTCTTCTAAGCTATCATTGTAAGTTGCAAACTCATCTAACTTTTCAATCAATTCTTTTTTGATTTCAGTGTTAATTTGGTTTGCTCTTTTAGCCATAATAGTTATTGCTTCATAAACATTCCCGGTAGGTTCTTCAATAACATTTTTGTTGTAAGTTATTGTGTTTACTGGTGCATTGGTCTTTTTTAAATCCATGACTTTTTTATTTAGAAAATTGTTTTAAATCGTTATCAATCTTAGCCAACATTTCATCGGCTTGTGCTTTATATTTTGTGCTTGCGTTAAACTTAATCAAGCTATTATATGCAGATTTCGCCACATTTAATCGTTCTTCCATTTTTTGTTCAACACTATTTACTGCCAATTTATAGGCAGAATCTAATTTGTAAAACAAAGCATCCTCCTTAAATGGTGTTCCTGGATAATCGCTTATAAAATTATCTAAAGCAATTTGAGCTGCTTTAAAATCTGATATTGTATTGTATTGTTTAGCGTTTTCAAAAGCTTTTTTCTCTAACTTATTTCTTAAATCAATCGCTACTTTGTTTGCTTCAGGCAAATAAGTTGAATTAGGATATTCGTCAATAAAACTTTGCAATTTAGCTATCGCTTTATCAGTATCTACCTGATCTAAACTATAAACAGGAGATAATTTTGAATAACATAATGCTCCTAAATATTTTGCTTCTTCTTGCTTTTCACTTTTTGGATAACTTGAAGCAAAACTTTCAAATTGATATCCAGCTAGGTAATACTGTTTTGTTTTGTAATACGATTGTGAAAACATGTAAAACATTTTCTCTGCCTGAGGCTTCCCTTTGTATCCTGGAGCAATTTGCTCGAACAAACGTATTGCTTTGCTATATTTACCATTGTCGTACATTTTTGCAGCAACATCATACTTAGCAGCAACATCTTCATTCTTCAATGCTTTTTGATATTCGCTACAAGACGAAAAAAGAACAACCAATACGATAAGAGAAACTATTTTCTTCATTTTTATTTTTATGGATACAGGTTTTTAAAGGATTTTACTTCTCAAAAAAACGAACTGCAAAATTAGTTAATAATTAGATACTATGAAAGATTTTTTTTAATTGTATTTTTTTATAAAAAAACTAAAGACTTTTTACAAATTTATTCAATCGATCTGCTAAATCTTGATTAACATTTACCAATGGCAAACGCACTGTATTCTCAGATAAGCCTAGTGTTTTAAACACTTCTTTGATACCTGCAGGATTTCCTTGTTCAAAAATCATATCAATTGCTTCTGCTAAAAGATAATGCAATTTATAAGCTTCATCAACTTTTCTTTCTAATCCTAAACGTACCATATCTGAAAATTGTCTTGGAAATCCTTCACCAATTACAGAAATAACTCCACTTCCGCCTGCTAAAACCATTGGCAAAGTGACCATATCATCTCCAGAAATAACTAAAAATCCTTCAGGCTTTCCTTGAATTAATTTCATTGCTTGAACAATATCACCAGCTGCTTCTTTTATTGCAACAACATTTTTAAAATCATTAGCCAATCTTAAAACCGTTGAAGGCAACATATTGCTTGCAGTTCTTCCTGGAACATTATATAAAATGACAGAAATTGGAGAAGCTTCTGCAACAGCTTTGAAATGTTGATAAATTCCTTCTTGAGTTGGTTTATTATAATAAGGAGATACAGAAAGAACAGCAACAAAATTTGAAAAATCTCTTGTTTTAAGTTCTTCAACCACTTTATAAGTATTGTTACCTCCTACTCCTAACACCAATGGCAACCTGCCTTTATTCGCATCAATAACAGTAGTAATAACCAATTCTTTTTCTTCTTGACTTAACGTAGCGTTTTCAGCAGTAGTTCCTAGTACAACAAGGTAATCAATTCCGTTATCAATTTGAAAATTTACTATTCTTGTTAGTGCCTCAGTATCTACAGAAAAGTCTTTTTTGAATGGTGTTACAAGTGCAACTCCAGTACCAATTAGTGATTGCATATTATAGTTTGTTTAGTATTTTTAAATATTTAAATAATTCGTCTATAAAAACGGTATAATTCTCAGCATTTGTATCAATCATAAAATGATTTAATCTTTTATCAATTGAGGTAAATCCCACTTTAAAATTTGATTTTGAAAGATTGGTTACCAATAATAATGGTGCTTTTTCAGTATCGTAATAGCTAATAAGTAAATCAAAATTATCGTTTATAAAATCATTTACCTCTTTACTATCAAATGTGGCATTCCAATTAATATTTTTATAAGTAAAAACATTGTAGTCGAAAGTTTCATTCTTTTTTACCTTGTTTTTAAACACCAAAAACTTAATGTTTTCAGAATAAATTCCATTTTTCACAAGCTGTTCTATTAATTTTTCCTTTTCATAAAAATAACTCTCATCGAAAATTATCCCAACTTTTTTAATAGAACTATCTGAATTTATATGCTTTACATTTGATAACCGTTTCTTAACTATTTTTTTTGTCCAAAAATCCTTTATTTTACTTAAAAACATAGTACTTTTACTTGGTTACAAATTTAATTAAATTTAGTCGTATTTGAGATGGTAAATCTAAAAAACTATAACGTTGTTTTGAAACATTTTGTTTTATTATTAACATTTATTTCTTTGATCGCTTGTTCGAGTCAAAAGTATCAAGTTACAAAAATTGAAGGTAAGAAAATAGGTATTACAGAAACACAACAAAGTAAGACTGAAATTGAGAACTATATTAAACCCTATAGAGAACATATTGATAAAGATTTAAGTGAAGTTTTAGCTTACAATCCTGAAACATTAGACAAATCTAAAGGAGAATGGCAAACTAATATTGGTTGTTTTTTGGCAGATATTACCATAGAAAAAAGCAATACTATTTTTCAAAAACGCGAAAATAAAACAATAGATATTTGTCTATTAAATCATGGAGGAATTAGAACTTTAATTCCAAAAGGAAATGTTACCGCAAGAAATGCTTATGAAGTAATGCCATTCGAAAACAGCGCAATCATTGTTGCTCTTAAAGGAGAACAAATTATTGAATTAGCCAATCACATTATTGCTGAAAAAAAACCACATCCATTGTCTGGATTAAATTTTACAGTTTCTAAAGATTTAAAAGCAACAAAATTATTAGTTCAAGGAAAACCACTAGAAAATGATAAAATTTACTATGTAGTAACGTCTGATTATTTATCAAATGGTGGTGATAACATGACTTTCTTTAAAAAAGGAATTGAAAAATTTGATATTGATTACAAACTTAGAAACATTATGATTGATTATTTTAAGGATGTTGACACTTTAAGAATCAATAACAATGTTAGAATAATAAAAGAATAATACTGAACTAAATAAAGCCAAAAGAAATGAAAAGAAGAGATTTTATTCAAAAAACAGTAGCAAGTTCAGCTTTACTAAGTTTGACAGGACTTTCTTTAAGTAGTTTTAAAAGTAACGATTTAAAACACATTACAATTTTACACACAAATGATGTTCACAGTTATATCGATCCATTTCCTGCAGATCATCCAAGAAACCCAAATATGGGTGGCGTTGCAAGAAGAGCTTCACTTATCGAAACTATTCGTAAAGAAAACCCAAATGTATTATTACTAGATGCAGGAGATATTTTTCAAGGAACTCCTTACTTTAATTATTATGGAGGTGAATTAGAGTTCAAATTAATGAGCATGATGGGTTATGATGTCGCAACATTAGGAAACCACGACTTTGATAATGGAATTGATGGTTTCTATGCTCAATTACATAATGCTAAATTTGATTTTGTATCTGCTAATTATGATTTCAAAAACACTATCCTTGATGGTCATGTAAAACCTTATAAAATCAAAACGATTGATGGTATAAAAATTGGGATTTTCGGACTTGGTGTTGAACTAGAAGGATTGGTAGACAAAAAGAATTACAAAGAAACTGTATATAATAATCCGATAGAAGTGGCTACAGATATGGCTAGAATTCTAAAACAAGAGGAGAAATGCGATTTAGTAATTTGCCTTTCTCATATAGGATTTAAATACAAAGAAGATCCTAATAAAGTTTGCGATATTTTATTAGCAAAACAAACAAAAGATATTGACTTAATCATTGGTGGACACACTCACACTTTTCTTGACAAACCAATTATTGAGAAAAATAGTGAAGGAAAGCAAGTATTGATTAATCAAGTTGGTTGCTATGGCTTGAATTTAGGTAGAATAGATTTCTATTTATCTAATGATAAAGAACTTCAATCTCAAGGTAAATCAATAGTTGTCTGATTTTTTTCAGAAATAACTACAAACTGATAAAACATATAAAAAGCAAGGATATTCAAGGTCATTGCTAATGGTCGAAGTATGTAAGAATGTGAATCTACCATATAATACTTTTCAATATAAATTACCAATTGTAAACCTAAAAACAACAATACACTTATTAATAAATAAGAGTTTTGTTTACTGTCATTCATGACATAAGAAGAAATTGCAACGCCTCCTAAAACTGCTGCAATAAGATTATGGAAAAAGATTAAATAATAAGAATTTTCAGGAACATCTGAGGCAGCAAAAAGATAGAAAAATATAAATCCTAGTGGTAAAGTAGCCAAGAAAAAAGGAATATAATCTTTAATTTTTATAATTCTAAAAATTAATATCAGTAAAAATATTCTATGAATTGTATAGGTAATAACTCCATAAAAAAGAGAGTCTGCTGTATTAGGAATAAATAGAAGATTGGTTAGCAAAGAAAAAAACATTATCACATAAAACAATTTGCAATTGCTCTTTGAAGTATAAAAATACAAAACCATTAATAGTATAGGTATTAATGGTTTTGTAATGAAAATTATTGGTTCGTAAGAAAAAGTTTCTGCTATAACTTCAACAATAGCATTGAAGAAATAAAAGAATGAAATAATTTTAATTATATTATTTTTAACACTTAAACTCATTTAGTAAAATTAAGAAAAAAATTATTAAAAATACAACAAAAAGAATTTTTATTTTTGATTAATTATAAAAAAGTTTTCTTTTTCTGATAATATCATAAAATTTAATAGCGAAAAATGTCCTAAAATAAAAAATACCATTGACATTGGTTTCAAAAATGGCAAATCTAAATAATAGAATTTAACTCCTAAAATCAAAATATTAAAAGTATAAAAAATTGCACTAACCAAAAGCAGTTTACTTGTCTTGTCATTTTTCATAATATAATTTCCTAGTGCAATTCCTCCCATAAATGACATGCTTATACTATGAAAAATTGTAATAATGAAAACTTGAAAACTTATCTCTTCAAAAATTAAAAAATTCAAATAGATAAACATAAAAATAAATGGAATTGTTCCAATAACAAACGGAAACAATGTGGGCAATTTTACTTCTTTATACACTTTTAAAAGAATAAATAGCCTACTAATAATAAACAACACAGAAGCAGCAGTTACATAGTTAATAGCTTCTGATAAGAATAACACATTTGATATCCAATTCAAAAAAAGCGCAAAAATATATACACTGGATACTTTGCTTGATCTAATTAGATATAAACTTAAAAGTAAAGGCAATAAAATTGGTTTGGAAATAGCAATCCATAATTTATTTTCCAAAAATTCGGACACAATTTCAATTATTGCTAAAAGAAAAAATAACAATAATAATTTTTTATATACGTAAGACTTATTAATTGCGAGAGATATCATTGATTATTATAAGATAATTTTTCTCTATTAATAATAGAATTTACAAAAAATAAATAGGAAAAAATTTGACATGAAAAATGAATTGAATCGAAAATTAACAACTTAGCCTGAAAATTGTAAAGTATATAAAAAACATCCGATATTAATACACAAAAAACACACAAAAGTAAATACAAATTGGAAGTAGTAACTTTATTAATGATTTTATATGAAGCTAAAAATGAAATTAAAAATAACGCTATTCCATAGATTGCAATTTTCAATTGTAAACCTTCAGTAAATTTAAAAATATCAACAACAGTATGCCATAAATATCCTAAAAAAAGACTCACAATTAACATTGATATTAAGTTGAAAACTGTTGGTCTAAATTTTTCAATCCTTTTTAACATTATAAAAATTAATAAAATATTACATATAAAAAAAGGTATAATTAAATATTGAATCTCATCTTTAAAATCAAAAATCCCAATAGAATCTCCTATAAAATTAAAAAAAAGATACGCACAAGATAAAAAATCTACTTTCTTTACATTTCCAATATAGTAAAAAAACAAAACAGGAATTAGCATCGATTTTGAAAACAATTTCAAACCATAAAGCTCAAAAAAGTTAGCAAAAATTGCAACAAAACATAAAATTAAATATCCAATTAAGGCAATTCTATCAATTTTCATTTATCATTTGTATAAAATCGTCTTCCGATATTATGGAAATCCCGAGTTGATTTGCTTTTTCTAATTTGGCAGGTCCCATATTATCTCCTGCAACCACAAAATCAGTTTTTGCAGAAATTGAACTTCCTACTTTTCCTCCATTATCCTCTATGGCTTTCTTTAAGTCATCTCGAGAAAATTTTTCAAAGACTCCTGAAACTACAAAGGTTTTTCCAGAAAGTTTTACTGTTGCATTAGGATTAAATTTTTCAATTATTTCAAATTGAACTCCAAAAGATTTGAGTCGTTCAATAATAGTTCTGTTTTCTTGATTTTCAAAAAACTCTATAACACTTTGAGCAATTCTATCTCCTATTTCATCAACTAAAATTAAATCCATTACAGAAGCTTGACTCAAAGCATCTATAGTTTTATAGTGTTTCGCTAATTTCTTAGCAACAGTTTCTCCAACATATCTTATTCCTAAAGCAAACAAAACTCTTTCAAAAGGAATCTCTTTTGACTTTTCAATTCCATTTACAAGATTTTCAGCACTTTTTTGCGCCATTCTTTCTAATGGAATTACATCTTCTACTTTCAATTCATACAAATCGGAATAATCTTTTACTAATCCATTATTGAATAATAAAGCTACAGTTTCGCCACCTAGACCTTCAATATCCATAGCTTTTCTAGAAATGTAGTGCTGAATTCTTCCGATAATTTGAGGTGGACAACCATAGAAATTTGGACAATAATGTTGTGCCTCGCCTTCTTTTCTAATCAATTCCGTTTGACATTCTGGACAATGGGTAATATATTTCGTTGGTTCAACCTCTGTTCCTCTTTTGGCAACACCAATAATTTTCGGAATGATTTCGCCTCCTTTTTCAACAAAAACTTCATCGCCTACTCTAATGTCTAATTTTTCAATTTGATCTGCATTGTGTAAGGAAGCTCTTTTTACAATTGTTCCTGCCAATTGCACAGGTTCTAAATTAGCAACTGGAGTTATCGCTCCTGTTCGCCCAACTTGATAGGAAATTGAGTTTAAAGTTGTAGTAACTTGCTCTGATTTAAACTTGTAAGCAATTGCCCAACGAGGAGATTTTGCAGTATAACCTAATTCATTTTGATGATTAAAATCGTTGACTTTTATTACAACGCCATCGGTTTCATAAGGTAAATCGTGACGATGTACATCCCAATAGTTAATAAATTCAAAAACTTCATCAAGGTTATTCGCCAATTTTGATTGCGTTGGAACTTTGAAACCCCAATTTCTAGCGGTTTCTAATCCTTTAAATTGCGTATCAAAAGGCAAATTATTACCTGTAATAAAATATAACAAGCAATCTAATGGACGTTTAGCAACTTCGGCACTATCTTGTAACTTTAAACTACCTGAAGCCGTATTTCTTGGATTTGAATAAGGAGTCTCACCAATATCAATCAATTCCTGATTCATTTTTTCAAATCCTTCAAAAGGAAGAATAATCTCTCCTCTAATATCAAATTTAGATGGAAAATTCCCTTTCAATTGCAATGGAATAGATTTTATAGTTTTGATATTATTAGTAACATCATCACCCTGAAAACCATCACCGCGAGTAACCGCTTTGGAAAGTTTTCCATTTTCATAAGTTATAGAAATAGATGCACCATCATATTTTAACTCACAAGTATATTGTAAATCTACATTTCCTAAAACCTTTTGAATTTTGGTTTCCCAATCCTGTAAATCTTCTTTAGAATAAGAATTATCTAACGAATACATTCTATTTTCGTGAATAACAGTTTGAAAATTCTTTGTAATTGTTCCACCAACTCGTTGTGAAGGCGAATTTTCTTCAAAAAACTCAGGATGTTGAGCTTCTAAATCTTGTAACTCCTTTAATTTTTGATCAAATTCAAAATCAGAAATAGTTGCATTATCAAGCACATAGTAATTGTGATTGTGCAAGTTAAGTTCTTCGCGTAAGTCTTGAATTTTTTTAAGAATGTCCATAAAACCAAAAAATATATTTCTTCACTAAAGTAGGTAAATATTTCTAAATTCAGGAAATTATGATTGAATTATAGTATTAATTTGAACATATAATTGTCCGTCACTCAAAATCGCACCTTGAGTAATTAAATCAAATATTGATTCTTTTCTTTCGGCATCATAATTCTTTTTTCCAACATGAATTTCTACAACATCGGTGAATAGATTTTCACTTAGCCATTGTAAACCATCTTTAGTAAGAAAGTCGACATCTGGTACTAATGATTTTATTACCATTGAGTCAATATAGTCTTCTTGACAATGAAAAAGGAAAATATGGTTTTTAGAAAAATGTTCTAAAAACTGAGAATTAGACAAAACACCTTCCCAAATTAAATCAGAGAAAACGTCTAATTCTTGTTCGGCAACTTCGGGTTTGTTCGCTTTAATTTCGTCCCATTCTTTTTTATCAATAGATTGAGAAGCAAGAAAATTTGCAAATTCTTGATGCAAAGCTTCAAATTGTTCTTTGGTTAATCTTTTGTATTTCAATTGAAAAAGTTTAAGTGTTTATAAGTTTAAAAGTTAAAAACTTATTTATAAAAAAAATCCCGACTTTCATCGGGATTTAGATTGTTTGTAGTGAGCTGTTAAACTTCAGCTACGATTTCGTATGGTAATTCAACAACTACATCTCTGTGTAATCTTACAGAAGCAGTGTATTTTCCAGTTCTTTTTACAGTTCCACTAGTGATAAATTTTCTATCAACAGGTTGACCAGCAGCTTCTAATGCAGCAGCGATATCAATATTGGTTACAGAACCAAATAATTTTTCACCACCAGCTTTTGAAGTAATTTTAATCTCTAAAGCTTTTAATGCATCTGCAATTTTAGTAGCATCTGCAACAACTTTAGCTTCTTTGTGAGCTTTTTGCTTTAAGTTTTCAGCTAATACTTTCTTTGCAGAAGGTGTAGCTAATTGAGCAAATCCTTGTGGAATTAAGTAATTACGACCGTATCCAGCTTTTACTGTAACGATATCATCTTTAAATCCTACGTTTTGAACGTCTTGTTTTAATATAAGTTCCATGTTGTTGTCCTTATTATAGAAGTTAGGTTTCCTTTATTGGAAAACCAACAACTGTTGATTTTAAATTATTTTAATAAATCTGCTACATATGGCATTAAAGCTAAGTGACGAGCTCTTTTTACAGCTACTGACACTTTTCTTTGATACTTCAATGAAGTTCCTGTTAAACGTCTTGGTAAAATTTTACCTTGCTCGTTAACGAATTTTAATAAGAAATCTGCATCTTTATAATCGATGTATTTGATTCCAGATTTTTTGAAACGACAATACTTTTTAGTTTTGTTAGTTTCTATGTTCAAAGGCGTTAAATATCTGATATCTCCGTCTTTTTTTCCTGAAGCTGATTGTTGTAATGTTGCCATGATTAAGCTTTTGCTACTTTAAGTTTTTCTCTTCTTCTCTCTGCCCATGAAATTGCATGTTTGTCTAAACTTACTGTTAAGAAACGCATGATACGTTCGTCACGTCTAAATTCAGTTTCAAAAGCAATTAATACTTCTGGAGCTACTTGGAATTCAAATAAATGGTAAAAACCACTTTTTTTGTTTTGGATTTCGTAAGCTAATTTTTTTAAGCCCCAATCCTCTTTTGATACCATCTTTGCTCCTCTACTTGTAAGAAAATCTTCAAATTTGCTTACTGTTTCCTTTACCTGAACATCAGATAAAACGGGATTTAAGATGAAAACAGTTTCGTAATGATTCATAATAAATATGTTTTAATTATATAAAATTGGGTGCAAAGGTAGAAATAAATATTAGTTTAACAACTCAAAAACATAAAATATCGCCTAAATGCAAAAAAATACTGCTTAAAAGCAAAAAAAATCGATAAACGTTATTTTCTTTAAAAAAAAGTACTATATTTGTCTCACCAAATCTATAATAATACTGAATTATGAAATTAAATTGTGTAGTAGTCGATGACAGTTCTCTACAGAGGATGGTCATTGCAAAGTTAGTAAATAATCATCCGAATCTACAATTAGTGGGTGATTTTTCTAATGCAATTGAAGCAAAAAATTGTATGACGGTGCATACCGTTGACCTAATCTTTTTAGATGTAGAGATGCCTGTAATTAGCGGTTTTGATTTTATTGATGGTTTAAAAGTTAAACCTCAAGTAATTTTCATTACTTCTAAAGCTGAGTATGCCTTGAAAGCATTTGATTATGATGCAACAGATTATTTGCAAAAACCAATTGTACTAGAGCGTTTCAATGCTTCTGTAAAAAGAGCATTAGACCATTATATGTTACGTCAAGACAATCATGACGATGAAGGTGATCACATCTTTATTAAGAGTAATCTTAAAAAGTTGAAAGTTTTTACCAATAAAATCAAATGGATTGAAGCTTACGGCGATTATGTAAAAGTTGTTACAGAAGAAGATACAAACCTTGTTCTATCAACTATGAAATCTTTTGAAAAAGACTTATCTAAAGATAAATTTATTAGAGTTCACAAATCGTATATCATTAATATCGACAAAGTAGAACGTTTCAATAGTAAATTTGCTGAAATTGGAGTTACTAAAATTCCATTAAGTCGTAATAAGAAAGAAGATTTAATAAGAGCTTTAGCAATTGCTTAATAAAAATCTACGTTTGCAGTAACTTTTATAGTTCTGTATTGCGGAATAACATCAAAACTATTCAGAATTTTCTGGATAGTTTTTTTTGTGTTTGGAATGGACACATTTTGAGGAATCTTAACCATAATAGTACGAAAATATTCATTACGAATACGGTTAATCCCTGGCTCTTCTGGACCTAAAACTGGTAGTTGCAAATGTTGCTGCATCACTTGATACAACCACATCGAACCTTCTTTTAATTTGTCAAAATCTTTGTGCTTCAACGTCAACTTTATCAAACGGAAATAAGGTGGATACTTATAAATCTGACGCTCATACAATTGCTCTTTATACATTCCAACATAATCATTGTGAGTTACTTCCTGAATAATATTATGATTCACATTGTACGTTTGAATAATAACTTTTCCACGTTTATCTGAACGACCTGCACGACCAGAAACTTGTGTCATCATTTGAAAACTTCTTTCAAAAGCTCTAAAATCAGGATGATATAACATTGTGTCAGCGTTCATAATTCCTACTAACGACACATTATCAAAATCTAATCCTTTAGCAAGCATTTGGGTTCCAACCAAAATATCAATTTCACGATTTTTAAAACTATCAATTAATTTTTCAAAACTGTATTTTCCACGAGTGGTGTCTTGATCCATTCGTTTGATGTTTTTTGTTGGAAATAATTCGGCTAATTCTAATTCAATTTGCTCTGTACCAAAACCTTTAGCAGAGATATCTACACTTGAACAAGCGTGGCAATTAGTTGGTTTTGCAATGGAATAACCACAATAATGACATCGCAATTGATTTTTAAATTTATGATACGTCAAACTCACATTGCAACTAGTACATTGCGGAATATGACCACAAGTCATACATTCTAAAACCGGAGAAAAACCTCGTCGATTTTGAAATAAAATGATTTGTTCACCCAAACTCAAAGCTTCCGTTATGGCTTCAATTAGCGTCAAACTGAAATGACCTTTCATTCGTTTTTTGAAGTAATTTTCTTTTAAATCTACCAATTCAACTTCGGGTAAAGGTGCTTTTCCGAAACGTTCAGAAATTGAAATCATTCCGAATTTTCCTGATTGCGCGTTGAAATACGTTTCAATACTTGGCGTTGCTGAACCTAATAAAACCTTAGCTTTTTGTGAATTTGCTAAAACAATTGCGGCATCACGCGCATGATATCTTGGTGCAGGATCTTGTTGCTTAAAAGTTTGTTCGTGTTCTTCATCAATGATTATCAATCCTAAATTGGAAAAAGGTAAAAACAAAGACGACCTTGCTCCTATTACGATTTTAGCTTTTTCTGAATTTTCCAGAACTTGATTCCAAACTTCAACACGTTCATTATTAGAATATTTAGAATGGAAAACAGCAACTTGATTTCCGAAATGCGCCGTTAAACGAGAAACCAATTGCGTGGTCAAAGCAATTTCGGGAAGTAAGTACAAAACCTGTTTGCCTTGAGCGATATATTCTTCTATTAATTTGGTATAAATTTCGGTTTTTCCTGATGAAGTAACACCATGAAGTAGCGAGACATCTTTCGAAAGAAAACTCTCTTTAATTTCTGCAAAGGCCTTTTGTTGTGCTTCACTTAAAACTAAATTATTTTCAATTTTATTTTTATCAAAATTGACTCTGTCTTCTTGAATGTAATATTCTTCAAAAATATTTTTATCTATCAAAGTTTTAATTGTAGTAGAAGTTGACTGCGAAATTTCGGTTAATTGCTTTACCGAAATTGGCTTTTTTTCTTGTGCATTTAACTGAAAATAATGCATCAGAACTTCCTTTTGCTTTGCTCCTTTTAAAGAATCTAACAACGAAATCAGACTTTCATCAGAAGTATAATCTTCATGTAAACGAATGTATCTAATTAGCTTTGGTTTGTATTCTTCTTGAAGTTCTTCTTGAAGTGAAAGCACATTTTTATTAAGCAATTTCTGAACTATAGGAAAAATATTCTTCTTGTTCAAAATTGCACTGATATCCTGAACTTTTAATGAACTTTGATGTTGAAGTGCTTCAAAAATTAGAAATTCATCATCGGATAATTCGGATTCATTTACATTGAAATCTTTCTTTTGGGAAATTATAGTTTCGCTTTCTAAAATAAAAGCTGATGGCATTGCACCTCGAAAAACGTCACCAAGATTACACATATAATACGTCGCAATCCATTGCCAATGCAGAATTTGAAATTCATTTACAATTGGTTTTTCATCTAAAATTTGATGAATTTCTTTGGCTTCGTATAATGTTGGTGGAATTTGGTGCAAATCTAAAACCAATCCTGTATAGATTTTACTTTTCCCAAATGGAACCGCAGCACGCATTCCGATTTTGATGTAATTGTACTCGGCTTCCGAAACGCTGTAGGTGAACGTTTTGGGTAAAGAAAGCGGTAAAATTACTTCAATGAAATGCATTTTTTAGAATAAAGAGAATAGAAAATAGATGAAAGAGACTAAAACTAACTAACTTTTCACTCGTTTCCAATATTGGGTTCTTCCTAAAAGAGAAATTCCAATATAACCCCGAACTTTTAGTTTGTCATTGCCTTCCAATGTGATATAACATTTGTATAGCTTACCGTTTTTTGGATCTAAAATTTTTCCACCACTATATTCTTCGCCATCTTTAGTCAATCCTTTGATAAAAATCAAGCCCATAATTGGTTTATCTTTATCTGTTCCTTGACATAATGTACATTTTTTGAATCGATGTTCAGCTTCTAAAATTTCAACGATTCTTCCGTAGATTTTTCCGTCTACTTCATAGATTTCTACAATGCTCTTTTCTTTACCAGTTTCATCATCAATAGTTTTCCATTTTCCTAAAACAGATTGACTTTGCACTATTTGAAAAAACAAAACAAAAAGTAAAACTAAACTATTCTTGAGTTTGAACATTTTTAACGTCTTCATAACTGGATTCATTTTTTAATTGTGATTTTTTATTATTGACTTATGACTTAATATATTAATTTGAACTATTTTCTGCTTCTAATTCGAGTGCTTTTTCTCTTTTCAGTTTTTGAATTAAGGCATTCAATTCGAATCCTAATAAAAGAATCATACAATTAATCCAAATGTAAAACATTACTACTAAAAGTGTCCCAATAGAACCATAAAGTTCATTGTATTTTGAGAATTTTACTACCCAAATTCCGAAGACATAGGAAGATAAAATGATTAAAATTGTTGTAAAAACCGAACCTATTGAAATAAAGGCACGTTTGCCATTTCTTTTAATTCCGAATTTAAAGAGCAATGAAGTTGTGATTAGAATCATCAGAATTAAGAAAATATAACGACTCATTTCAATTATTGGAATATTTTCTGAAAGTACATCTTGAATTTTAGTTTTTTGAATTAAAACCTCAAAGATTACGATTGTTGCAACAGTAATTATCAATAGTAAAGAAAGTAAAATTGACATTCCGAGCGAAACAAAATATTGTCTAAAAAAGGCACGTTTTAAAGTGATATGCTGTGAGTTTTCAAATCCTCCTAATATTGCGTTTACACCATTAGTCATTAATAAAATAGCCATTACAACCCCAGTCGAAATTAATCCTGAATTACTATTATGAAGAATATCATCTATAATTTTTGATATTGCATCATAAGTTGTTGGTGGAACGCCATCTTTAACAAATCCGAGGAAATCTTCTTGAAAACCTTCAATTGGAATGTACGGAATCAAATTCAGAATAAACAAAGCAAAAGGAAACAACGCCATAAAGAAACTGAAGGCAATTGCAGCAGCACGATAAGACAAAGCGCCTTCTATAATTCCTGTAATGTATAACTCTAAAAGTTCATATAACGACAACCCATGTAGCCAAGGCAATTTGATTGAATTACCAAAAGCTATAAGTTGCTTAATTACTGGAAAACCTTTTATTTTTTCTTCGAGAGTCATTTTTTTAGATTGCTTTTAAGCTTAAATCCATGTTATAAACAGAATGTGTCAAAGCACCAGATGAAATGTAATTCACTCCACACTCAGCATATTGACGAATGGTATTTTCATTGATGTTTCCTGATGATTCAGTTAAACATTTTGTTCCAATTAATTCGACAGCTTTTTTGGTATCATCAAAATTAAAATTGTCGATTAAAATTCTATAAACCCCATCGTTTTGCAAAATTTCTTTTATTTCATCAAGATTTCTAGCTTCAACTATAATTTTTAAATCTTTATTGTTGGCTTTTAGATATTCTTTTGTTTTGTTGATTGCTTTTGTAATTCCACCAGCAAAATCGTTGTGATTGTCTTTTAGCATTACCATATCGTACAAAGCAAATCGGTGATTTTCACCTCCACCAATTTTTACAGCCCATTTTTCACAAGCTCTAAAACCTGGCGTTGTTTTTCTTGTGTCGAGAACTTTTGTATTTGTTCCTTCCAGCAAATCAACATATTTTCTTGTTTTAGTTGCAATCGCACTCATTCTTTGCATCGAATTCAACACTAATCGTTCTGCTTTTAAAATTGATTGCGAACTTCCCGAAACATGGAAAACTACGTCGCCATATTTCACTGTTGAACCATCATTGATAAACGTTTCTACTTTCATGTTGGCATCAACATAATTGAAAACCATTTTAGCAAACTCTACTCCGGCAATAATTCCATTGTCTTTTACTAATAGTTTAGCTTTTCCTTGTGCATCAGCCGGAATACATGCTAGTGAAGAATGATCGCCATCGCCAACATCTTCTCGAATGGCATTTTGTATAATTAATTGGAGTTCGTTTTGAATTTGTGCTTCTGAAATCATAATCTAAATTTGAATGGCTAAAATAATTAAAAATGTTGATTTGCGTTATGATATAAATCTGAAATTATAAATAGATTAACTAAAAATATTCAATTACATTTTTTTATACATTTGATAGCCTTTAATAACTTCAAAAACTCATGAAGAATAGTAATTATTTTATACTTTCTCTTTACATTCTTCTGCTGATTAACGGCTGCAAATCTATTGTCACAAAGCAAATTAAAAAAAACAGCATTGTCGAAGAAGTTGAAGCAAAAATTCCACCATTTGAATATAGAAGATCTGAACAAGATTCTATTTTATTGAAACGTTTTTTAGGTCATTACAAAGATATTTATAATAAAGACTCAACACAGTTAAATTATTATAGTGCCGAAATATTTTACGAAAAAGATTCCATTTTTAAAGTTATAAATCTTTATGGAGAGTATGTTGGAGCAACCTATAATCCAGTTGCTGAAAGTCATATTGTTTATAGAAATAACTTGTATAAGGAATATATTAGTGGCGAAACCTTTAGAATTGATAAATTATCGCCTTCTAAATACCTTTTATATACCGATGATTATAATAGATTATCAAGTAATTTTCATTTTTATAACGTAACATTTAACAACGATTCTATAGTAATTGAAGAAACTAGAGAACACAAAAATTTCATTTATAGTTTTATTGACAAGAAAAAAGAATCAATGGATAACTATCTTGAAGAGATAAAAAATTCAAGAAAATTGGAAAAAAATGAACTTTATCAACTTGGAATAGATTCTACAAAAGTTGAAGTCAATGAAAAATATTACAGATCACCTGATGCCTTTTTATCTAGAGAAAATCCATACTATTATGGCTCGATTTATTATCGTCAAAAATATGGTGATGAAACTATGAAAGTGCTTCAATTCAATCATAATGACACTATAAAAGAAATTACTTTAGGAATAGTTGGAGGTGATTCTGATAGTTATAAAATGACTTCAGAGTTTGTAAACGATTCAATTTTCATTCAATCACTTGTTAATCAAGAAACTATTGTAGACACCAATGATACAATGGGATATGCATTTGACTCTATTGTGACAAAATTCAAATACAATGAAAGATTTGAATTAGATACCTTTATTAAAGACACTTTTAAATATAAAAAATACCAATTCAAAAAATATGGTGCTCCAGCAGAAAATCATATTTATTATAGTAAGCCAATCAAAATCAATAATCTTGAATGTTATTGGGAGACTAAAGTCGAAATTACTTTTGATGACAATAAAAAACCTTTAAAAGCCAAAAATATTACACGAAAATTAATCAATAGTAAAACTAGAAAGACTCTTTTGATTTCTCAACCAGACATGATTATTCGTGATGAAAAGAGTTTATTCTATTCGTCATCTGATGATTTTAAAGATTTCAATTTTGATGGATATGCAGATTTTTCAATTTATAACTCTACAAGTTCAGGAGCTAGTCATGCATTTTATGACAACTATCTATTCAATCCTAAGACTAAGAAATTTGATTACAGCAAAAAACTATCTGGTTCAGAAATAACTGTCGATAACAAATTAAGAACCATAACTTTATACTACAATATGGGAAGGTCTTATCATGTTGAACATATCATCCATTATGATTTAAAAGGTAAAATTCTATTTGAAGAAAAATTCATTGAAGAATTATTAAAAGAAAAAAACGCAGACGAATATTACTATTTGAAAACGTATCAAAAAATTAAAAAAAATAAAATTATTTTGAAAGAAATAGAAAAAGAAAAAATCTGAGCAGATAAAACTGTAATTCTTACAAATATTTACTACATTTACTTATTAGCAATATTAAAACCATAAATCATGGCAAAAAGTCAAGACGCAAAGAAAACCGTAAAAAAGGAACCTCTTAAAACGGCGAAAGAGAAAAAAGAAGAAAAAAGAATTAAGAAAAACACTCCGAAAAGAGATTAAATAGAAAAGGCACAAATTTTAAAGTTTGTGCCTTTTAATTTTTGAAATTTATATTAAAATTTATATTCAGTTCCAATGAATATTCCGCTAATGCTTACATCTCCCATTCCCATGGAATATTTTGCATTTATTCCGAAATCCTCTGAAATTTCATAAGTAGCACCAAAATCTAAATTTAGTTTAAATTGATCTTCTGTTGCATCAAGATAATAATTCAAACTTGGTCCAGCTAAAACACCAAATTTTTCAGAAACAGAATATTTTCCTAAGATAGGAACACTCAAAAAATTGAAATCTGTAATAGCTACAAACAAAAGTTCTGGTTGCACAGAAAAAGATTCTGAAACTCCAATATTTGCAAATCCACCTGCAAAGTATCCTGTTTCACTTGCTGTTGCAGTTGTTCCTCCAATTTTTACTTTAACTGTTGCTATGTCAACACCAGCTTTTGCACCAAAAGTTGTTTCTTGTGCATTTGAATAAAAAATTGTTCCTAATAAAATTGCTGTAAAAAATAATTTTTTCATCATGAAAATATTTAAAGATTAGTATGATGTAAAACTATTTTACTTTGAAAAAACATGAAATACGTATAAAATCGTATTTTAAACTTCATCAGGAAATATCTTTCCAGGATTTAAAATATTGTTTGGGTCAAAGACATATTTAATGCGTTCCATTAATTCTAAATGAACTTTTGAAAAAGCAATATCCATAAAGTTTTTTTGAACAAAACCAATTCCGTGTTCGCCAGAAAGTGTTCCTTTTAGAGCAACAGTTAATTCAAATATTTCACGAATTCCTTTAGGCACTTCTTTCTCCCAATTTTCATCATTCATTTCACCTTTAATGATATTTACATGCAAATTTCCATCACCTGCATGACCATAACAAACCGATTTGAATCCGTATTTATTTCCTATTTTTTTGATTCCGTTTAATAATTCAGGTAACACATATCTAGGAACAACAGTATCTTCTTCTTTATAAATTGAATTCGATTTTACTGCTTCAGCAACAGAACGTCTCATTTTCCAAAGTGCATTTTTTTGATCTTCAGTATCAGCAAATAAAACCTCATCTATTTCAAATTGTTCCACAACTGACATAATTTTTTCAGCTTCCGAAAAAAGAATTTCTGGATAATTTCCGTCAACTTCAATCAATAAATGTGCTTGAACATTGTCTTTGACAGTGATGTTGATATTGTCATTGTATTTCAATGTCCAATCAATGGCATCGCGTTCCATAAACTCTAAAGCACTTGGAATAATTCCGGCTCTAAAAATGGCAGAAACGGCTTCACACGCTTGACTTGCTTTGAAAAAAGGAACCAACATTAAAACATTATGTGTGTTTTGAGGAAGAAGTTTGAGTACAATTTTAGTAATAACACCCAAAGTACCTTCACTACCAACCATTAGTTGAGTAAGATTATATCCTGTAGAATTTTTTAAGGTATTTGCACCTGTCCAGATGATCTCTCCGTTGGGTAAAACTACTTCCAAGTTTATTACATAATCCTTAGTAACACCATATTTAACGGCACGAGCACCACCAGAATTTTCAGCAACATTTCCTCCAATCCAGCAACTTCCTTGACTACTTGGATCGACTGGATAAAACAAACCTTTCTCTGCAACTGCTTCACGTAAAACTTGAGTAATTACTGCAGGCTCGGCAGTAACTTGAAGGTTTTGTTCGTCAATTTCAATTATTTTGTTCAAACGTTCCATTGAAAGCCCAATTCCTTGATAAATAGACAAAGCACCGCCACTCAATCCAGTTCTTGCACCGATTGGTGTTGTTGGAATTTTATATTCGTTGGCAACTTTCAAGATTTCTGAAATTTCCTTAGTATTTGCTGGTTTTAATACAACATTTGGAGGAAAAACATAATCTTCGGTTTCATCGTGACCATAATGATTGCGCGTTTCTATATCGGTAAAAATATAAGACTCACCTACTATAGACGTTAGCTTATTTAATATTTCTGGATTTAATTGCATTTTGTATAAATTGTGAAGTAAAAATAGAAAAAGAAAATAGAATAGAGAATAAAGAAAATAGATTTTTAAAGCTTAATTGCTTTTGAAATTTTTCATTTACAAAATACGACCTCAAACTAGCCTTAATCTATCTTTTTTTTCAAATTTGGTAAAAAATAACAAATGATACCTATTAGTGGAAGGAAAGAACAAACGTGGTAAACGTATTGTATTGAAGTTGCATCGGCAAGTTTTCCAAGTAAAGCTGAGCCTAATGCACCCATTCCGAAGGCAAAACCATAGAATAATCCGGAGACCATTCCGAGTTTTTTGGGAACTAACTCTTGCGCATAAACCAAAATTGCAGGAAAAGCTGAAGAAATGATTATTCCGATTACAACCATTAAAACATCAGTCCAAAATAAATCTACATAAGGTAATGCTAAAGCAAATGGAAATGCTCCAAAAACTGATAACCAAATAACATATTTCCTTCCAATTTTATCGCCTAAAGGTCCACCAAGAATGGTTCCAACTGCATACGAAAACAAGTAAATAAACATGTGAAACTGCGCTTGTTTTATAGTTAACCCAAATTTATCAATGATATAAAATTGATAATAACTTGAAAGACTTGCCGAATAGAAAAACTTTGAAAAAATTACTATTAATAAAATCGCAATAGAAATTTGAACTTTCTTTTTAGGCAGATTGTGCAAATCGATGAAAGGTTGGACTTTATTTTTTCTAAAAACAAGATGTTCTTTGTACCAAAAGGCAATTTTGCTTAAAATAAGTAGTCCTAAAGCGGCAACAATAACAAACCAAAGGATATACTTTTGAGAATTAGGAACAACAATTAAAGCAACCAAAAGTGGTCCAAGAGCCGTTCCGAAGTTGCCTCCTACTTGAAAAATAGATTGTGCCAAACCGCGTTTTCCGCCAGAAGCTAAATTAGAAATTCGAGCCGACTCAGGATGAAAAATAGACGAACCAGTTCCAATTAAAACTACAGAAGCAATTATCCAATAAAAATTATTGGCAAAAGAAATTGAAATGATTCCTGCCATTGAAAAAAGCATTCCATAAATTTGAGAAAATGTTTTGGATTTTTATCGGTGTAATAACCAACCAAAGGTTGAAAAATTGAGGCAGAAAATTGAAAAGCAAAAGTGATTAATCCGATTTGAGAAAATGTTAGATGATAACTTTCCTTAATTATTGGATAAATAGATGGAATAATGGCTTGAATTAAATCGTTGAGCAAGTGAGCAAAACTGATAGAAAACAGAATAGAGTAAACCGTTTTATTAAGTAAATCCTCTTTGTTTAATGTTGCAGATTGATTTTGCACAGTTGTAAATTTTGATACTGCAAAAATACTTTTTTTAACGGCAAAGAAGCAAAATTTTATTGCAAAGTTCATAACGAAAATATTTTACCTAAATTTGTAATAGAAATACCATTACTATTGGAACAATCATCAAAAAAATCGGCTTTATCGGAAAAAGATGGCGTTAATCAACCACAGAGTTTGAGTAATTCTTCGGTTGAAGTAATTAAACAAATGCGAAGAAAACAACCTTCTGCGCAAGAGTTGATTGATGGTATTTTGGCAAAAGATAAAGTAGCTTTAAGTCGAGCCATTACACTCGTAGAAAGTACCAATCCTGAACATTTAGAAAAAGCTAATGCTATAATTCAAGCGTGTTTACCTCATGCCAATAAATCAATACGCATAGGAATTACAGGCGTTCCTGGAGTAGGAAAAAGTACTTTTATAGAAGCTTTTGGAAAACATATCACTTCCTTAGGAAGAAAAGTTGCCGTTTTGGCTGTCGATCCAAGTAGTACCATTTCTCACGGAAGTATTCTTGGTGATAAAACCCGAATGGAAGAATTGGTAAAAGATGAAAATGCATTTATTCGTCCGAGTGCTTCTGGTGAAACACTTGGCGGAGTTGCAAGAAAAACACGTGAAACCATAATTCTTTGTGAAGCCTGCGGATTTGATACAATTATCATTGAAACTGTTGGCGTTGGACAGAGCGAAACTGCTGTTCATAGTATGGTGGATTTCTTTTTACTTTTGAAAATTTCTGGTGCAGGTGATGAATTACAAGGCATAAAACGTGGTATCATGGAAATGGCAGATGCAATTGTAATCAATAAAGCCGATGGTGATAATATTGCAAAAGCTAAATTAGCCAAAACGGAATTCAACAGAGCATTACATTTATTCCCAGCAAAGCAAAGTGGATGGATTCCAACTGCGGCAACTTGTAGTTCTTATACCAAAGAAGGAATTGATGAGGTCTGGAAAACCATTTCAGATTATTTCGAATTGGTAAAAACGAATCATTATTTTCAAGAAAAACGTCAAAATCAGAACCAATTTTGGATGATGGAAACTATAAATGAGCAATTAAAATCAAACTTCTACAATCATCCAGAAATTATTAAACAATTAGAAGAAAACAAAAAAGCAGTGCAAAACGATGAAATTTCACCCTTTGCAGCTGCTATGAATTTGTTGAAAAAGTATTTTAGATAATTACTCTTCGTAAGCTTCCATTTCTTTATCGTAGAATTCTCCTGCTAGTGTAATTAAATGTTCCATTTCCGATTCTAATTCGGTTTCGTCTTCTCCTTCTAAATCTTCTAAAAACTCCACTTCATCGTCTTTCAAATTGATTATAAAACGTGGAAAATCTAAATGTATAACGAATATATCATCTGGAAAATCGGAGTTGTCGGCTAGTACAAACTTTGGTAATTGCATAGTATTTATTTTTTAAACTTTAATGTGTCCCCAATTTTCACCGGTTCTTATGCGATATAATTGTTGGGTTGTGATATTGAATTGTTTTGCAATCATCACCAAACGAGTTTTATTGTCTGGTCGTTGCAACATTTTTTTTATTCTTATTACTTGTGTTGAAGTTAACTTAGCTCCATCAGCTTTTTTGTTAAATTCGATAATTCGAGCTTTATTTGCTATTACGTTAGGGTTTTTTGATTGAAAATCAATTTGTTCTCTTCTTGTTGCCCATATCAAATTTTCAACTCTATCATTGTCTTTACTAAAGTCTAAATGTATTACCATGGTTCGTTCTGGATTATCATTTGGAATAAAATATTGAGCTACTAATTTATAAACTAGAAAACCTTTGTCTTTTCGTTTGCCATTTTCTCTAGTTTGATACCTAAAAACTCTGAAACCTTCAGTTATCGCGCATTTTATTTCTCTTCCACTCAAAAAATCATCTGTATAACTAATGATTCTTCCTTGATTGGAAACAGCATATTTCTTTTGCAATGGATGTTCAATAATAATTTGTTTGAACTCTTCTCCTCTATTCAGTTGTATCATTTGAGGTTGATTTTAAACTATCTTTCAAAATTAATGATTTTGTTAGATAATGAAAACGAATGTACAAAAATAATGCAGCTGCTGTTAATCCTGCTAAAAGCCCTAACCAAACACCAACAGCTTTCAAATCAGTATATTCTCCTAAATAATAAGATATTGGAAACCCAATTATCCAATAAGCTACAAACGTAATATACATAGGAATTTTCACATCTTGCAATCCGCGTAAAGCTCCAAGAACCACCACTTGAATTCCATCAGAAATTTGAAAAACAGCTGCAACTAATAATAATTTAGCAGCAATAGTTACAACTTCGGTATTATCAACAAGTTGAACTTGGTCTTTCATATCCATAAATAATGGCGGTAAAATTTGATGAAAAGCTACAAACAATATGGCAAAAACTACTTCAATTATTATGGCTAATAAAAAAATAGAACGAGCAACCACAACCAAATTTCTATAATCTTGTAATCCTTTTTGATTACTAATTCTAATCATTGAAACTACGCTTAATCCCATAGCAAACATAAAGGTCATTGAAGCTAAACTCAAAGCAATTTGATTAGCAGCTTGACTCGTTTTTCCGATGTTTCCACAAAGCCAAATTGCTGCGGTAAATAATACTACTTCGAATAACATTTGCATTGCTGAAGGCAATCCTAGATTTACAATTTTGACAATGGTTGCTTTCTTAATTTCATCAAAACTAAATCCTTTAAAATACTGTTTCAAGCGTTCTTGTTTTGCCAAAATGAAGTGCATAAAAACTACCATCGCAATTCTGGAAATTACAGTTCCAAGAGCGGCGCCAATAATTCCCATTTTTGGAAAAATCCAAATTCCGTAGATTAATAAATAATTGATGATAACGTGAATAATATTTGCTCCAACAATGGCATACATCGAATATTTTGTCATTGACAAACCATCGGCAAACTGCTTGTATCCTTGATAAATTATTAGTGGAACTAACGAAAAAGCTACCCAATCTAAATATGGTTTAGCCAATTCAATCACTTCTTTTGGTTGGTGTAGCATTTCCATAATTGGTTTGGCCAAAACAACCATTCCGAATAATGCGAAACCTAAAATGGTACACAAAAGCATTCCGTGATGAAAAGCCGATCGAATTTTATCGTTATCTTTTTCTGCATCAGCTTCACCAACAATTGTTGTTAAAGCAGTTGAAAACCCTATACCAATTGACATCGCAACAAAAATTAAACTATTTCCAAGTGAAACCGCAGCCAATTCTGTTGAACCCAACTTTCCAACCATAATATTATCGACAATTCCAATCAACGTATGACCAAGCATACCCAAAATTACTGGATAAGCAAGTTGAAGGTTGTAACGAAACTCTTTGGTATATTGAGATAAATTCACGGTGCATTTTTTGAGTGCGCAAAGATAATAGAAAGGAACACAGATTTTAGAAATTTTAGAAATTAATAAAATCTTGTTTTTTTTAACCTTTCAATTGTTCTCTATAAACATCAATATTTGCTGCAACTTTTGGATCTAACTCTGGTTCGGTAATGTCTGTTAATTTTTGCATTTCTTCCCAAATGGTTTTCGCTACAATATAACGTGCAACACCTTTATCATCTGCAGGAATAACATACCAAGGCGCATAATCTTTAGAAGTCATGTTAATTGCTTCTTCGTAATACTTCATATAATCATCCCAACGTTCGCGCTCTTTTAAATCACCTGTTGAAAATTTCCAATTATCTTCTGGATTTTCCAAACGCTTTAATAATCTTAAACGCTGCTCTTCTTTACTCATGTGAAAATAAAATTTCAAAATTTTAGTACCATTCTGAGAGATATGTTTTTCAAAATTGTTGATTTGCTCAAAACGATTTTCCCAAAATTGTGGCGTAATATCTTCTACTTTTTCGATTCCAGGAAGGTTTTCAAATAAAATATATTCTGGATGAACTCTAGTCACCAATACGTTTTCATAATGTGTTCTGTTGAAAACAGCAAATTTCCCTTTCTCAGGTAAAGCCAAATAGTGACGCCATAAATAATCATGCTCCAACTCTGTAGAATTTGGGGTTTTAAAACTATGAACCACAACACCACGTGGATTAAATTCTTTAAAAACCTCACGAATCAAACTATCCTTTCCGCTGGTGTCCATTCCTTGCAAGCATATTAAAAAGGCATGACGATTGTGTGCATACATAGCATCTTGCTTTTTACTCAACTTTATCTGAACTTTGTCCAACTCTACTTCCTCTTGCTCTTTATCTGTATCAATATCTAATTTTGTTGGGATTTTTGACAAATTTATGTTTCCAACAACTTTAAAATCTTCTATGTTAATTGATTTCATTTTTAATTCATTTAATTATTGTAAAAATAGTATTTTTGGTTTCTCATACACTACACAAAATGGAAAAATTTCAACTTACACTATTATTTAAAATCATTGGTCTTGGCTCTGCTTCTGGATTGATTTATCAAGATAATACTATTTTTGCAATTGGAGACAATAGTTCGTATTTATATGAATATCAAATGTCTAACAATAAACTTGAACGCCATGCTTTGGCAGAAAACTCAGAAGAAAATATTCCTAAAAGTATTAAACCCGATTTTGAAGCCATTACAAAATATCAAGATAGTTTATACCTTTTTGGTTCAGGTTCAACAGCAAATAGAACTATTATGGTTCAAGTTGATGCTAAATCTAAAAGTGTAATTAAATCGCAAGATTTATCCGATTTATATTTGGCTATGCAATCTTTTGGAAAAATAGCAGAAGAAGATTTTAATTTAGAAGGTGCTATTTTTAATGGTGAAACTTGGTTTCTATTTAACAGAGGTAATGGAAAAACCAACAAAAATGTAGTTTTTACTATCGACGGAAAAAACTTAGCCAACGAATTTAGAATTGTAGCCAATGAATACAAACTACCTAAAATAAAAGGTATAAGAACCAGTTTTACAGATGCCATTTTGGTTGACGACAAAATATATTTCTTAGCAACTGCAGAGAATACTGACTCAACTTATAATGATGGTGAAGTTCTTGGAAGCATCGTAGGAAGAATTGATGTAAAGAAAATGAAAATTGATTTTACAAAGAAAATAACCGATACACAAAAATTTGAAGGAATAACGCTTTTCAAAAAATCGGAAAAAGAAATTGAATTTTTACTTTGCGAAGATAACGATACCGAAGTTTTAGAATCTAATATTTATAAGTTAGTGATTAGTAAATAGTGATTAGTTGTTAGTTGTTGGTCGTTAGTCAAGAGATAATCAGAATTTAATACTATAACTGAAAGTAAGGCGATTTTCTGAAAACTGAAAACCGTTAACTGAAAACTTTTTTCATCTCTTCCCAACCTTTTTATAAAAAATGTTCTCTTTATAATAAATACCTTTATTGTGATAAACGAAACGATACTTATTAACTGCCGAAAAATGCAACGCGATGCACAGCGACAAGTTTACGAACTGATGTCGCCTAAGTTGTATCGCACTTGTAAAAGGTATTTAAAAAAGGAAGAAGAAATTGAAGAAGTATTAGCCGATGCTTTCTACACTATTTTTACCAAAATGGATCAATTGAAAGAATTGGGTGCTTTTGAAGCTTGGGCAAGAAAAATTACTGTAAATCAATGTTTGCATCAATTGAAAAGAAATGTAAACTTTAATATATACATTGAAGACGCAAGTATCCAACTGCAACCTGAAACGTTGCCGGAAACTCATTTGGAAGAAGAAGATTTGTTGAATTTACTCAATTTTATTCCAGAAGGATGCAAAACTATTTTTAACCTCTTTGTGATTGAAGGTTACGGTCATAAAGAAATAGCAAACATGCTAAAAATATCGGAAGGAACATCAAAATCACAATTGAATGTGGCTAAAACCAAACTGAAAGAATTAGTCAACAATCATTATTATCAACAAGTAAAATAAGTCATGGACAATCAAGATAATTTATTCAACAAAATAAAATCGGCTGCTGAAAATGCTGAAACCAAAGATTTTCCCTCGATGGAAAAAGTTTGGTCGAGAATTGATGCAAAACTAGATACCAAAGTTGAAAAGAAACATAACAACAATTGGAAGAAACTTTTAGTTGCAGCCTCAATTGTATTATTAGTTACCATTGGTTATCAGTTTTTTAAAACCGAAAAAGAAATAGTTTCACCCAATAATGAAATCGTAACAAAAGAAGTTGAAAGGCCAATAATTCAAGATTCATTAGAAAATCAAAATGGCATAGTCTCTACAGAAATTGAAAATCCGAATATTAAAGAAAATGCGGATGAAATTTTGAAAGAGCAAATTGCAAAACCGAATACAGTAGTTATCGCTGATAAAGCCGAAGAAAAAGGTAATGCAAAGAGTTATAATGATGTTATGGAAGTACCAAGTGCAGTAAAGCATAATCAAGCTCCTAGAAATTCTAATACTACTTGGTATGGCAATAACAATTTTGAATCACGTGGAGTAACTTATGAAGAAGTTAAGGTTGAAAAGAAGGAGGATAATTTAAAAAAGAATAAGGATACTAAAAAACTAGATCCAATTGTTGTAGTAGATGGTGAAGTTACGAGAGATAAATTATCAAATATTACTGATGAAGATATAGAAATTATTTTAGAACTACCGGAACCTCTCTACATCATCAATAAAATATATTACACCGAGCAAGAATTATTTGGTCCGAATCCGACGAGTCCATATGCGCCTTTGAATAAACAAAAGATTGAAAGTATTTCTATTTTACCTCCAGAAAAAGCAGTTTCAATTTATGGAGAAAAAGGAAAAAAAGGTGTTGTAATTGTAACAACAAAAGACGGAAAACCTTTGCCTAAAAAGGAATAAACCATTTTATCATACTAAAAAAAATCAAACCATGAAAAGTCTTAAACTTATTTCATTAGCCATAACTATGTTTTGTTGTTTCCTTAGTTTTAGCCAAGAAAAAACAATAACAGGAACCGTTTCTGATGAAAACGCAGTACTTCCATTTGTAGTTGTTCAAATAAAAGAAACTAAAACGTTTACTCATACCGATTTCGATGGAAAATTTTCTATCAAAGCAAAGGTTGGAGAAACATTACTTTTTAGCTTTATCGGATACGATTCTGTTAAAGTAAAAATAAAGAAGCGAACAAATACCTTAAACATAGTTTTAATAAGTAATACCATTTTATTACAAGAAACTTATCCGATTGAGAGTTCCATTAGAAAACAAAAAAATCAAACAGAAATAATCAAAATTTCAAAAGAAGCTATTGAAAAAACGTAGCTAGAATAACACTTCACACATAGTCTAACCTTAAAATTTAATATTATGAAAAATTTAAAAGTATTTTCATCAGCCATTGCTATGCTTATATGTTTCTTAACATTTGGGCAAGAAAAAAACATCACTGGAATAGTCTCAGATGATTTAGTACCACTTCCTGGTATCAATGTATTTATAAAAAGTACAAATAAAAGTGTACAAACCGACGTTGATGGAAAATATTCCATAAAAGCTAAAGCAGGTGATATCTTAAGTTTTCAATACATCGGTTATGAAACAAAAAACATAACTGTTGGAAGTTCTGATGTAATTAATGTAAAACTAAATAAAAGTTCAACAGTACTAGAAGAAGTGGTTATAACACAAGGTTATCGTACAAAAATAAAAAAAACTGCTGCTGTTGCATCTTCTACCAAAGTTTCTTCTCAAACAATAGAAAATCGACCAAACAGTAACGTTATTAATACTTTACAAGGTCAGTTAGCAGGCGTAAATATCTCAACAGGGAATGGACAACCAGGAACTAAATCAACAGTAGTAATAAGAGGATTTGGTTCTACAGGAAGTAATATAGATCCTTTGTATGTTATTGATGGTTTCCCAGTTGATAGCAAAAAATTTAAATCTTTAAAACCAGAAAACATTGTTACTCTACAAGTTTTAAAAGATTCTAAAGCAATTTCAGAATATGGTTCTAGAGGATCGAATGGTGTTATAATTATTAGAACTGATAAAAATCTTTCTAAAAAAGAAATTGAAAAACTAAAATTAGAAGCAAATCAAAACTTACCTATTGATGTCCTTGCAAAATATGAAAGCCAAGAAGATTACGAATCATTTGTAGAAAACCCATTTGAAAGTCCGAAAACCGCACCGCTTTCAACTTTTTCTATCGACGTTGATAATGCTTCATATACAAATGTTCGTCGTTTTATTAATAACGGTCAAGTTGTTCCAAAAGACGCTGTAAGAGTGGAAGAAATGGTAAACTTTTTTAAGTATAATTACCCACAACCTTTGAGAGAAAATCCGTTTTCAATTAATACTGAATATAGTGATTGTCCATGGAATTCAAACAATAAATTGGTTCGTATTGGTTTACAAGGAAAAATAATTGAAACTGATAATTTACCATTATCTAATTTAGTTTTTTTAATTGACGTTTCGGGTTCAATGAGTGATCCTAACAAATTGCCATTACTAAAACAATCTTTAAAAATATTAGTAAAACAATTACGAAATGAAGATAAAATTTCAATGGTGGTCTATGCTGGTGCTGCAGGTTTGGTTTTACCTCCAACTTCAGGAAAAGACAAAAAAACAATCATCGATGCATTAGATAAATTACAATCTGGAGGAAGCACTGCTGGTGGTGCCGGAATTGAATTGGCTTACAAAGTAGCTCAAGAAAATTTCATAAAAGGTGGAAACAACAGAGTAATTCTTGCAACAGATGGTGATTTTAATGTTGGTTCTTCTTCCGATTCTGATATGCAAACGCTAATTGAAGAGAAAAGAAAATCAGGTGTTTACTTAACATGTTTAGGCTATGGAATGGGAAATTACAAAGACAGTAAATTAGAAACTTTAGCCGACAAAGGAAACGGAAATTATGCTTACATCGATAACATTCAAGAAGCTAATCGTTTTCTTGGAAAAGAGTTTAAAGGTTCCATGTTTGCCATTGCTAAAGATGTGAAAATTCAGATAGAATTCAATCCAAAACATGTTCAAGCCTATCGATTGATTGGTTATGAAAACAGAAAATTACGTGATGAAGATTTTACAAATGACACTATCGATGCAGGAGAATTAGGAAGTGGTCATACGGTTACTGCTTTGTATGAAATCATTCCACGTGGTGTGAAAAGTGATTTATATAACGAACCAACAGATTTAAAATACAGTGTTATGGCAGAACCATCATCTAAAAATTATAGTGAAGAATTAGCAACAATTAAATTCCGTTATAAAAAACCTGATGGCGATAAAAGTATTGAAATAGGTGCGATTATTGCCAATAAATCAAATGATTTACAAAGTACATCAGAAGATTTTAAATTTTGTGCTTCTGTAGCTTGGTTCGGATTAAAATTAAGAGATTCAAAACTAGTAGTAAATAAATCTAATGATGCTATTTTAGAGCTTGCTAATCAAGGTTTAACCAATGATACAGAAGGTTACAGATCTGAATTTATTAGATTAATTGAGAGTAGTACAAACTTATAAAAAGGCACAGTTATTGTGTAATAATAAAATTTAAAACAATTATTATGAAGTCTAGAATATTATTGTTAGTCATTCTTTTTACTGCTTCAAATCACTTTAGTAATGATTTTAATAAAAATAATAAATTGAATGATACTTTTTTAATTCAAAAATCAATTAAAATTTATTTATTAGGCGGAATAGTATCAGCTATTACTCAAAAAGAAATAGATTTTGCAAAAAAATATAACATTGTATTTCATGATTTTGGTTGTGTACCGCCAACAAATTTAGCTTTTTATGAGTCTGAAAATCAAAAAGCTTTTGACTTACTAAATTTAAAATTTGGAATTAAATGGCAAAACGAAATAAAAGAAAACGCATTAGGTTTTAAGAAATGGAAAGAAAAAAATAATTAGGTTAAATTGGTTAATTAAAAAAACCCGATAAGTTCATAGAATTTATCGGGTTTAATTTATAAGCTAGTCTTAATACTTAATACTAAAATCTTAATACTTAAAATTACTTCTCAATTTCTTTCAAAGAATCCATTTTCTTGTGAGCTAAGAAACCTTTTATGTCTTCAAAATGCTCTTTCACTCGTTTGTTTCCAAATTCAAATACTTTGGTAGCCAATCCGTCAAGGAAATCTCTATCGTGAGAAACTAAGATTAAAGTACCATCAAAATCACGCAAAGCATCTTTGATAATGTCTTTGGTTTTCATATCTAAGTGATTTGATGGCTCATCCAAAATCAATAGATTTACAGGTTCCAACAATAATTTTATCATTGCCAAACGCGTTTTTTCACCACCAGAAAGTACTTTTACTTTTTTGGTTGTATCGTCTCCATGAAACATAAAAGCTCCAAGAATATTTTTAATTTGAGTACGAACATCACCAACTGCAATGTTATCAATTGTTTCAAAAATAGTAGCGTTTTCGTCTAATAATGCAGCTTGATTTTGAGCAAAGTAACCAATTTGAGCATTATGACCAACCTCAACCGATCCACTATTGATTTCGATTTCTTTCATGATGGCTTTAATCATAGTTGATTTTCCTTCACCATTTTTTCCAACAAATGCTACTTTATCGCCGCGTTCAATTACGATATTGGCATCTTTGAAAATCAATTTATCGCCATACGATTTCTCTAAATCTTTAACAATTACTGGATATTGACCTGAACGAATTGATGGTGGAAATTTCAACTTCAAAGCCGAATTATCAATTTCATCCACTTCGATAGGAACAATTTTTTCTAACATTCTAACATGCGATTGAACGGCATCGGTTTTAGAAAAAGTACCACGAAATCTATCAATAAATGCCTGATTATCTGCTATGTATTTCTGTTGTTCATCGTATGCTTTTTGCTGGTGAACTCTTCTATCTTTTCTTAATTCTAAATAATGAGAATACTTGGCTTTGTAGTCATAAATTCTTCCCATTGTAACTTCGATAGTTCGGTTTGTAATGTTATCTACAAAGGCTCTATCGTGCGAAATTACCATTACGGCTTTAGCTTGATTGATCAAAAAATCCTCCAACCATTCGATACTATCCATATCTAAGTGATTGGTTGGCTCATCCAGAAGAATCAAATCTGGTTTTGTTAGTAAGATTTTTGCTAATTCAATTCGCATTCTCCAACCTCCAGAAAATTCTTTTGTTGGACGATTGAAATCTTCTCTTTCAAATCCTAATCCTTTTAATATTTTTTCAACTTCAGCTTCATAGTTTACTTCTTCAATTGAATAGTATTTTTCAGATAACTCCGAAACTCTTTCAATCAATTTCATATAGTCATCACTTTCATAATCGGTACGAATGGTCAATTGTTCGTTGATTTCGTCGATTTCTTTTTTCATATTCAACACCGCAGCAAACGCTTTTGATGTTTCTTCCATTACCGTACAATTATCTTCTGTTAATAAATGTTGAGGCAAATAGGCAACAACTGCATCACTTGGAGCTGAAATATTTCCGCGTGTTGGTTTATTTGCACCGGCAACAATTTTTAACAAAGTAGATTTTCCTGCTCCATTTTTACCCATTAAGGCAATTTTATCAGTTTCATTGATAGCAAATGTTACTTCACTAAAAAGAGTTGTTCCACCAAATTCAACGGCAATATCGTTAACTGTAATCATTTTAGATTGTTAGATTTTTAGATAATTAGATTATCAGATTTTTTTTTGAAGGTGCAAAGATAGATTAATTAAGGAATTTATCAATTTCAATATCAGAAAAAAAAGGTTTGTTTTTCAATGATTTATTAATTGAAATGCTAATTTTTTAAAGTTTAAATAATTCGGAAGATTTAGTTACACAATTTGAAAGGCAAAAAATAAATTTAGAGTAATTTTGAAAATCTAATGAACCCTTATGCCATTAATTGACTATAGTTTTTTAAGCAAAATTTTACCGAAAGCGAAGATTAAAAAATCCTTCCAAAAAGCGAAACAATCTTATCTTATTCGAATAAGAATAGCTACTTCATTATTTTTCTTCGGAATGGGTTTTTGCTTTGCAACTTGGGCAAGTAGAATTCCTGATTTAAAATTAAGCTTGAATTTAAGCGAATCTGATTTAGGTTCAATTTTATTTGCTTTACCGGCAGGTCAATTAATTGCTATGCCATTGTCCGGAATAGTTGTTGCAAAATATGGTAGTAGAAAAATAGCCATTTTAGGACTTTTTGTTTATGCTTTTTTCTTGACTTTATTGGGTTTACCGACAGAAAGTTGGCAATTAGCTTTAGGTTTATTTCTCTTCGGTTTTTTTGGTAATTTTTGCAATATTGCTGTTAATAGCCAAGGCGTTTTTACACAACAATTATTTGACAAACCTATCACAGGTTCATTTCATGGTTCATGGAGTTTAGCAGGATTTTCAGGAGCTTTATTGGCATTGTTGATGCTGTTTTTAAAACTAACTCCATTTCAACATTTCCTAATAGTTTTATTGATTATCACAATATTAATTGCAACTAATTATAATTATTTAGTAAAAGTCAAACCTCAAAAACCAGTAGAAAAAGAGAAAACCTCATTCTTCAAAATTCAAGATAAGACTTTGATTTGGTATGGATTGATTTGCTTTTTATGCATGGCAAGTGAAGGAATAATGTTTGATTGGAGTGGCGTTTATTTCAAAGAAATAGTAAAAGCTCCAGGCGCATTAGCTATTTTGGGTTACACTTCCTTTATGATAACTATGGCAATTGGACGATTTTTGAGCGATATTTTAGTTCGAAAATTTGGTTCAAGAAATGTGATTCTTACCAGTGGATTTGTGATATCAATCGGATTATATTGCGCTGTTTTATTTCCTTATTTGATTCCCTGTACAATGGCTTTTATGTTAGTTGGATTTGGAGTTTCCAATGTAATTCCGATTGTTTTTAATGCCGCTGGAAACAGTAAAAAAGTTACAACAAGTGTTGCATTGACAATAGTCTCAAGCATCAGCTTTGTCGGATTTTTAATTGGACCACCAATAATAGGTTACATCGCCGAACTTACAAGCTTGAAATATTCGTTTGCCTTTATTGGAGTTTTTGGCGTCTTAATTTCGACTTTATCCTATAAACTGAAGTTGTTTAGATAGAATTATTGAATATCCGAATTTTCAATTAATTTGATTAATTCTTCTTTCTTTTCAGAATATTTTTCAAAACCACAGTTAGTTCCCATTTTTGAATAATACTTTGTATAATTTTCAAATTGATTTTTATAATACTCAGATTTTAAATAAAAATATAAAGTTTCATTATCTAAAACATCTAATTTTTCTGAGGAAAGTTTGTTTAATTTGTATTCAGAATTAAGATTATTTATTTCTTTTATAAATTTGTCTTGAACAGTAACTTTCTCTTCTTTATTTTTTGACTTTAAGTCTATAAATAATTTATCAAGTTTTATTGTTATTTGATTTAATGTATCCAATTTCCCTGATTTATAACCAAAATCTTCTTGTTTTGCACTAATTGCTTCAGAAATTTGCTTAACTTGAATTTCATAAAAACTAGAAGTTTCTTTTAAATTTTCAAGAAGTAAACTTTCTGTAGTAAACTTTTCCTTCTTACAAGAAAAACATAGTAGAACTAAAAATAGAATTACAATTTTATTCATATATTCATAATTAGTTTTCTTTAAATAGCTTTTAATCAGCAACAAAATAATCTAAATCATTATGTCTTGGTACAATATAAACTCGTTCCCAAACATCTCCATCAAGAATTTTCCACGAATGACCTTCGCCATCAATATCTTTTGCAATTAGAATAATTCCTGGCTCAATTATAAACGTATTTCCTTCGGAAGTTGTGAACTCTAGTTTTCCTTTTAAAGTTACTACAAATTGTTCTCTTGGTGCTGTGTGTTGCTCTTGTTGCCAAGGTTCAATCTTGGTTTGAATGTTGAAATATTCGACTTCAATTTTATGGTATTCTGGCAAAGTTCCTGATTCAAAATAGGAATTTCCAAGATCATCATTTAGTAATCGAATTGCTTTCATATTTAATTTACAAACTCAATCTAAATTCCTCAATTACGGGACTTGCTTTTCCGTAATCAACTTCTTGGATAAATAATTCTGCTACTCTTGAAGTTTGAATACTTGGCAAAACATTCGCTTGATTGTTATGTCTTAAAACTGTATTTATCCCGACTGCTTCTATTTTTTCTTGTAATGAAATAGCTAGAACTTCTTCTCCTGAAAATATTTTGATTAAACCCATTTTTGTATTTTATATTGTATAGATGTATAATGTAAACTGCAACTTATTACTGAAAACTACTCCTCGTCTTCCATTTCGAAGAAAAGCGGTTCAATCATGATTTTATCTGCTAAAGTTTCTACTCTTTCAGTGATTTCTGAGCAAAAGAAAATGCGTTGTGTTTTCTCTACACTTGCAGAAAGTCTAAGAATTATTGCATCCATTCGGTTTCTGAATAGCATATCTGCGTCATCAACGATAAACATTTTTATTGTATTCATATTGAATCCTGCAGATGAAAATAAGGCGTTGATTTTATTTGGTGTTCCAATAAGTATATCTAAACCCATAGAAATTACATTTTTGTCATAATCGGTATCGCCTTTGTCATGAACTCCAAAAATACTTAAGTCAGTATAATTTCCGTATTTCAAGAAAAGCTCTTCCATTTCTAGAACTCGTTCTTTGTTTTCAACAATGATTAAGGCACGAGTACTTTCGTCGTGGGTTTTTTCTAATCGCTGAATCACATTTAAAACAATAGTTGTAGTTTTTCCTGTTCTGCTTGGTGATTGAATTACTGCGTCTTTTCCACTTTTAATAGTTGAAAATGTTTCTTGTTGCATTTCATTTGCTTCGATTAACTCGTTTTCAATTAGTGCTTGCTGTAAGTTTGGGTTTATTTTTTTTAATTGCATTTCTTTTAGTTGTCGGTTGTCAGTTGTCGGTTGTCAGTTCTTTTTAATGACTGATAACAGATAACTGACAACAATTTATTTACTTGCGAATAACTTCACGTCTGTTTCAGAAATTTCGTTTCCTCCTAATATTATTAAGCGTTCTACTACGTTTCTTAATTCACGAATGTTACCTGTCCAATCGTATTCTTGTAACAATTTGGTAGCTTCAGTTGAAAATGTTTTTTGAGCATTTCCTTGTTCTTCAGCTATTTTTGAGGCAAAATGTTCGATTAGCAAAGGTATGTCATCTCGTCGATCATTCAATGCTGGAACTTTAATTAAAATTACCGCCAATCTGTGGTATAAATCTTCACGGAAACGTCCTTCTTCAATTTCTTTTTTCAAATCTTTGTTGGTTGCAGCAACTACACGAACATTGACTTTTATATCTTTATCAGCACCAACTCTTTGAATCAAACTTTCTTGTAAAGCTCTTAAAACTTTAGCTTGTGCTGCCAAACTCATATCTCCAATTTCATCAAGAAAAATAGTTCCACCATCGGCTGCTTCGAATTTTCCTGCACGGTCTTTTACAGCTGATGTAAACGCACCTTTTACGTGACCAAACAACTCACTTTCAATCAATTCGGATGGAATTGCAGCACAGTTTACTTCGATTAATGGATAAGCCGCTCTTTCGCTTTTTTCGTGTAATTGATGAGCTACTAATTCTTTTCCAGTTCCGTTTGGACCTGTGATTAAAACTCTTGCGTCAGTTTGAGCTACTTTTTCAATCATCTGTTTGATGTGATTGATTGGTTCTGAATTTCCAATCATTTCGTAGTTTTTGCTGACTTTTTTCTTTAGAATTTTGTTTTCAACAACCAATTGTTTTTTGTCTAAAGCATTACGAACTGTATTCAAAAGACGATTTAAATCGGGTGGTTTTGAAATATAATCGAATGCTCCAAGACGCATAGTATTGATAGCTGTTTCCATATCACCGTGACCTGAAATCATTACGATTGGAATTTCGGGTTTGATTTTTTTTACGGCTTCTAATAATTCTTCGCCGTCCATTTTTGGCATTTTGATGTCGCAAAGTACCAAATCGTAATCTGAATTTTTTATTTTTTCAAGTCCTTGAACGCCATCTTCGGCTTCTTCTACTTGGTAAGTATCATTTTCTTCAGAAAGAATTTTGGTTAAAACTCTTCTGATGGATGCTTCGTCTTCTATTATTAATATTTTTGACATACTTTTTTATATGTTGTAAATTGGATATTGAGTGTTCAAAGGTAACAAAAATTAAAATGGTTTTTCTCTTAGCCCTGATTGGAGCAGTTACCTTGTAACGCGGAAAGCAGGAATAAGGATTACTGATAAAGCCCAAGCTATTCGCTTCAAATAATTTTACTTTTTCTTTATAACAGCAATACCTGAAAAGGATACCGCTTGAAAAGTTTGATTAGGTTCTGTTGTAAAAACCAATCCCATTTCTCTTGTTACATAACCTTTTTTAATTCCGATTACGGCATCACAACATTTTGATTTTGCTAGATTAGTAAGTGTTTTTAGTTGGTCTTCTTCTCTTCCTGTGTATTCAGCTTGTACCTCTATTAAACCTATTCTTTCATATTCAAAATTAACTGGTTCGCCTTCAAAAAGTAATTGAACTTCGGTTGGTGGTGATGGACAATTATCTTTGTAATCAGTTTTTAACGGAGTAAAAATTTCATGAGGACTATATCCAACACACGAATGAAGCAAAATAGATACAATTGCTAAAGAAAATAATCGAAAAAAGATTTTCATTTTAATTAATATTTAAGCCATTTATAAAGTTCTTTCCAAGATGGTTTTTTACCGTACATTAGAATTCCGACGCGGTAAATTTTACTTGCGAACCAAACTACACCAAGAAATGTACCAAAAAGTAAGGTCATTGAAATGGCAATTTGCCACCAAGGCACGCCAAAAGGAATACGCATCATCATTACGATTGGTGATGTAAGTGGAATCATTGAAAAAACAGTTGCCACAGTTCCGTGAGGATCGTTTATTACAGTGAAAAATCCAATATAAACTCCAAGAATTAAAGGCATTATTATTGGCAGCAAGAATTGTTGCGAATCAGTTTCATTATCAACAGCTGCACCAATGGATGCGTAAAATGAACTATAAAGAAAGTAGCCACCAATGAAGTAGAAAATGAACGAAACTAGAATGGTTGCTATTGGCAAATTCCACAACTCTTTGATATACATTTGAATATTGCTACCCATTCCTTTTTGAGCCATTTGCATTGCTTCTTGAGTTTGTGCCGATGATGTTGCTCCCATTTGAACTCCAAAAATAGACGACATTATAAACATCGCTGTCATACCAAGTAATGCCCAAATCATGAATTGCAAGATTCCTGCTAATGAGGTTCCAATAATTTTTCCCATCATTAATTGGAAAGGTTTTACTGATGAAATGATTACTTCAATAATACGAGACGTTTTTTCTTCAATAACGCTTCGCATAACCATATTTCCGTAGATAACAATGAACATCATGATTAAATATCCGAAAGCACCACCGATTCCTATTTTGATTTCGTTTAACCCTTTCAAGGCAGTTTCACCCGATGCTTTGTTTAGTTTTATAGAAACATCTGCTTTCGATTGATTGATTTTTAAGGTATCTAAACCTTGTTTTTGATAATTTTCAGCCGTAATTCTTTTAGCTATCACGTCTTCAATATCTTCAACGAACATCACACCTGGACTATCATTTGAAACATATTGAATGTTCTTTTGAAGTGAAGTATTATCAGTAGATTTTGGAATGATTAGAAGCCCTTCATAGCTTTCGCTGATGATGCTGTCTTTTAAAATTTTTAAATCTACATTGGATAGATTTAGGTATTTGTATTCGTCATCGCTTTTGAAATCATTGAAAAATCTTCCGGTTTCGTCGTGTATGGCAATGGTTTTTAAATCAGCTTTCATTTGACTCAGATAACCAACAAAAACTCCAATTCCGACAAATAACAACGGACTCAAAAACGTCATTACAATGAAGGATTTATTGCGAACTTTGGCAATGAATTCTCTTTTTATGATTAGTAGTAGCTTGCTCATTTTTTAGATTATTGGATTTTTAGATTATTGGATTATTGGATTTTTAAGCTTGATAAAGAAATCAGAAAATCCAAAAATCTAACCATCTATTCAGTAACTGTTTTAATAAAAATATCGTTTACACTTGGGATTTTTTCCATAAAATGGGTTACTTGTCCGCGTTGAATTAAGGTATTTAATAATTCATTTGGAGTTGCAGTTCCAAGGTTGATTTCTAGTTTTAATTCATCGTTTAGTGATTTGAAATCAGTTTGAGAAAGTGTGAATTTTTGTGATAAATCATACATCAAACCTTCGATATTGTTGCTTAGAATTCCGACTTCGTAACTGTTGGTTCTGAATTGTTTTTTGACATCGGTTAATTTTCCTTCAATCAATTTATTGGATTTGTGAATTAATGCAATGTAATCGCACATTTCTTCAACGCTTTCCATTCGGTGTGTTGAAAAAATTACAGACGTTCCTTGCTTGTTCAATTCGATGATTTCATCTTTAATCAAATTGGCATTTACTGGATCAAATCCTGAGAAAGGTTCGTCTAGAATTAATAATTTTGGTTTGTGTAAAACCGTTACTACAAATTGCACTTTTTGAGCCATTCCTTTGGAAAGTTCTTGCATTTTCTTATTCCACCAACCTTGAATTTCTAATCGATCAAACCAATAATCTAATTGCGTTTTGGCTTCTTGCTTAGTTAAACCTTTTAGTTGAGCTAAATACAAGCATTGCTCACCAACTTTCATAGTTTTGTACAAACCACGTTCTTCTGGCATATATCCAATGAAGGCAACGTGTTCTGGTTTTAAAGGTTCGCCATCTAGGATTACTTCACCACTATCGGGCATTGTAATTTGGTTGATGATTCTAATTAAGGATGTTTTTCCGGCGCCATTTGGACCAAGAAGTCCGTAGATGCTGCCTTTTGGAACTGAAAGAGAAACTTCGTTTAGCGCGGTATAATCACCATATTGCTTTACGACATTTTTTACTTCAAGTATATTGCTCATTATGAAAATTAATTTGTGTAAAAGTACAGAATTAGTAGCTATTTGAAAGTTTTTGTTACAAAAAAAACCCACCCTTATTTTGACACAAGGATGGGAAAAATTGCTATGAAAAAGAAATTACCTGTTTCCAAGTAATTAGTCAAATGTAGAAATAATTTTATAATTATGAAAACATATCTTTAACTTTTTCAAAAAAAGATTTATCGCTCTTTTCTGGATGCGGAATAAAGTTATCATCAGTCAGCGATTTCTCAAAGAATTGTCGTTGTTCTTTGTTTAATGTCTTTGGTGTCCAAACGTTTACGTGAACTAATAAATCACCACTTCCGTAGCTGTTTAAACTCGGAATTCCCTTACCTTTTAGTCGTAAAATCTTACCCGACTGGATTCCTTCTTCTAGTTTGATACGAACTTTTCCGTTTACGGCTTCAATTTCTTTAGAAACTCCTAAAGCGGCTTCTGGGTAACTTATATATAAATCATAGTGAAGATTTTCACCTTCACGTTTCAAAAATTCGTGTTCTAATTCTTCAATTGCTACAATTAAGTCACCTGCAATTCCGTTTCCTGGTGCGTCATTTCCTTTTCCAGAAACTTTAAGCTGCATTCCATCAACAACTCCTGCTGGAATTTTGATTGAAACAGTTTCATCTTCGAGAATCATTCCGTGCGCATCAGCATTGTTGGGTTTGCTTTCAATAGTTTGTCCTGCACCACCACATGTTGGACAAGTAGTAGCTGTTTGCATTCTACCCAAAATAGTGTTAGTAACTCTCAAAACCTGACCTTGACCATTACATGCCGAACAAGTTTTATATTTAACGCCTGGCGCTTGTATTTTTCTTTTAACTTTTACTTTTTTCTCAACACCATTGGCAACTTCTTCTAAAGTTAATTTAACTTTGATACGAAGATTGCTTCCTTTTACACGACGTTGTCCACCTGAGTTTCCACCGAAACCACCACTGAATCCGCCACCGCCAAAAGCACTTCCAAAAATATCACCGAATTGGCTGAAAATATCATCCATATTCATGTGACCGCCACCACCATAACCTCCAGCGCCATCGAATGCTTGATGTCCGTATTGGTCGTATTTTGCTTTTTTGTTTGGATCGCTTAAAACTTCGTATGCTTCTGCACAAAGTTTGAAATTTTCCTCTGCTTCTGCATTTCCTGGATTTTTATCAGGATGAAATTCTATAGCTTTCTTTCGATAGGCTTTTTTAATTTCTTCTGGTGTGGCACTTTTTGTGATGCCTAATATTTCGTAAAAATCTTTTTTCATGTTCTTGTATTAAGATTTAAGTATTAAGAATTAAGACCAAGTCAAAACCCAATACATAAAAATATATTATTGTCCTAAAATAACCTTTGGGAAACGAATTATCTTGTCTCCTAATTTGTAACCTTTTTCTATTACGTCAACGATTTTTCCTTTTAAATCGTCTGATGGTGCTGGAATTTGGGTAATTGCTTCTGCAAAATCGGCATTGAAAGCATCACCTGTTCTAATGTCAAGTTCTTCTAATCCTTTGGAAACTAGTGTTGATTTTAATTTTTCATGAATTAATTCAACTCCTTTTAATAAAACCTCGTCTTCAGATTTTGCTATTTGAATCATAGCTCTGTCAAAATCGTCAAGAACTGGCAACATGGCTTGTAGCACTTCTTGATTGGCAGTTCTAAATAAATCGATGCGTTCTTTTGATGTACGTTTTTTATAGTTTTCGAATTCCGCAAAAAGGCGTAGAA
This sequence comes from Flavobacterium sp., assembly GCF_044341265.1. Taxonomy (GTDB): domain Bacteria; phylum Bacteroidota; class Bacteroidia; order Flavobacteriales; family Flavobacteriaceae; genus Flavobacterium. Next base: position 77,766 of record NZ_JBIISA010000009.1, read on the forward strand.
ATTTATCTTTTTCTTTTGCTAATTCTTCTTCTAATTTTTGCTCAACGGTTAATTCTTCAGCGGCTTCAACTCCTGGAGTTGCTTCTTCAGTAGGATTTCCTTCTGATTGGGTTGCCATTTCATTTTCATTTTCAAGAATTTCTTTATCAGTATTTTCAGTACTCATTGTGCTTTTATTTTTAAATATATTTTTGATGTTCATTGTTGGTTTTTTGTTCCGAAGAATTTGGTTGCAAAAGTACTGCCATTTCTTTAAAAATGTCAAATTGTCACATATTTTTTACCACAAAGTCACGAATAAAATACAAAGAGCATAAAGTTAAAATTTGTTATTTTATGAAAATATCTTGTAGAAAACTGAATTTAGAAGCCTAAAGATTGAGTTTAGCCGTGATGGGATCTCGTCTATTGGGACGAGAGGACAGCGCGAAAATGGATTAAAAAATGCCTGAAGTGATGCTTCTTAAAAACTTTAATAAAACTTTAAGAGTTTTGCTACTCGAAATCGTTATATTTGGATTTATAAAAGGTTATGATTCGCTGAAAAGCAAAAGATATTATTAATTCAAGTTGAAAAAAGTTCTAGTAAAAGCTAGAACTTTTTTTATTTTATGATATTTTCAAGCGCTTCTTTAACTGTTGGAAATTGAAATTTGAATCCTAATTCTTGTGCTCTTTTTGGAAGAATATTCTTGTTGTTGAAAAGCAGAATATGCATTTCACCAAGGATTAATTTCATTACGAATTGAGGAACATTTGGCAAAAACAAAGGTCTTTTTAGCTGTTTTGCAATGGCTTTAGTTAACTCTTGATTGCTAATTGGATTTGGTGAAACTGCATTGATAATACCTTCTGTTTGATTTTGAATCACAAAATAATAAAGATTGGCAACATCGGTTAAATGAATCCATGATTGCACTTGTTTTCCGGAGCCAAAACCTGAACCAACATACATTTTGATAGGTTTTATCATTTCGATAAGCGCACCACCTTTTTCGGAAAAAACAACGCCAGTTCTAAGTTTAGCTACTTTTAAATTTAATAGTTTGAATTGATCGGCGCTTTCCTCCCATTTTATAACAACATTACCTAGAAAAGTAGTGTCGATTTCTGTAGACGACTCATCATATATTTTAGAATAACTATCAGGATAAATGGCTGTTCCTGATGCTGAGATAAAGTGTTTTACTTGATTGGGTGCTTTCCTTATCAGATTGAAAAGTAAATTAGCAGATAATACACGACTTTCTATCAACTCTTGTTTGTAAGCATTTGTCCAACGTTGTGAAATAGATGCACCAGCAAGATGCACAATAGTATCAACACCATCGAGGCAATTGTCATCGATTTTTCCTTCTTGTGGATTCCAATAAAAGCCGTAATAATTGGTTTTATTTTGGATTTTTTGTGGTGACGTTGTAAGATAGTGAACGACATGATTGTTTTCAAGAAGCAACGCTACCAATTCTTTACCTATTAAACCTGTTGCACCTGTAATTAAAACTTTCATTTTCTTTTTTATTCAAAATTACGATTTATGATTCTAAAATGTACGTTAATTGTTATTGGTTTAACTTTTGTTGAATTATTGAAAATAAAAAATCCCAACTTTCGCTGGGATTTTCGTTACAACTAAAACTATAAATAAATTCTAAATACTTGAAGAAACACTTCCTCCTGAATCTTCTTTTTTGATGATGGTTTTGGGTTTGGAATTGTATTCAATTGAACCTCCACTATCGGCATCAGCATTTAAACTTACAATTGGATGAACAGTTATTGAAGCTGCGCTATCTGCATGAGAAGTTACTTCGTTTGCTAATAAATTTGATGCATCAATGTTTGCACCACTATCAGCATGAGTTTTAAGTTTTAATGCTTTTCCTTCTGCTTTAATTTCAGCACCACTATCGGCATGAAGTTCTATAGCATCATATTCTAAAACAACATCTATATTTGAACCGCTATCTGCTTCTAATTTGATAGTTGTATTTCCTAGCAAAGTGTTTTTGCTTGTAACTTCTGCTCCACTATCTGCAGAAATACCTTCAATTTTAGGCATACGAATTCTAACAGTTTCAGCACTTGTATTATTGATACTTCCTTCAAATTTTACAATTAATGTTCCATTTTCAACTTTGGTAATCAATTGTTTCTGAAGATTTTGATCGGTTTCTACCTCAACCATTATATTTTCTCCTTGCTCTAAAATAAGTTCAATTCCGTGACTAACATCAACTTTAGTGAATTTATCAGATATGATTCTTTTCTCTTTAGTCACATTTCCATTTCCCTCAATTCCCATTTGATATTTACAAGAGGAAAACAATACTGCTACAACAGCTGCGACCAATATTTTTGTACAAAAAACTATAAATTTTATCATAACTATTTAGTTTTAATGATTATTCCGTCTTTGTTGATTGTTAAGCTTCCTGGCTCATTTTTTCCTGTAGTGGTTTGAATCACTTCTTTACCATTTACTTTTACAGAAACCGTTTTGATAGAATCATTTTCTTCAATTACACTAATGTCTTCTGTTTCGCCTTCATTGTTTTGAGAATCATCATTTGGACAATTTAAACAATCTAGTTCGGTACCTTTTACTTTATATTTATAACCTTCTGGACCATAGTAGTAATCGAAATCTGCATTGTGTCCGCTTAAATAAGCTTGTACATTTTCGTTTGGATAATAAACAATTCCTTCAGGTAAATAAAGATAAACCTCAACCATTTGACCTCTAAATTTATTTTTTGTTTCTGTAGTAAAATAGTTATCTAAAATTAATTCATTACCAACTATTTTGTAATTGTATTTAATTTTTTGAGCTCTTTGATTTGCTTCAGTAAACGATTTTCCTTGCGCTAATTTCTCAATTTGAACATATGGGAAAGCTTTATCCGTTTTTTTCAAATGAATGGTAACATTCGTAGAGTGAATTACTTCATTTCCAAGTGAATCTTGTACAATTCTATATTCGCTTCTATCTTCAATTCTTTTTGAATAAAAATCATTGTAAGCAAAACTTACTTTCAAAGTATCCGTTGCTGCAACAGTCATACTTTGTTTTTCTAATGCTTTTCCTGAATAAGCTAATTGATTCGCTTCGCTGATAATAATTGATATTGATATTCCAATAGCAATAATCCAAATGGCTAACAAACTATATTTAGCAATGCTTCCAATTGATTTTAAGTTAGTTACTAATAATTTTAAACCTAAAATTAGAAGAAAAAACAATGGAATTCCTGCTGCGAAAAAAAATAATATTCCTTGAGCCCAAATTGGAGTTTCTAATCCAATTGGAGTTTTAATAAATTCAACAATCTTGTTATCTGGCATTGATGATGAAAATAACATTACCACAGATGTAACTGAAACAACCAATAAAACAATTGAAGAAAAAACAACTATTAAAGCACCTAAGACTTTAGCAAAAGCTCCAAAAACTGATGTAAAAGCACCTCCTAATTTAGAACCTGCTGATTCGGCTGTTGACTTTAAATGGTTTCCCATTTTATCGTAATCTGCATTTTTTATTTTATCAGATACGTTTTCAAACTCTTCTCTAACTTTTTTTTCAATGTTGGAAATCGTTACCGGTTCGCCTGTCATTTCTAATTTTTCAGAGGTTGTAATGGCTTTTGGAGTGGCAATCCATAGAATTAAATACACTATTAAAAACCAACCTGCTGTAGCAAGAGTAAGAATTATAAAAATTACTTTTATCCAAACTGCCTCAATACCAGTATAATAACTTAATCCTGTACAAACTCCAGCAATCAAACCTCGATCTTTATCGCGGTACAATTTTTTAGTTTTATTTGGAATATAAAATGATTCACTTTTTGGAGTTTCAGCATCATCGTCAATACGATAATCTTCTGGTTGTCCCATAACGGCAACTACTTGATCAACATCAACATTATTGATAACATGTTTGTCGCTTTTTTGTCTTTCTGTAAAAAGCTCAGCCACACGCATTTCAATATCTTTCATGATTTCATCTTTACCTGATGAATTAGAAAGTGAACGTTTTATAGCATCAAAATATCTTGATAACTTTTGGTATGCATCTTCATCTATGTGAAAGAATAAACCACCTATATTAATATTTACTGTTTTGTTCATGATTGTTATTTTTGATTGGTTATGATGTTTACGGCGTCAGAAAGTTCTGTCCAAGTTCCGTTTAATTCGTTTAAAAATGTTTTTCCTAATTCGGTCAACTCATAATATTTTCTTGGCGGACCTGAAGTTGATTCTTCCCAACGATAGTTGAGTAAACCGTCATTTTTTAATCTTGTCAATAGCGGATAAACTGTTCCCTCTACTACAAGCAATTTTGCGTTTTTTAAAGTGTCTAGTATTTCAGATGTGTAGGCTTCTTTTTCTTTTAAAACAGATAAGATGCAGAACTCTAAAACACCTTTTCGCATTTGGGCTTTTGTGTTTTCAATGTTCATAATTCGATTTTGATTTTTTAATTAAACTGTTCATTTTTTTTGATTGATTTTATTGATGATTGAAACTTATTATTTAAAGAAAGGTATTGTTAAAGGATATTTATAACGCTCACCATTAGAAGCTTTTACTGCGGCATATATAATTAGTATGAATTCAAATACTTTTAGAAACATAAAAAGTACAAAGGCTACAATTGCAATCCCGATGAAGGTTGTGATTTCTTGATTTCTAAAACTATTGAATTCAATTTCAAAATTACTAAAGGTGCAATTGGTTCCTATCAAATCTACAAATCCATAGATTAAAAGCGGTAAAGAAATTAAAACTAAAATTAAACTATACATAAAAACGCTTAACTGAAAATTCAATATTTGTTTTCCGTTGTAGTCTACAAATTCAGAATCATTTTTTTTAGCACTCCATATAATTATAGGAGCAATAAAATTTCCTAATGGAAAAACATATTGAGCAAAAGAGCTCAAATGTGTTACTGATGCAATGGTACGTTCGTTGTTTGATGTCATTTTATTTTGATTTATGATTGATGATTAAAATTTGATTTCAACAATACTATAGATAGCTTATTAATTTCTTATACAAAGATACAACCAAAAAAAGGTATTATGCATTACAAAGTACTTAAATTTAACATTTTATTAACATTAAGGTTTTAGTATGAGTGCATACTATTTTTTGTATATTTACAACAAAATCAATACTTCATGGAATTTTCACCTTTAAAATTGAATACTTTTTTATTTTTCAAATTACCTTCTGCATTTTGGTGCGGAGTAAGAACAAAATACATTTCACCTGAAAAATGTGTTGCGACAGTAAAACACCGTTGGTTTAATCAGAATCCGTTTAATTCAATGTATTTTGCGGTTCAAGCTATGGCAGCAGAGCTTACTACTGGTGCTTTAGTTATGTATCAAATAAAGAAAAGTGGTAAAAATATTTCGATGTTAGTGGCTAATAACAAAGGTAATTTCACAAAAAAAGCAAAAGGAAGAATTACTTTTACTTGTAATGATGGCACTATAATTGAAGATGCTATCAAGAAAACCATAGCAACTGGAGAAGGACAAACACTTTGGCTAAAATCAATAGGCGTTGATGAAAAAGGTGACCAAGTTTCTGAAATGGATTTCGAATGGAGTGTCCGTGTGAAATAATTATGATAGATTTTATAATTCTATTAACATTGCTTTTTATAAATTTGACCTCAAATTAAATACCTAATGAAAAAAACAATCTTCCTTACCTTATTATTGATAACTACTCTCTCCTATTCTCAGAAGAAAGAAAAAGTAAAAGGTTCAAAAATTGTAACTACAGAAATTAAAAAAATAGAGCCTTTTGAAGCTATAGAAGTTTTAGATAATATCGAAGTTTTTATTGTAAAAGGAACTGAATGTGGATTAGAAATTGAAGCCGACGATAATTTACATGATGCTATTGATATTGTTTTAAATGGTTCAACTTTAAAATTATCTACTTTAAAAAATGCTTTTGGTTATAAAAAATTAAGTGTTAGAATTACTTATAATGACAGTTTCAAATCAATTATTACAAGAAATGAATCTAGTGTAACCGCACTAGCTGATATTGAACTAGAAAATATTACTCTTAAAAGTTATGATGAATCCAAATTGTTCATCAATTCAAAAGCAAAGAATTTTACTTTAATTATGGATGATAAATCTAAAATTGAATTGAATTCAAAAGCGGATAAATCTGCCATAACTTTAAGTAAAAACGCTAAACTAAAAGCTTTAATTACTTCAAAAGATTTAACCTTTGACATGTATCAAAAAACGGATGCTGTTGTAGAAGGAGATGTTGACGATTTAAAACTTCGTTTAGATAATAATGCAACATTTGATGGAAAAAAATTAACTTCAAAAAATGTTTCCGTTATTTCGGAATCATACACTAATGTTAGTGTTTTATGTACTTCAAATATAATTATAGAAGCATCAGGAAAATCGGAAATTGATTTGTATGGTGATCAAAAAGTAGAATTAAAACGATTTGTTGACAGTGCTGTTTTGAAGAAAAGGCCGACAAAATAAATTTTTCTAAAAAATAGTTTTCAAAATCTTTGTAAACTTGATTATTGTTATATATTTGCACTCGGAATTTATAACAAATTTCGGGGTGTAGCGTAGCCCGGTTATCGCGCCTGCTTTGGGAGCAGGAGGCCGCAGGTTCGAATCCTGCCACCCCGACAAAAAGCTGAACTTTTATTAGTTCGGCTTTTTTTATTTTCAATAATTAAAATTTATATTAAAATAGTTTTTTGTCAACTACTTTACATTAAAATATTTTAAGAAAAACTTACCTTTGCATTTCATAAAAACAAACTAGTCATGTCTGATACAATAGAAAAAGTAAAATGTCTTATAATAGGTTCTGGTCCTGCTGGTTATACAGCGGCAATTTATGCAGCTAGAGCTAATATGAATCCGGTTCTTTATCAAGGAACGCAACCTGGTGGTCAATTAACAACTACCAATGAAGTAGAAAACTGGCCTGGAAATCCTGAAGGAATCACTGGACCACAAATGATGGTTGGTATTGAAGAACAAGCCAAACGTTTTGGTACTGATGTTCGTGATGGTTGGGCTACAAAAGTAGATTTCTCTGGAGATATTCATAAAGTGTGGATTAATAACACTAAAGAAATTCACTGTGAAACCGTAATTATATCAACTGGTGCAACGGCAAAATATTTAGGTCTTCCATCTGAACAACATTATTTGAATATGGGTGGCGGAGTTTCTGCGTGTGCGGTTTGCGACGGATTTTTCTACAGAAATCAAGAAGTTGTTATTGTTGGCGCAGGTGATTCTGCTTGTGAAGAAGCACATTATTTATCTAAATTGTGTAAAAAAGTTACGATGTTGGTAAGAAGTGAGAAATTTAGAGCTTCTAAAATCATGGAACAACGTGTTAGAAATACTGAAAATATCACAATTTTAATGAACCACGATACCGTTGAAGTATTAGGTGATGGTCAAGTTGTTACTAGCGTAAAAGCTTTAAACAAAACTACCAATGAAGAAATTGAAATACCTGCAACTGGATTTTTTGTAGCTATTGGACACAAACCAAATACTGATATTTTTAAAGACTATTTAACATTAGACGAAACAGGTTATATTATTAATATTCCTGGAACTTCTAAAACTAATGTTGCTGGAGTTTTTGTAGGCGGTGATGCTGCTGATCACGTTTACAGACAAGCTATTACTGCTGCTGGAACTGGTTGTATGGCGGCTTTGGATGCTGAAAGATATTTAGCTGCTAAGGAGTAATTTTTTCACACGAATTTCACGAATTTTCACGAATGCTTTAAACATAGATTTACTACGTCTGTTCGACCTTTGGTCTCGAGTCACGAATTATAAAAGCTGTTCCTATTTTGGAATGGCTTTTTTATTTAGAAAAAAGTCTTTTGAAAACTGATTTAGAATTTAAAGTATATCTATTAGCCCTGATAGTAATGAAAATTATTTTTTTTGTTGCCTGAGGCTCTCGAAGGCAACAAAAGAAATGATTGTAATGGATAGCAGGAAAACGGAAACCAAAAACTCCCAAGCATTTCGCTACTGATATTTATCAGCACAAGTCCTAAAAACAAAAAAACCGAACATTACTGCTCGGTTATTGTATATTGAATAATTGAAATTAGTCATTCATAGAAATCAAAAACTCTTCATTATTTCTAGTTTTCTTGATTTTATCGTTTATGGTATCCATTGCTTCTACTGGGTTCATGTCGGCTAGGAATTTACGTAGAATCCACATGCGTTTTAATGTGTTTTCGTCTAATAATAAATCGTCGCGACGCGTACTCGATGAAGTTAAATCGATGGCTGGGAAAATTCTACGATTAGCAATTTTTCTGTCTAATTGTAATTCCATATTACCTGTTCCTTTGAATTCTTCGAAGATTACTTCGTCCATTTTTGAACCGGTTTCAGTTAAAGCCGTTGCGATGATACTCAACGAACCACCGTTTTCTACATTACGAGCTGCTCCGAAGAAACGTTTTGGTTTTTGCAATGCATTGGCATCAACTCCACCCGAAAGTACTTTTCCTGATGCAGGTTGAACCGTATTGTAAGCTCTTGCCAAACGTGTAATCGAATCTAAAAGAATCACTACATCGTGACCACATTCTACCAAACGTTTCGATTTTTCAAGAACAATATTAGCGATTTTAACGTGTTCCATTGGTTCACGGTCGAAAGTTGAAGCGATAACTTCACCACGAACGCTACGTTGCATATCGGTAACCTCTTCTGGACGTTCGTCTATCAATAAAACAATTAAATAAACCTCTGGATGATTAGCAGCAATGGCATTGGCAATGTCTTTTAACAACATTGTTTTACCTGTTTTTGGTTGCGCCACAATCATTCCACGTTGTCCTTTTCCTATTGGTGAGAATAAATCGATTATTCTTGTAGAAGTGCTGGCTTGTCTGTCGGCAATTCTGAATTTTTCTTGAGGAAATATTGGGGTTAAATGATCAAACGAAACTCTATCACGAACGACTTGCGGATCGTGACCATTTATTTTTAAAACTCTTACTAATGGGAAAAACTTTTCACCTTCTTTTGGAGGACGCACCACTCCTTTTACAGTATCACCAGTTTTTAATCCGAACAAACGAATTTGTGAGGTTGACAAATAAATATCATCTGGTGAAGCTAAGTAATTATAATCTGATGAACGCAAAAATCCGTATCCATCGGGCATCATTTCTAAAACGCCTTCACTCTCAATGATTCCGTCAAATTCGTAATCAGCATCACGGAAGTTGGGTTTGTTTTTATTCTTGAAATTAGGATTTTGATTCGGATTCTGATTTGGATTTCCGTTACCATTACCGTTTTGATTTGGATTCTGGTTTGGGTTTTGATTCGGATTTTGGTTTTTATGCTTCTGATTCGGATTTTGATGTTTTACAGGAGCATTTTCTGTACCTTCTTGAATTCCTTCAGTTGAAGTTTCTTCTTCTTTTGGAGTAATTTCTGCTGTATTTTCTTCTGATGTAACCTTTGTAGGTTTTACAAACTTAGGTTTCTTTTGAAATTTTTCAGGTTTGGAAGCTACTTCGTTTATAGGAGCAATTTCTTCCTGAATTGAAGGTTCTACTTGTTCAACAGGAGTTTCAGAAAATAAGTCTTTCGATTTTTTTTCAATTTTCGGAGAAGCATCAGGAGCGATTCTAGCTCTTTTTGGTTTTTCTTCTTTTGGTGCAGCTACTTTTTCCTGAGAAGTATCAGATGAAGTTGCGGCTTGATGTTGTAAGATTTGCTCAATTAAAGCATCTTTCTTTACACCGTTAAATTTTATGGTTTTGGCCAATTTGGCAATTTCTTGAAGTTCAGATAACTTCATTCCTTTTAATGCAGAACTATCAAACATAAATGTTTATATATATTTTAATGGATTGAATGACAATACAAAATGTGTGGTGATTTTTTTTATTGGAACCTCCGTGTTTTTGAAGTACTTACGGATTTGTTATGCAATAATACGAATAATTTTCTATCAAGCAATAGTTTTTTAAAAAAAGAAAATATATTTTTGCGTTATAAATAAGTAATAATGTTACAAAGAATTCAAACCGTTTATTTAGCTATTGTATTCATTCTTGTAGGAGTGCTTCCATTTGTATTTCCGCTTTGGAAATTTGAAGGTGGAAAAGAATTCTATTTTATGAGTGAAATGCTATACCAAATTTTGTTTGGATTGAGTACAGCTCTAACTGTTTTGAGTATAATATCGTTTAAGAAAAGACAACAACAATTTGTTTTTAACAGATTGAATATGATATTAAATTTAATTTTATTAGGATTATTTGTTTATCGTTCACTAAATTTATCTGGAGAAACTCCTGTAGTTTCTGAGAAAGGTATTGGGATGTTTCTACCTATCATTTCTATCGTTATGCTGGTTTTGGCCAACAAAGCCATCAAGAAGGATGAAGATCTCGTAAAATCTGTTGACCGATTGAGATAAACCTATAAACTTAGTTTATTAGTGCGAAGAAAATCCTGAACGAAAGTTTGGGATTTTTTTGGTTTAATCTGAACTTGTTTCAGATTCTAAAATATATAAACTACATACAGATAAACGTGTATTTACTTCAAAATTCTAGATATTGAAAAAAGGCTATTAGCTAATATTTTTTTTAATCTTTATTTGTCTTATTTGATTATCAAGTAGGTTAACATATAGGATTTTCCCTTCCAATACATCTTCAAGATTCAAAATAACCTTAATTGTTTCGGTCGTAATATAACTACCAATTATTCCACAAATAGGGCTAATTACACCTATTTCAGAACAACTTTCACTTTTTAAGTAGTCGTTAAAATCAAAAATATCTTTCAAACTAAAGTCATTTAAATAATGAAAAACTGTTATATATCCTTGCCAATCTGAAACTGCTCCATGAACTAATACTTTTTTATGTTCAGCACAATAATCATTTATTATTGTTCTACTCATACCTTGATCTGTGCAATCGCAAATTATTTGATACTTTTTAGCAATTTCTGTAACAGAATTTTTCTCAATCTTTTTCTCAATTCTATTTATAATAATATTAGGATTTTGCAGTCTTAGTTTTTCCGCCAATACCGAAACCTTGCTTTTTCCAATATCGCTAGGTGTAAAAAGTATCTGCCTATGTAAATTAGATACTTCTACTTTATCAAAGTCACATATACCGATAGTTCCTACTCCCATTGCAACTAAATATGATGCAACAATAACTCCTAAACCACCTGCTCCAGCTATTAAAACAGAGGCATTTGCTAAATGTTTCTGCCCAGATTCACCTATTTCAGGAAGAATAATTTGCTTTTGGTATCTTTCTGTCATCTATTTATTTGCGAGGTGATTGTAGTATCAGTTATCTTATCATCATTGGCAAGTAAAAGTGCTTTAGATATAATTACCGACAATCCGTTATCGCCTTCAAAAGGTAAAAACAAATTATTATTTGTTTCTTTTAAACTTCTATCGGGAACGATACATAAATATTGGTCATTAGGTTCCATCAAAATATTAGTACTCCCAATATGAATTTTATAGGTTCTTATTTTGCCTTTAACAACCACAAATCTATCCTCAATGTGCGTTACAGAAGCTATTTTTAATCTAGGAATAAGTCCAAGTAAAATCTCTTTTCTGTTTTTGGCAATTTCTGATAAATCACCAAAAGAATAAGACTGCCAATAATCTCTGTAAGTAGGTAAGCCTCCTGAGTCGCTCCAAGTAGGATCGTTACCAACGCTAGATACACCCACAAACAAATCAACATCTCGCATAACTTCTGAAAATGCAATAGCTGGAATATCAACTAAATCAACTAATTCATTCGTTTCCGTATTTATGAAACGTATTTGGTCTGTTGTAACATAATTCCAAATTCCAGTTGCATTGAATTGGTCATCTGCATTTAAACTATTTACCCAAAATTCTGCACAAAGCTTATATTCAGGTAAATATAGTTTAGCAACATCATCGTCACCACCATCCCATGCACCTATTAATTTAGCTTTCCAATTTCTTCCTTTTGCTAGAGTAACATATTGATGTTGCTTCAAAATATGCGATGCCATCCGATTGCTATATGTCCTAGTGTTAACTTCGGCATCAGTTAACAAATAAATTTCTCGGTAAGCTTGCTTAAATGGTTGTTGAATTTGACCTTCCATTAAGAAATTTCTCCAATTTTTAACTTCTTGAGTGCTACTAGTAGCCGGATGCCAAAGTGAAACATGAGTGAACTTTTCTAATTCCAACTCTTCAAAATCAATTGTATAGAATTGATCTTTTAGGTAAATTGCCAAAACATTTTTTGAATTATTTGAAAAATTAAAAATTATTTTTTGAATCACAAAAGAGAGTAATCCATGTTGTTGATATTTTTCTTTAAAGTAATCTAAACTCATTACTCTGTCGCATCTAAGCATCCTGTCAATACGTTCCTTTTGTGCAGATGTGGTTTGGTCAATTTGCTTTTGTATGCTTTTTAGTTTTTTTAATTTGGCATCAAATTTATCTTTAACCAATTGCGGAACAGATTTCTGCTCTGTACCATCGGCTTTATACCATTTGATAATTGATTTACCCATCCCGATGAGCGAAAGAGTTCCTTTAATTTCATCAAATTGATAAGTAAATTCATGATTTTCTAGTTTAAAATCATCTACAGCTAAATCTTCAATTTCTGAGGAAGAAACCCCTAATTTAGTAGCTGCTTCTGCTATATACTTTTCAATTAATGCTAAAGTATTATTTTGTTTAATTTTTAATCTTAACCTAGATAATTGTGCTATACCGTCTAAACCTTTTGAAGCAAATAAAGTATATAAACACGCATTGCCTAATCCAGCCGAAGCTGGTCCTTTTTCGGGAATTTTTTTAAAACATCTTTCAGATAACTTACTTATAGTAATTATAGTGTTGCTATCATAATACCATGAAGACATCCATACAAAGCCTTTTAAAATATCTACATTCGGACTTGATAAAAATTCTATTGAATTATATTGGTATTCTTGTTTATAATAAATTTGAGTATGTGTAGTAATTGTTTCCTTTAAATTTATGATTTCTTGAAACCATTCTTGTGTTACTTTTTTAAACTTATCCGAACCTATTTTATCCATTGTTATTTTGGCTTCAGCTAAAAATTTTTGTGTAGGTTTTGCACCTGTAGCTTTTTGAGCCAATTGCATAAGTGTAAACCAATTTTGCTGGTCTTCCTTTTTGATTTGATCTAAAATTGCATTTCCAATATTTTTAAAATTGTCTTCACCAACAAAATATGTTGGTTTTACTGAATTCTCGTCATTTTCACTTTTAAATAAAAAGGATTTTATTTTTTCTTCTAATTTTAGTTGGTCTTTGTAATAATAAGAATTTGTCTCTTTTTCAAAACTTAAAATATCTTCCAGTATCGTTTTGATTGTGTTAGGAATATCAACATCAGGGTAATTAAACTCAATTTGTTTAAAAAAACCTGCTAAAGGCCACCAATGCATTTTATCATAGCCTTTCTCTGGAAAACTATTTTTAAAGGAACTGTACAAAGAAACAATTGTTCCTTCTGTAAATTTCATTTTACTTCTAAAAAGTGCGGGAATCATTTGGTTGGCCAATTGAAAATCTTTAGTTTCTTTTTTGGAACCTTTTTGATAGCCTTTAAAGTTGCTATTCAAGGATTCTGTCAAGAAAACTATAAATAATCCTTTTTTCTCGTCATCCCATTTTTTGATTATCTGGTTGTAACTTTCAATATTGGAGAAATTAACAGTATAAAAATAAGAGGATTCTTTTGTAGCTTCTTCAACACAATTTTCGAAAACTGTGATGAATTCATTTGATTGCTGTTCTCCTTGGATTCCAAAAGCAGATTTTAATTTATCTAAAATTCCCATAATTTAAAAAATTAACCACCGACCAAAGGTGTAAGTTTAACAAAAGAAATAATTGATTGATTATTTAGATTTACTATTTGACTTAATTCTTCTAATTGTTGATTGTCAACTAATATAAAAAAACCATTTTTTTGAAATGCATCTAAAGCAACATATATTTGTTTTTCAACATCGATGATTTGCTTCGGCTTTAGTTTAAAACCATTAAGAGTCCTTTCAGCATCTGAAGGTTTCACCAAACCATTGAAATAATCGGGAAATTTCTTATTGTAGATTTCTATTTCATGCGTTACTCTCTTTTCTATGAGTTCTTGGGTTGTAATGGATAATCTTTCGATTTCTATTTCAAATTGATTGGTAACTGTTCCATTTAATTGTTCGTCTTTGATAAGTACATTCATATATTTTACGTTTTAAAATATCAGCTAACATCAAAAATATGCGTAATTTCCGCAAATTGCAGTATTAAACTTTCTCAAAGTAACAAATTATTTTCAACTTAAAAAAACCTGACATCAGGAATATATAGATAGTTCGCGAACTGTCACTATCGTTTCCCTATTTCCACAATCTCCAAACTCTGAATTTTATCTCCATCGATTTCAAATCGTAACATTGTTCGCACTTGATGAAATCCTGAAATACCACACGCACCTGGATTCATGTGTAGTAAATTCAATGTTTTATCAAATTGCACCTTTAATATATGGGAGTGTCCGCAGATGAACAATTTTGGAGGATTCAATTTTAGTTCCTCACGAACAGCCTGATTGTATTTTCCGGGATAACCTCCAATATGTGTAATCCAAACATCAACTCCTTCGCACAAAAATCTATTATTTAATGGAAATTCCATTCTAGCTTTGTCGTCGTCTATGTTTCCGTAAACCGCTCGAAGTGGTTTTAGTTTTTTGATGGTATCGGTTACAACCAAATCACCAATATCGCCAGCATGCCAAACTTCATCTGCTTGATTTACATATTTTAAAATAGTATCATCTATATGACTGTGCGTATCGGAAAGTAAAAGGATTTTTTTCATTTATGCTGAACTTGTTTCAGTAATTATTTGCCACAAAGACACTAAGTCGCAAAGTTAATTATTTAGGAAAACTTTAAACATTCAATCTATTAAAATCTTTGTAAATTTGCAAAAGTGTTTTAAACTGAACACTGCCAACTGAACACTGAATACTAAATTTTGAGATACTTTCTAGAATTTGCTTACAAAGGAACTAACTATCACGGATGGCAATATCAGCCAAACGCAACTTCTGTTCAAGAAACTTTGACCAAAGCACTTTCCACGATTTTGAAAACAGAAATTGAATTAGTTGGTGCAGGCCGAACGGATTCTGGTGTTCATGCCAAGCAAATGTTTGCACATTTTGATTTTGACCAAGAAATTGATATTCCTTATTTAAGTCATAAACTCAATTCATTTTTACCAAAAGATATCGCCATTTTGAACATACATAAAGTTCACGATGAAGCTCATGCCCGATTTGACGCAAAAAAACGAACTTACGAATACCATATTCATACCAAAAAAGATGCATTCGAAAGTGACGATTCATGGTACTATCAAAATGATTTGAACCTTGACAAAATGAATGAAGCTTGCAAAATTCTATTCAATTACATTGATTTTGAGTGTTTTTCAAAAGTACATACGGATGTAAACACTTTTAACTGTAAGATTTTTGAAGCTAATTGGACCAAGAATGATAATCGATTAGTATTCACAATTTCAGCAGATCGATTTCTGAGAAATATGGTTCGAGCAATTGTTGGAACTATGGTAAATATAGGATTAGAAAAAGTATCTTTGCAAGACTTTATTCAAATAATTGAAAGCAAAGACCGAAAAAAAGCTGGATTTTCAGTTCCTGCACACGGATTGTATTTGACGAAAGTGGAATATCCTTATCTAGTGATTAGTGAAAAGTAAAGAATGAATATTAAAGATACTGAAACAAGTTCAGCATAAATGAAAGCAAAAGCATTCGACATACGTTTATTTAAACGTATTTTAAAATATACAAAACCCTATAAAACAGTTTTTTATGGTGTAATTGCTGCTGCGGTTTTGTTAGCGATTTTTGCTTCATTACGACCATTTTTATTGAAACAAACCGTTGACCATTATATAAAACCTCATGATCAAAATGGGTTGTTACTTTATGTTTCATTGATGGGTGTTGTCTTATTATTAGAAGGTGTTTTCCAGTTTTTCTTTGTTTTATGGGCAAATTTATTAGGTCAAAATATTATTAAAGATATTCGTTCTAAACTTTTCAAACATATGTTGAGTTTTAGAATGAAATATTTTGACAATGCACCTGTTGGACAATTAGTTACGCGTTCCGTTTCGGATATTGAACAAATTGCGAGAATCTTTAGTCAAGGTTTGTTTATGATTATCAGTGATTTGCTAAAAATGCTTGCTTGTCTAATCATTATGTTTTACATGAATTGGAAACTAACTTGGATTGTAATTGCAGCTATGCCAATTTTGGTTTACATCACAAGAATTTTCCAACGTAAAATGCAAGTGGCTTTTGAAGAAGTAAGAAATCAAGTGGCAAATTTGAATACGTTTGTTCAAGAACGTGTAACCGGAATGAAAATCGTGCAACTGTTTAATCGTGAAGATATTGAATATCAAAAATTTAAAGACATTAATCAAAAACACAATGTTGCTTGGATTAAAACCATTTTATACAACTCTATTTTCTTTCCCATCGCCGATATTATTTCGTCGTTAACATTAGGATTTGTAGTGCTTTATGGAGGTTTCCATATTTTAGATGGCGATAAGTTTACTACGTTTGGAGATTTATTCTCCTATACAATGTTCATTGGTATGTTGTTCAATCCGTTGCGTCAAATTGCAGATAAATTCAACGAGATGCAAATGGGAATGATTGCTGCCAACAGAGTTTTTGATATTTTAGACACAGAAGAAGATGTGCAACAAACTGGAACTATCGAAGCCAAACATTTTGCTGGAAACATCCGTTTTGAAAACGTTCGATTCAGTTACATTAAAGATGAGGAAGTTTTAAAAGGTATTTCATTGGAAGTAAAATCAGGTGAAACTATCGCGATTGTGGGTTCAACAGGTGCTGGAAAATCTACAATTATTAATTTGTTGAATCGTTTTTACGAAATCAATTCAGGAACAATATCAATTGACAATCAAGATATTAACACCTTTACTTTAGAAAGTTTACGTGCACAAATTGCAGTGGTTTTGCAAGATGTATTCCTATTTGCTGATACAATCTATAACAATATTACTTTAAATAATACTAATGTTTCTCGTGAAGAAGTTATTGCTGCTTCCAAGAAAATAGGTGTTCACGAATTCATTATGAGTTTGCCTGACGGTTATGATTATAATGTAAAAGAACGCGGCGTGATGTTATCGTCTGGGCAACGCCAATTGATTGCTTTTTTACGTGCTTATGTTAGCAATCCGAGTATTCTTATTTTGGACGAAGCTACTTCTTCTATTGATACCTATTCTGAAGAATTGATTCAAAGAGCAACAGAAACTATTACAAAAGATAGAACTTCTATAGTGATTGCGCATAGATTGGCAACCATTGTAAATGCTGACAAAATTATCGTTATGGATAAAGGTCAAATTGTAGAATCTGGAACGCATCAAGAATTGGTTACCAAAGAAAATGGTTATTACAAGAACTTGTACGATTCACAATTTTCTGAAGCAATCTAAAAACCATTTCGTTTTTATTATATTTGATAAAAATTAAATAAAACTATGGCATTTACTATTGCAATTTCAGACGAAAGAACTCCTTTAAAAAACAATACTTGGTTAAAAATTTTCATCGGATTTTTTCTGATAAATTGGATTAATTCATACGTAGGAAATACCGATACAGCCAATTGGATTTTAGAAAACACCTTAGTCTTTCTATTTCTAGGTTTTATGATTTTTACCTATAAAAAATTCATATTCAGCGATTTAAGTTATTTATTAGTTTGCATTTACTTATGTCTTCACGTTTATGGTTCCAAATATACATATGCAGAAAACCCTTTTGGCTATTGGCTGAAAGATGCTTTAGATTTATCTCGAAATCATTATGATAGAATTGTTCATTTTAGTTTCGGATTTTTATTGGCTTACCCAATGCGCGAAATGTTTTTGAAATGGTTAAAATTTCCTTCGTGGGTTGCTTGGACATTACCTATTGAAGTTACACTTTCTATTAGTGGTTTTTACGAGTTGATAGAATGGGCTGTTGCAGATGTTTTCTTCAAAGCGCAAGGTGATGCGTATCTTGGAACTCAAGGCGATATTTGGGATGCACAAAAAGATATTTTCTTAGCATTTTCAGGAGCCATTATTGCGACAACTATTGTTTCTATAATTAAAAGAATGATTTCAAAATAAATGGTATTTTTATGAAATTTAAAAAAATTAAATCAAGAATTGAAGTCTTTCACAGAGAGGGAAAAACAATTGAAGCAGCTAAATGGTTGCTGAAAATGTTTGATATTCAAGATCATAATTTAAAAGGATTTGCACTTAGAGAAAAAGCGGAACCAAATTACATTCTCTTAACTGCAGAAGGCGATTTTGGAGAACAACAAGTCATAAGAGTCCCTGAAAATATTTTTCAATTTTCGTTACCTTTAGTTCTTACACTAATTACGCACGAAATGGTTCATGTGCGTCAAAAATCAAGAAAACCATATGTTGAAGACCGATTAGAACGTGAATGGCAGGCCTATTACGAAATGCTTTTTCATAAAATCTTTCCAAATTATCTAGAAGTTTCTAATTTTCACAAACGTTTTTTTGCCAACAAAGCATATGATTACTATAGAAGAATGGGTGAAGGTTCCGAATTACAAGCAAAATATGCCAATCAAAAAAAGGAAATGGAAGATTTGATTGCTTCTTTAGGCTAGAAGTTGTAACCATTTAAACACTTAAACTTTTAAACTATTAAACTCATATACTTTTAAAGTTTTTTACTAATTTTGCAATCTAAATTAATTAAAAAATCACACGTATAATGACACGAGCGCAAGCGACTGCATTTTGTACAAATAAAAAATAAACACGAACAAAATGAAATACGATATTATTGTTTTAGGAAGTGGTCCAGGCGGTTATGTTACAGCAATCCGTGCTTCACAATTGGGCTTTAAAGTAGCTGTTATTGAAAAAGAAAGTCTTGGTGGAATTTGCCTTAATTGGGGTTGTATTCCAACAAAAGCGCTTTTAAAATCGGCTCAAGTATTTGATTACCTAAAACATGCTTCCGATTATGGATTAATTATTAAAGAATTTGACAAAGACTTTTCTGCTGTTGTAAAACGTTCACGTGATGTTGCCGACGGAATGAGCAAAGGAGTTCAATTCTTAATGAAAAAAAATAAAATCGATGTTATTGATGGTTTTGGTAAAATAAAACCAGGTAAAAAAGTAGATGTAACAGCTGCTGACGGAAAAGTTACTGAATATTCTGCAGACCACATCATTATTGCAACTGGAGCTCGTTCAAGAGAATTACCAAATCTTCCTCAAGATGGTGTAAAAGTTATTGGATACAGACAAGCAATGACCTTACCTACTCAACCAAAGAAAATGATTGTAGTTGGTTCTGGTGCGATTGGAGTTGAATTTGCTCATTTCTACAATTCAATGGGAACAGAAGTTACTATTGTTGAATTTATGCCAAATATTGTTCCGGTTGAAGACGAAGATATTTCGAAACAAATGGAACGTTCTATGAAGAAAGCTGGTGTAAATATCATGACAAATTCTTCTGTAGAGCGCATTGACACTTCTGGAAATGGGGTAAAAGCTTATGTAAAAACAGCTAAAGGTGAAGAAGTTCTTGAAGCTGATATTTTACTTTCTGCAGTTGGAATTAAAACAAATATCGAAAATATTGGTCTTGAAGAAGTTGGAATTGCAACAGATAGAGACAAAATTTTAGTAAACGCGTACAACCAAACTAATGTTCCAGGATATTATGCTATTGGCGATGTAACTCCAGGTCAAGCCTTGGCACACGTTGCTTCTGCTGAAGGAATTAATTGTGTTGAAAAAATTGCAGGTTTACACGTAGAACCAATCGATTACGGAAACGTTCCTGGTTGTACTTATGCAACTCCAGAAATTGCATCTGTTGGTTTAACTGAAAAACAAGCTAAAGAAAAAGGATACGAATTGAAAATTGGTAAATTTCCATTCTCAGCTTCAGGGAAAGCCACTGCTGCTGGAACAAAAGATGGTTTTGTAAAAGTAATTTTCGATGCAAAATATGGTGAATGGTTAGGTTGCCACATGATTGGTGCTGGTGTAACGGATATGATTGCAGAAGCAGTTGTAGCAAGAAAACTAGAAACTACTGGTCACGAAATTTTAAAAGCAATTCATCCACATCCTACTATGAGTGAAGCTGTTATGGAAGCTGTAGCTGCTGCTTATGATGAAGTAATACATTTGTAAGTAAGAAATACAAAGTTTAAATCAATCCGTTTAGTTTAATAGCTAAACGGATTTTTTATTTTGAGGAAATGTATAAATTGACCACAAAATTATGTAACAAAGTAAGTTTAGTTAAAGTTAGCTTTGCACCGCTAAAAATAGCATACCTTTACAAGAATAGAAATTAGAAAAGTATATGATATAAATCAACAACTAGCTAATACGCTACTGTAAAATAGATTTATATTATGAAAATACACATAAAATACATGGTTTCACTTCGTTGTAAAATGGCAGTGAAGGAAGAACTAGACAAATTAAAACTGAAACACACTTCAATAGAGCTAGGTGAAGTAAATCTAAAGAAAGATATTTCTGGTGATGAAAGAGAATTTTTAAGAAAAGGACTTTTAAAAAAAGGACTTGAACTCATAGATGACAAGAAGTCATTGCTTATTGAGAAAACTAAAACTACTATTATTGAGATTATTCACTATTCTGAAAAATATCCCAAAGTGAACTATTCGGATTATATAAGTGAAAAATTAGACTATAACTACAACCATCTTGCTTCTCTTTTTTCTGAAATTAATGGTACTACAATTGCCAATTATATCATCATAAATAAAATTGAACGAGTAAAGGAATTGTTATTATATGACGAATTAAGTCTTACAGAGATTAGTTTAATGATGGAATACAGTAGCGTAGCCCACTTGTCGCATCAGTTTAAAAAAATTACTGGTTTAACTCCTACTTATTTCAAAAAAATAAAAAAACACAAAAAAAGAATCATGTTGGAGGAATTATAGAATTTCTTTATTACTTCAAAATAATTAAATCTGTTTGTTTACTCAAATAGATTTTTTTGTTCATTTTTTTTACAATATATTCAATAAAATGTTGTAACTTTATTATAATCGTTTCATAATGAAACTAATTCTTTAAAAATGGACATGATTTCGAAGTTTATAGAATCTTTAAAATCGTTCTTTATTGAAATCGGTGAACTCTCCTATTTCACTGGTAAATTTTTTGTTGAAGTTTTCAAACGTCCATTTGAATTCAAAGAATTTATTCGACAATGCTACTACATGGGAAATCGTTCCTTATTACTAGTTGGAGTAACTGGATTTATTATCGGATTAGTTTTTACCTTACAATCACGACCAACTTTAGAAGAATTTGGTGCTGCTTCCTGGATTCCTTCAATGGTGAGTGTTTCATTAATTCGTGAAATAGGTCCAATTATAACAGCTTTGATTTGCGCAGGAAGAATTGGATCAGGAATTGGAGCCGAATTGGGTTCTATGCGAGTTACAGAACAAATTGATGCCATGGAAGTTTCGGGAACAAATCCTTATAAATATTTAGTAGTTACTCGAGTTTTAGCCACAACATTGATGCTACCTCTTTTAGTCTTTTTTGGAGATGTAATAGGAATTTATGGTTCTTATTTAGTTGAGAATCTCAAAGCGGATGTCTCTTTAACACTATATATCAATCAAGTAATAAATATTTTAGAATTTAGTGACGTAATTCCATCAACTATCAAAAGTTTTTTCTTTGGATTTGCCATCGGAATTGTAGGATGTTTTAAAGGATACAATTGTAAAAAAGGAACTGCAGGAGTTGGAAAAGCAGCTAATGAAGCAGTTGTTTTCATTTCTATGTTGCTGTTTATTATTGACTTCATAGCGGTTTTTGTAACTAATATATTTTATGATTTATGATGCAAAAAACGAACATAAAACCAATTATAGAAGTAAAAGATTTACACAAAAGTTATGGAACGAATCATGTTTTAGATGGATTTCATTTAGACTTATATGAAGGTGAAAATCTTGTAGTTATGGGTAAATCGGGTTCAGGTAAATCGGTGATGATAAAATGTTTAATCGGATTAGAACAATCTGATAGCGGTTCGATTATTATCATGGACAAAAACATGAACGATATTCATAGAGAAGATTTAGATGAAATTAGAACCGAAGTTGGATTTCTTTTTCAAGGAAGTGCTTTGTATGATTCAATGTCAGTAAGAGAAAATTTAGAATTTCCGTTACGAAGACATACCAAAAAATTTGGAGTAATTGAAGATACAACTCCACTTGTCATGGAAGCTTTAGAAAATGTAGGCTTGGCAAATACAATCAATTTAATGCCAAACGAACTATCTGGCGGAATGAAACGAAGAATAGCTTTAGCACGAACTTTAATTCTAAAACCTAAAATAATTTTATACGATGAGCCTACAACTGGTTTAGATCCAATCACATCAAAAGAAATTATTATGTTAATGAAATCAATTCAAGAAAAATATAAAACTTCATCAATTATAATTACGCATGATATTGACTGTGCAAGAGTTATTGCAAATCGAATGATTTTATTAATCGACGGAATTAATTATGCTGAAGGAACTTTTGCAGAATTGTCTGCCTCTAAAGATCCTAAAATTGAAGCTTTTTTTAAATAAAATATAAAATGGAAAAAACAACAAATCAAAAAATCAAGCTTGGAATATTTGTCATAATTGGCTCATTATTTTTCATAATTGCTATCTATTTTATTGGCAATAAAAAAGATATGTTCAATGAAACTATTCAAATAAGTGCTGTTTTCAAAAATGTAAATGGTTTACAACATGGAAATAACGTTCGTTTTTCAGGAATAAACGTTGGAACTGTGAAAAAAATAATTATTGTAAATGATTCACTTATAAAAGTTGATATGCTAATCGAGGAAGATATTGCATCCCATATTAAAAAAGATGCGATGGCTTCAATAGGTTCAGATGGTTTGGTCGGAAACATGATTGTAAATATAATTCCAGGTAAAAAATCTAATGAAATGGTTAAAGATGGTGATGTCATTTTATCAGAAAATAAAGCATCAACCGACGAGATTCTGAAAACTATAAATTCTACAAGTGAAAATGCTAAGTTAATTACAGATAATTTAGTAAAAATCACCAATCAAATTAATAGTAAAAAAGGTACTATCGGAATGTTAATAAACGATACCGTAATGAGTGACGATTTGAAACAAACAATTTATAATTTAAAAGTTACAACCCAAAGTACTTCAAAATCAATGGCTAATTTGAATAAAATAATCAATGATTTAAACAATAAAGACAACGTTGTTGGAGCATTAAAAGATACTGTCACAGGAAGAAAAATCAAAATGATTATTGTGAATTTAGAAAAATCTAGTGAACAAATCAATAAAACAATAACTAATTTAAAAGACGGAAAAGGAGCTTTAAATTACCTTTCAAATGATCCTAAATTGGTAAAACAAATTGATTCAACTATGATTAATTTAAACCAAGCAAGTAGTAAACTGAACGAAAACTTGGAAGCTTTGAAGCACAATTTCTTTTTCAGAGGATATTTCAAAAAACAAGAAAAAGCTAAAGCTAAAGCCGCAAAAAAATAAAACACAACATCAACTTACAAAGATATAATCCTCAATTACAAAAGTAGTTGAGGATTATTTTATACTATTTAATAAAATATATCGTTTTCAGAGGAAATCAAAACTATAACCAAATGAAAAACTTTTTCTTATTAATTTGTTGCTTATTTAGCAGCATTGTATTCTCTCAAAACGCTATTAATGATGACAATACCATAAGTGTTGTTGGAGTTGGAACCAAATCAACTTTTCCAAATGCTGCACATATTACTATTGCCGTTAGATTTGTAAAACCAGCACTTCGTGATGCTATGAACGAAACTCAAAAAACTTCAAAAGACGTACTTACAATAATTAAAAAATACGTTTCAGACACTACTGATATTAAGGTAAGTCTTATCTATACTGACAAAGAATTCAAATATGACAATGCTCAAAAGAAAGAAGTTTTTGTAGGTTTTGAATCCAATCAAAAAATTATTTTTACTCTCAAAGACATCAAAAGAATGCAAGATTTTACCGAAGAAATTCTAAAAACTAAAATCTACGAAATTGAAAAAGTAGCTTATTTCCATACAGAAGCTGCTACTTTTATGAAACAAGCTCAAGAACTTGCCGTTGCTGATGCGATTGAAACAACCGAAAGATTAGCTAGAGCCGCAAAACTAAAAGTTGGAAAAATTACATATCTTAAATCCACTAACAGTCCTGTGAATGCAATTAATATGTCGGTAAACTCAGGAAATCTTCAAACGTATAATAAAAGTATGGGAGGCGAAGGCGTTTCGGCAAGCGGACAATTACTGAATTATACAGCAAATGTAAATATGAATACCAAGATTGATTAATATTTTTGATGCCAAATACGAATCCTCAATTGCAAAAGTAGTTGAGGATTTTTTTATATTTGATAGATTAAAATACAACAAATGGACAAACCAAAATCTACCGACGAGTACATTTCTAGCTTTCCAGCAGCAACACAAATTATCTTACAAGAAGTTAGAAAAACTATAAAAAGTGCCGCACCAAACGCCAATGAAAGCATTAGTTATGGAATGCCTGCTTATAAATTAAATGGAAAAGCTTTGGTCTATTTTGCTGGTTACAAAAACCATATTGGATTTTACGCAACACCAACTGGACATGCTGAATTTACTGAAGAATTAGCTAAATATAAACAAGGTAAAGGTTCGGTTCAGTTTCCTATAAACGAACCAATGCCATTAGATTTGATAACAAAAATTGTGAAATTTAGAGTTTCAGAAGTACTCAAAAAATAATTTAAATCCCTTTCAAACCATCAATCAAAGCATCAATATCTTCTTTGGTATTGTAATGACTGAAAGAAATTCTTAAACTTGGTTTTTTCAAATCTTCTTCTGCTAGAATTTCTGATAATACGTGTGATGGTTTTACGCTTCCGCTTTGGCAGGCGCTTCCGCGAGAAACAGCGATTCCTTTCATGTCTAAATTAAATAAAATCATAGCCGTTTTTTCTTCTGAAAAAGGAAGTAAAACATTCAAAATATTATAAAAAGTATCACTTCCGTTAACTTTAATTTCTGGAAAATGGAGTTTTAATTGTGTTTCACAATAGTTCTTCAAATCTGAAATAGCTTGTCGTTCTTCCACTAAATGTTCATAAGATAGTTCTAATGCTTTAGCCATTCCAGCTACTTGATGCACCGCTTCAGTTCCGGCACGAAGTCCTTTTTCTTGCTCGCCACCATATAAAAAAGGCTGCAAAACAATACCTTTCTTTACATAAGCAAATCCTGCTCCTTTTGGTCCATGAAATTTATGCGCACTTGCAACTGCGAAATCAATAGGAAGTTCGTGTAAATTAAACTCCTTTTTTCCAACAGATTGCACCGTATCACAATGAAATAAAGCATCATGCTGATGACAAATTCTACCTACTTTTTCAATATCTAAAACAGCACCAATTTCATTATTCACGTGCATTAATGTTACTAAAGTCTTTCCGCTTTTAGCCAATAACGTTACCAAATGCGTAATATCAATAGTTCCAGAAGGCAAAATATTTACGTAATCAACTTCTATTCCGAATTGCTTTTGCAAATTTTTAACCGTGTACAAAGTAGCGTGATGTTCTACCTTACTAGTTATGATTCTTTCTACTTTCAAGTCATTTACAGCGCTTTTAAGAATCCAATTGGTAGCTTCGGTAGCATTAGCGGTAAAAATAATTTCTTGCGCATTACAACCCATAAGTTTGGCAACAGACTTTCTTGAAGTTTCTAAAATCGTTTTTGCACTTCTACCAAAACTGTGTGTAGACGATGGATTTCCAAAATCATTTTGAAGTACACCAATCATCTCATTGATTACTTCTTGTCGAACTTGTGTTGTTGCAGCGTTATCGAGGTATATTTTTTTCATGAATTCTAAACTAGTTTCAACATCTTTTTGTGTTGAATTTACATTTCTATTTGGATATTATAAATGCAAAAATACTGATTATTATTTTACATTTTGCTTAAAATAAACTTCAGTTGCACCCAATCCATATTTTTGATAATTGGCATCTTGGAACGAAATATTCTCATATCGTTTTAACATAAAATCCAATTCGGCTTTCAAAACTCCTTCACCAACACCATGTATAAAAACGATTTTCGGAATGCGATTTCTTATAGCAAATTCAATGTGTCTTTTTGCTGTTTCTGTTTGTATATTGAGGATATCAAAATTGTTCATTCCACGAAAATTTTTAACTAATTTTTCGATGTGCAAATCAAATTCTGGGATGCCTTTTTCGATCTTATCCGACTTAAAAACCGAAACATTATTCTTTTTTTTAGGTGTTGAATCAATATTTTTTTTATGTAAAGCATCAGTTGTATTGATTGAACCTAAATAATTGGTATTGTTTTCTTTAATCAATTCGTTGACAAAATATGTCATCATAAATCCATCTGTAGTTTCGATGGTTACATCATTATTTTCAACAGCAATAACAACTCCATTTATTGCCTCATCTAAAACCGAAACCTTATCGCCTACTTCAAATTTTTTCGCTGTCATTTTCATCATCTTTTGGTGGAACTTTTGCTGATAATTTCATCATGCCAAACATAAAAATTAGGACGGCAATTATCGTGATATACAGGTTTGGCTTCTCACTATTTTGGTTCCAAAAAGCAACAAAAAAAGCAATCAGCAAAATGGGAATTAATAATTTTTTCATCATCATTATTTTAAAAAATCAAAAATAGAAAACTTAATATTAGAATGATGTATTTTAATTTTTTATTTGTAAAATTGTAGAGTAATAAATCAGAACGATGGAAGAATATATGCTGCCTTGTTTTTTTAAATCCTACACCGGACTAGATTGTATTGGTTGTGGAATTCAACGCTCCATTAATTTTCTGTTTCATGGAGAGTTTATAAAAGCACTCGAGATTTTTCCGGCTATTTATACCACAATCCTATTCTTTGTATTTATTGGATTGCACCTTTTAGACAAAAGAAGAGAATACCATAAAATGGTAATATTTTTAGCTATTGCAAATGCTAGTATTATGATTATTTCTTATGTTTACAAAATGAAATTTCTTTATTAAACTTTAAAACCAAAAACTATATAAAAATGGAAAATCGAAAATTACCCAACGCAACCGCAGTTTTAGTCTTAGGAATATTATCAATTCTTTTATGTTGGTGCTATGGTATCATAGGATTGATTCTAAGTATCATAGGACTAGCTATTTCAAGAAAAGATTTTGCAATGTACAATGCTGCTCCTCAAGATTTTGACAATTATCAAAACTTGAACATCGGTAGAATTCTTTCAATAATTGGAATCGTTCTGAACATTCTTGTACTTGCTTATTTCATTTGGATTATTTCAATGATTGGAATGGATGCATTAAGTGATCCTGCAGTATTACAAGAAAGAATTAAAGAATTACAAGGAAACTAATTCACATAAAAAAACCGTCTCGTTTTACACAAGACGGTTTTTTTTTATATTATTTTTTAAAATTTACATTCCACCTGCCATTGAAGCAAAGAAAGCAATCATCCCTATAGCAATGATTATGTATAAAGAAATTAAAACAATAATCATTATTCCTAAAAATTTGTGATGTTTACCTAATTGAACAAAAGCTTCTGATAGCGTATCTGAATTTCTATAATTCAAAGCATCTTTCATTTTTTTTGCATAATTGTAAAGATACAATATTGGAAAAAAATATATAACTGCCATCACAATATAGAAAATAGATATAAATCCTTTCATAGCACCAAAAGGATTCATTCCTGTTCTGCTATACGGATCTTCTGGTATCAAAGCCATTGCTGAACCCATAAAAATAGCCGCAAGAACCATAAAACCGACTCCTATAAATCCGATAATAGCTAAAAAAGTTGACCATTTAGCACTTTCTCTTAATCCTGCAACCGCTTGTTCATTTAATTGTAAGTTGATTTGGTTTTCCATAAAATAGTTGTTTTGGTTATTGGTTGGTTAAAATTTTACTTTTCAAATTGCTTCAAAGTAGTGATAATAATCGAAATACAATCAAACAATTGTTCTTCGTTCATTACTAATGGCGGAGCAAAACGAATAATGTTTCCGTGAGTTGGTTTAGCTAACAAACCGTTATCTCTCAAAGCAAGGCAAATATTCCAAGCTGTGTCACTTTCTTCAGTATCGTTGATTACAATCGCATTCAATAATCCTTTTCCACGAACTAAAGTTGCGATATTGGATGATTCAACAAATTCTCCTATTTTTTCTCTGAAAATTTTCCCTAAACGACGTGCATTTTGAGATAAATTTTCATCATTAACAACTTCCAAAGCAGCAATAGCAACAGCTCCTGCAACAGGATTTCCACCAAAAGTAGAACCATGCTGACCTGGTTTGATAACATTCATAATGTGATCATTAGCCAAAACAGCCGAAACTGGATAAGCACCACCTGATAAAGCTTTTCCAAGAATCAAAATATCTGGAGCTACATAAGTTGCTTGTTTTTCGCAGGCATTTTCGCAAGTACAATTTCCGCAAACTGCCAATATTGAACCTGTTCTTGCAATTCCGGTTTGAACCTCATCTGCGATAAACAAAACGTTGTTAGCTGAACAAAGTGCTTTAGCTTTCGCCAAATAATCTTCTGCTGGTGTATAAACTCCAGCTTCACCTTGAATTGGTTCTACAAGGAAACCTGCAATATTTTTAGACGATTTAAGCGCGTTTTCTAACGCTTCGATGTCATCGTAAGGAATTTTGATAAATCCTGCTGTATAAGGTCCGAAATTCTTTCTTGCGTTTTCATCATTTGAAAAAGAAATGATAGTCGTAGTTCTTCCGTGGAAATTTCCGTCACAAACGATAATTTGTGCTTCGTTTTCATTAATTCCTTTTTTCTCATACGCCCATTTTCTACAAAGTTTCAAAGCCGTTTCTACCGCTTCAGCACCAGTATTCATTGGAAGTACTTTATCAAATCCGAAGTATTTTGTTACAAATTCTTCATAAACTCCCAACTTATCGTTGTAAAAAGCTCTTGAAGTTAAAGTTAAAGTCTGCGCTTGATTAACCATTGCTCCCACAATTTTCGGATGACAATGCCCTTGATTTACAGCAGAATAAGCCGAAAGAAAATCGTAATATTTTTTTCCTTCAACATCCCAAACATAAACACCTTCTCCTCTACTCAAAACTACTGGTAGTGGATGATAATTGTGAGCTCCATATTTATCTTCTAATGCAATAGCATCGGCAGAACTCATTTTTTCTAAAACTGACATAATTTTTCTTTTTTTACCCAAACTCGTTATGGGCTATTCTAAAATATCAATTCCTTCTTGTGGAGAGAAATCATCCATAAACTTTAGCAAAAGTAGTAAAAAAGATTGTTAGATTATTAGATTGTTAGACTCTTAGATTCTTTTTATTATTTCTTAATTTTTTCCAAAATATCATTCATCATTTCGATTTGCACTTTTTGAATTTCGATTAATTCTTGTTGTTGGTGCATGATTAGATGATCTAATTTTTCGTCGAGCATTCTTATTTCGAGTTCCGATTTTAGGTTTATCATGTAATCTTTTTTGGCTCTTTCTCGGTCTTTTTCTTCTTGACGGTTTTGACTCATCATGATAACTGGAGCTTGAAGCGCCGCCAAACAAGACAAAATCAAATTCAGTAAAATAAATGGATAGGGATCAAATCCTTTGTTCATCA
The DNA here is from genome assembly GCF_044341265.1 of Flavobacterium sp. Lineage (GTDB taxonomy): Bacteria > Bacteroidota > Bacteroidia > Flavobacteriales > Flavobacteriaceae > Flavobacterium. The sequence continues at coordinate 107,839 of NZ_JBIISA010000009.1, forward strand.
ACAAGTATACATTGGACGCTATCCAAATCACAATAAAGATAAAAAACGAAATTATAAACGTCCAACTTCCACCAAAAGCAGCTACTTTATCAGCAATCACTTGACCATACGTTCGATTATCTACTTTATCTTCTACTTTGTTTACAAAAGACTTATTGCCTTTAATAGATTTGACAACTTTCTTTTGTAAATCAGTAAGTTCACCAACTTCCGATTGAAGGAATTTAGAAATATACTTCTCACGATAAATGTTCAATTCGCTATCTGCAATAAATTGATTGGAATCGAAGTCGGGATGCTCTTCTTTGATAATATTCAAAATAGGAATGCGTATAGAATTTCCCAAAACTTTTTCTTTCTGTGGGAATTCTATTCCTGAAATAGCGCTAGTAAATGTTGCTTTATCTTTCATAAATAATTTATTGATTTGCTTGTACAAACTTCAAGCTAATAATTTCAAATTTTAAATTCTTGCTAATTTACGATATTTTAAAAACAAAAAACCTCACTTCAATTAAGAAATGAGGTTTCTATTAACTATTTAAATCAATTAAACTAAAGTAGCCGTTGAAGTGATTTCTGTGTTGAACAACTTAGAAATTGGGCAATTTTTCTCTGCTTTAGTAACTAATGCTTGAAAATCTTCGTCAGAAATTCCTGGAATTTTTGCTTCAACTGTTAAATGTGAACTTACAATGGAACCAGTTACTAAATTGATATCACATTTGGTTTGAATATTTTCTACTGTAAAACCATCTTCTGTAAAAAATGCTGACAATTGCATAGTAAAACAACCTGCATGAGCAGCAGCAACCAACTCTTCTGGATTAGTTCCAACGCCATCTTCAAAACGTGAATTGAATGAATATTGTGTATTATTTAATGTGGTACTTTGAGTAGTAAGCGAACCTTTTCCTTCTTTTACCGAACCTTGCCATTGGGCTGTTGCATTTCTTTTCATAACTTTTTAATTTTAAATTTTACCAAAATTAAATAATGTTTGTTACAAGAATGTTACATAATTATTGTTATTTCTAATAAAAGAATAGCTTTTTCCTTCTGGAAGTTACATTTGTAGTCTCTTATAACTTTTTACTTTTTACTTTGTACTTCGTACTTTCTACTCATACATTTCTAACAACTTTGTAACCGTATTCCAATTTCTGATGGTTGCAGTTACGTTTAGTTTTTTCTCGATGTATTTTTGGTCAAGTCTGGTTTTTCCTGCGCCTATGTCGTATTTTATGAAAATTCTGTTGCCATCGATTACAGCTTCATCGGGTTTGAATTGGCTGATTTTTAATTCGTTTATAGCGGAACTTGACAATTCTTTAGAAATAAAAGCCACATACAATTTCTTAGTATCAACGTCTTTTTGTTTCAAAAAAGGATTGTTTTTAAAACACAATTCCAAATCATTTTTACCGATTACAATCACCGGAACTTCGTGACCAAAGGTTTTGAAGATTTCTTGTTTGATTTTGAAACCCACACCAAAACCGCTTTCTTCCTCGGTTTCTACAAAGACATTGCCACTTTGGATATAAGTAACCACATTAGTAAACCCAATGGTTTCTAAGGTAGTTTTTAATGCTTCCATTTTTATCATGTTGTGTCCTGAGACGTTGATGCCGCGAAGTAATGCTAGGTGTTTAGTCATAGTTACAAAATTATCAATATTATTAACCCATATGGAATAATTGCAAAATTACAGAAAGCAAACTACAAGTTCTTATCAATTACATTTTATTAATCCCGTAGGGATAAAATTTGGGTAAAGAAAATAACTTCCTTAAGAAAAAATCCCGTAGGGATGATATTTAGATTGGTTCTTTAAAAATATAATGCTCATCATACTCTATTTCAAATACTTTCAAAAATTTCAGATATTCGTCTCTAAAAGTTTCTTTTTTGTGATGATTCTCTTGATTTTGAATGTAATTAATGACATTATTGACGTGTGATTTGGAATATGAAAATGCGCCATATCCTTCTTGCCATTCAAATTTTACTTTTAAAAACTTCTTTTCATTTATCCATTTGGAAGAACTGCCTTTAATATCTTGCAATAAATCAGAAATTGATTGTGTTGGTCGCATTCCAATAAAAATATGCAAATGATCAGGCATTCCATTAATAGCAAGTAATTTATGATTGTTAGCTTTAATAATACCTGAAATATATTGATATAATTCCTCTTTGAATGATGCATGGATTAGTCCGTTACGGAATTTTACTGCAAAAACAAATTGAACATGTATTTGTGTGTAGGTATTTGCCATTTTTAAATATCGTCCCTATGGGACTTCGCATACTATTGAATTAATTTTATCTACCAGAATTTAATCCCTAACGGGATTTAGTGAATTGCTAAATTATAAAAATACTTTTATTCATTGTTACTTTAAATTTTAGGATATTGATAATGAAACTAATTTTCATAAAAACATAAAATAAATAAAATTTTCCTAAACCCAATCCAAAAAACAAACCAATACATTATTTTTGCCTCATGGGAAAAAAGAAGACAGACAGAATTATATTTGAAAACGTTACCGTGCTTGATGCTGGTGCCAAAGGTGTTTCGGTAGCCAAAGCTCCTGAAGGACAAGTAATATTTATACCAAACGTTGTGCCTGGCGATGTGGTGGATGTGCAAACGTTCAAGAAACGTAAATCGTATTTTGAAGGAAAAGCAATAAAATTTCACTCCTTTTCAGAAAATCGTATTGAACCAGTTTGTGAGCATTTTGGTGCTTGTGGCGGTTGTAAATGGCAAAACATGAAGTATGAACAACAATTGTTTTATAAAAATAATGAAGTCTTCAATAACCTAAAACGCATTGGCAAAATCGATTTGCCTGAATTTGAACCTATTTTAGGTTCAGAAAAACAATTGTTCTACAGAAACAAAATGGAATTCGGATTTTCTGACACACGTTGGTTGACCGAAAGTCAGATTCAATCGAGTGATGAAAATTTGAGCAAGAAAAATGCTTTAGGTTTTCACGTTCCGAAAATGTGGGACAAAATTCTAGATATTGAAAAATGTTGGTTGCAAGAAGATCCATCAAACGATATTAGAAATTCGATAAAAGAATTTGCCGATAAAAACGGAATGACGTTCTTCAATGCTAGAAATCACGAAGGTTTGTTGCGAACTTTAATGATTAGAACCGCTTCGACTGGTGAAATTATGGTGTTGATTCAGTTTTTTGAAGACGACAAAGCCAATCGTGAGTTGATGATGGATTTCATTCACGAGAAATTCCCACAAATTACTTCGTTGCAATATGTAATCAATAGCAAAGCTAACGACACACTTTACGACCAAGACATCAAATTATATAAAGGAAGAAATTATATTTTGGAAGAAATGGAAGGTTTGAAATTTAGCATCAACGCTAAATCATTTTACCAAACCAATTCCGACCAAGCGTATGAATTATACAAAATCACAAGAGATTTCGCTGGTTTAACTGGCAACGAAGTAGTTTATGATTTATATACTGGAACTGGAACCATTGCGCAATTTGTTTCTAAAAAAGCGAAAAAAGTTATTGGTGTAGAAGCCGTTCCAGAAGCAATTGCCGATGCTAAAGAAAATGCGAAACGCAATGAAATTACCAATTGTGAGTTTTATGTTGGAGATATGAAAAACGTTTTCAATGACGATTTTATAGCAAAACATGGCAAACCAGACGTAATTATCACCGATCCACCAAGAGACGGAATGCATAAAGACGTTGTTGAAATGTTATTAAAAACTGGCGCTCCAAAAATTGTTTATGTAAGTTGTAATTCGGCTACACAAGCAAGAGATTTGGCTTTGATGGACGAAATGTATAAAGTTACTCGTGTGCGACCTGTAGATATGTTTCCTCAAACGCATCACGTGGAAAATGTTGTACTTTTGGAACTTAGAAAATAGTGTTCAGTATTCAGTCGCAGTGTTCAGTTATTTAGTTTGAAATTAAACCTATGAAAAAGATATTTTTGTTATTGTTTGTGTTTTCGCTTTTAGGATGTGAGAAGGATGATATTTGTGATGAAAATACGCCTACTACACCTAGATTAGTCATTGAATTTTATGATTTTAATGCATCCACTGAGACTTTGAAGAGTGTAACTAAACTTAAAGTTAAAAGTGATGATGTAGCTGAAGGAGTAATTTTTAATGAGTCACTTACAACTCCAGATAGATATTTATCAAACTCATCAAAAATATTTTTACCTCTTAAAACTACTGATGTAACAACAAAATATAGTTTTACCCATAATTTTGGTGTCGCTGGCAGTGAAAACACCGATATTTTAGAATTCAAATACTCAAAGCAAGATTTTTATGTTTCACGCGCTTGTGGTTTTAAAACTTTATTTACATTAATTCCAACAAATCCAATAATTCAAACTGAACCTGTTGTAGCTGATGGTACTTGGATAAAAAATATAGTTATTGTAAAATCAAATCTAGAAAACGAAAATGAAGTACATGTTAAAATATTCTTTTAGTCTACTATTGCTTGTAGCTTCGTTTTTGGGAAATGCTCAAGAAGTGAAAGTCAAAGACAGTATCAAACCAAAAACAGAACGTTATGGTTTGAGAGTTGGTGTTGATTTATTCAAATTAACGCGTTCCTTTTATGAAAAAGACTATCGTGGAATTGAATTAGTTGGTGATTTTAAATTGACTAGAAAGCACTACATAGCAGCAGAAATTGGAACAGAAAACAAAACTGTAGATGATGACCGATTGAATTTTACTACCAAAGGAACTTACTTAAAAGCAGGTTTTGATTTTAATGGATATGAAAATTGGTTAGGCATGAACAACATGCTATACGTGGGTATGCGCTACGGATTTAGTTCGTTTAGCCAAACCTTAAACTCTTACACTATTTACAATCCGAATCCTTATTTTGGACAAGCTCCAGAAATACCATCAGGTGAAAAATTCAATGGACTTACAGCGCAATGGGTTGAAGTTTTAGCTGGTGCAAAAGCAGAAATGTTTAAAAATTTCTATGTTGGAATGAGTGTACGATTAAACTATTTAGTTTCCAACAAAAAACCAGATGGATTTGATAATCTTTACATTCCAGGTTTTAATAGAACCTATGACGGAAAATTTGGCGTAGGAATAAACTACACTGTTTCTTATTTTGTTCCTATTTTTAAATCTGAGGTTAAACCTAAAGAAGGAAAAAAGAAATAATTAATTTATCTCCTTCACTCCTTTTACAAAGATAACTTTCATAAACAATTTTTCACCGTCTTTGGTTTTAACGGCTTGAAATTTTGGCGCAAGTATTGTTGCTATAACAAAAGCTACAATCAAAATCCAAATTCCTTTCAAATCTGTAAACGCTTGGATAGCCACTTGCAACGGCAAAAAGAAAGCCGCAAAACTTAACATGTTGTAAATAAATGATTTTGTTGATTTACTCATTTGTCTATAGTGAAATTATATATTGTACTTTTATAAAACTGCTATTCGCCTTCTGCTATCTGAAACTTTGTTCGTTTACTTCCTTCATACATTTCGTATTTTACCAATCGCGCTTCTAAACTTCCGTTAAAAAGTTTAATTTTTCTCGAAGGTTTTAGTCCAACATGTTTCAATGCTTCTAAGTTTGCTGTAATAAACCAAGCATGAGTTCCTGGATAATTTTGTTTCATGGTATCACCCATTTCTCTGTAAAAACGTTCTAAATCAATATCCAAACGTTCACCATAAGGTGGATTGAAAACCATTTGCAAAGGCCCAGAAGTTTCTTTTTTAGTGTCAAAGAAATTTTGTTGTTCTACTTTAATGTAATCATCAAGATTGGCGTTTTTGATATTATCAATAGCTTTATTGACAGCACTTGGCGCTTTATCGTATCCTTTTATAGTGTAATGAAATTCACGTGTGCGTTTCATTAGTGCATCAATAATTTGATCAAACAAATCGTTATCCCAATCGTTCCATTTTTCGAAAGCAAATTCTTTTCTATTGATGTTGGCTGGAATATTACAAGCAATCATTCCGGCTTCAATAAGAATTGTTCCCGAACCACACATTGGGTCTAGAAAATCAGTTTTTCCCTCCCAACCTGCTAACAATAACATTCCTGCGGCAAGAACTTCGTTTATTGGAGCAATGTTCGTTGCTGTTCTATAACCTCTTTGATGCAAAGAATTTCCAGAAGTATCTAAAGCCACCGAAACTTGGTCTTTATCGATGTGGATATTGATTCTTAAATCTGGATATTCCTTATCAATACTTGGACGAACTCCTGTTTTCTCACGAAATTGATCTACAATAGCATCTTTAGCTTTTTGCGATACAAATTGAGAATGTTTGAAAAAATCAGAGTGAATGGTAGTATCAATTACAAAAGTTTGATTGGCATTCAAATACTTACTCCAATCAATTCCTTGTATTCCTTTGTAAAGTAACGCATCGGTTTTTGCTCTGAAATAATAAATTGGTTTTAAGATTTTTAAAGCGGTTCTCAAAGATAAATTGGCTTTATACATAAAACCTTTATCACCTTTAAAACTTACCATTCTTGTACCTATTTCAACATCTTGAGCACCTAAAATGCGTAATTCTTGAGCTAATATTTCTTCAAAACCAAAGAAGGTTTTGGCAATCATTTTAAAATTTTCCATCTTTATAAAATCCAATATACAAATAACAAATTCCAAATAAATTTCAAAAGATAAAATATCAAACTTCAAACTTGGAATAACTTCTGCAAAAATACACTAAATTTGCACGCTAGGAATTTTATGAACAAGAATTAATGTCAGAAACAGATAAACCCGAAACTCGAAACTCGAAACTCGCAACCAATAATTGGTTCGCCTCTTGGTTTGATACACCTTATTACCACATTCTTTATAAAGATAGAAATTACCGTGAAGCACAGATTTTCATGGACAATTTAACGCATTATTTAAACTTACCTGAAAAAGCTAAAGTATTAGACTTAGCTTGTGGAAAAGGACGTCATTCTATTTATTTAAATCAATTAGGATTTGATGTAATTGGCGCCGATTTATCTGAAAACAGTATTGCTGAAGCTACTAAAAATGCAAATGCAACTTTACATTTTGAAGTGCATGACATGCGAGAAAAATTCGAAGATAAATTTGATGCTATCTTTAATCTTTTTACAAGTTTTGGTTATTTTGAAAATGATAATGATGATTTAAAAACATTAGTTGCAATAAAAGAAAGTCTGACCGATTACGGATTTGCTGTAATTGATTTTATGAATGTGCATCAAGTTATTCCGAATTTAGTTCCTGATGAAGTTAAAACTGTTGATGGAATTGATTTTCATATTAAAAGATATGTTGCCGATAATCATATCATCAAAGAAATTGATTTTGTAGACAATAATGAAAAATATCATTTTACAGAAAAAGTAAAAGCGTTGACGTTAGAAGATTTTCAAAATATGATGAACGATGCTGGAATTTATTTATTGGACACTTTTGGTGACTACAAGTTGAAGAAATTCCATAAAAATACTAGCGAACGATTAATTATGATATTTAAATAATGAATTACTTATTACCACTATTATCGGTTTTAATTGGTTTTTTTATAGCGATAGCATTAAAACCTAGAGCCAAAAAGAATTTAAAATTACTATTAGCTTTTAGTGGTTCTTTTTTGCTATCATTAACAGTAATTCACTTGCTTCCAGAAGTATACGAATCCCACAGTCACAATGTTGGGATTTTTATAATGATTGGTATTTTGTTTCAAATAATATTAGAGTTTTTTTCAAAAGGTGCAGAACATGGTCACGTTCACGGACATGATAAAATGGCTCAAATGCCATGGCTATTATTTATTAGTTTATGCATTCATGCTTTGTTAGAAGGATTTCCTGTTGGTCATCATCACGAATTGGCACTGGGAATTGCCATTCATCACCTTCCAATTGCAATCATCCTAACCACTTTTTTCTTGAATGCTGAGTTAAATAAAACTGCTTTGTTCCTTTTTATGTTAACCTTTGCCATAATGACACCGCTTGGGACTTTCATTTCTGATATTTTTCCAGCTTTAAATCAATACTATAATGAGATTACGGCAATAGTAATTGGAATTTTATTCCACATCTCTTCAACAATTATTTTTGAAAGTAGCGAAGGACATAAATTCAATATTGCAAAAATCTCGATGATAATTTTGGGAATTGTTTTGGCTTATTTTATGTAGATTTACAACATGAAAAGATTTCTATATTTTATTTTATTTATACAATTACTTACTTCTTGTAATAATGATATAAAATTTGATAAGAATAAATGGCTGGTAAATTCTGATGGGTTTTACATTCATAGAGATAAAATGATTAATGATTTATTTTCTAAATATGATTTATCAAATTTAACATATGATGAAATTATAAATTTATTAGGTAAACCTGAAAATTATGCTAATGTTGAAGAAAATGAAATTTATTACAATATCGTAACTGATTATGGATGGGATATCGATCCTGTTTATACAAAAAATTTAAAAATTCAATTCGACACACTAAATAAAGTCAAAGATTATAAAATTGAAGAAATAAAAAAATGAACTTCACTAAAACCACTGAGCAATCTTCCAAATACGAGCATTTAGAAAAAATGTCTGTTTCTGAATTGTTGACAAACATCAATAATGAGGATAAAACCGTTCCGTTGGCAGTTGAAAAAACTTTGCCTCAAATTGAGTCATTAGTTTCAAAAGTGGTTGAAAAAATGAAACTTGGTGGACGACTTTTTTATATTGGAGCAGGAACTTCTGGAAGATTAGGAATCGTTGATGCTTCAGAATGTCCTCCAACATTCGGAGTTCCATTTGATTTAGTAAACGGAATTATTGCAGGTGGAGATAAAGCCATTAGAAAAGCAGTTGAAAACGCCGAAGACAATACCACACAAGCTTGGATAGACTTACAAGAACAAAACATTTCAGAAAATGATGTTGTAATCGGAATTGCTGCCTCAGGAACTACGCCTTATGTAATTGAAGGTTTGAAAAAATGCAATGAAAATAACATAATAACAGGTTGTGTCACTTGCAATGAAGGAAGTCCGTTGGCTTTAACAGCAAATTTCCCAATAGTCGTTGTCGTTGGACCTGAATTTGTAACTGGAAGTTCGAGAATGAAAGCAGGAACAGCTCAGAAATTAGTATTAAACATGATCTCAACCGCAACTATGATTCAACTTGGAAAAGTGAAAGGCAACAAAATGGTAGATATGCAATTGAGTAATGATAAATTGGTCGATAGAGGCGTAAAAATGATTATGAGTGAAATTCCAGTTGATTATGAAAAAGCTAGCCAATTATTAAAGGAATTTGGTAGCGTTAGAAAAGCCGTTGAAGAATTTAAACAGTAATATGAAAGAATCCATAAAAGTAGTTTTACTTTTATCTATATTTTTTGTACTTTTCTTTTTGATAAGAAAATCTACAAACAATACTATTATTGAAGAGCAAGCTAAAGTTGATTTAAAAGATTATCCACAAACATTAGATAGTATAAAATCTATTAAAAAAGAGATTAAAGATAAAAGCATTAATAAAATTGGAGAAAAATTCACTTCACTTTTGACCGATAAAATTTTTCCTTATTGGTACGGAACTGATTGGGATTTTAATGGAACAACACAAAAACCAAACGAAGGAAAAATTGCTTGTGGTTATTTTGTGACAACCACATTAAGGGACATTGGATTAGATATTAACAGAGTTAAACTTGCTCAATGTGCTTCTGAACAAATGATAAAAAAATTAGTAAGTGAAGATAATATTTATCGATTTTCAAACAAATCAATTGAAGAATTTGAAACCAATTTAAAACAGAAAGGCAATGGAATTTATGTCGTTGGCTTAGATAATCATACTGGTTTTGTTCTATTTTCTGATGAAGGAAGTTTTTTTATTCATTCAAGCGGTATATCACCTTATAAAGTTGTAAAAGAAAAACTTACGGAATCGATTTTAATTGTAAAATCAAAATATCGAATTGTAGGCAAATTATCTTCTGATAAAGAGTTACTTTTGAATTGGGTTAAAAAATAAACTTAAAAATTACTTATATGAAAAAAATACTTTTAACATTCGCATTATTTCTTTCTGTACTATCTTTTTCTCAAGAAATCAATCTTGAAAGAGGCAAATATTATGTAAACGGAAGTCAGATTTCTACTAGAGAAACTAAACAATTATTGGCTTCTAATGCTGAAGCTTTGAGTAAATTCAAATCTGGACTTGGTAAAGAATCTGCTGGTGGTTTCCTTATTGGATTTGGTGGTGCTTTGGTCATTACCGATATGGTAGTAGGTTTGGTTTCAGATGTAAAATATCCAACTGCGGCAACTTATATTGGAGCTGGAGCATTAATTATTGCTATACCTGTTTTATCTGGAAAGAACAAAAAGATTAAAGAAGGAATTGATTTTTATAATAGCGGTTTGAAAAATCTCGGAGAAACAAATTCAAATTTTGAGGTGAACTTAATAGGAAACCAAAGAGGTTACGGCATCCAAATTCGTTTTTAATATGGCAACCAACAAAGAACTTTTGGCTAAAGGTGTAAAGTATTTATTTGGTGCATTGCCAATGATGTTTATTGGACCAAGTTTAATGTATAATGCTTTCATGAACAAGCATACCAATTGGCATTATTTAATTTTAGTAATTGGTTGTGCTGTTTGTATAACATCGGTTTTTTTAGCTTTCAAAGGAATAAAAACTATGACTGATGCACTTTTTAATGATAAACAATAGTAAATTTTTATGAAAAAAATAATGCTTTTCTTTTTTACAATAACACTCCTTAGTTGCCAAAACAAATTAGAGTGCAATCCGAAAGAATTTAAAACTGGTAAATTTGAATTCGTTCAAGAAGTTAATGGCAAAAAAGAAATTACAACATTTGAACGAACAGATAAATTACAAATTGAAACCTACAACGGAAGAACCGATACGGCTTCAGTTCGCTGGGTAAATGATTACGAATTTATTCTTCAAAAATTGCATCCTAGAAATATGGCTGAAAAAAAAGCAATTTCCATGCGCTTCATTTCTACAAAAGGAAAAACCTATACCTTTGAATATTCTTTTGTAGGAGAATCAAAAAAACAAATGGGAACTGTAACAAAAACCAATTAATTCCGTAAAACCACTTTAACAATAACTTTTTTAAACTAACCAATGGAAGTATTATTTACCACAGATGCATTAATTGCACTTTTAACATTAACCTTTTTAGAAATCATTCTTGGTATCGATAACATCGTTTTTTTATCAATTGTATCAGGAAAATTAAGAGCCGAAGACCAACCAAAAGCTAGAAGAATTGGACTATTGTTAGCTATGGTTTTTCGTATCATTTTACTTTTTGGAATCACTTGGGTAATGAGTTTGAAAGAATCATTCTTCGATTTTGACTTAGGCTTTTTCTCTGGAGGAATTTCTGGACAAAGTTTAATCATCTTTGGTGGAGGTTTGTTTTTGTTATACAAATCGGTTTCAGAAATTCATCACAAATTAGAAGGTGAAGACGAAGCAACTAGTGGAAAAGCTAGTAACAGCTTGTCATCAGCAATTATACAAATTGCATTGTTAAACATTGTTTTCTCTTTTGACAGTATCTTAACAGCTATTGGTTTAGTAAGTTCTGCCGAACCACCAAAAGGTTTTGGACCAGCTGGCGCAATAGAAATTATGATTCTTGCTATTGTAATTTCAATCGTAGTAATGCTTGCCTTTGCAGGACCAGTTTCTAAATTCGTAAACGAACATCCAACAATTCAAATCCTTGGATTATCCTTCTTAATACTAATTGGAGTTATGCTTTTAGCTGAAGGTTCACACTTAGCACATTTCAGATTTGGTAATGATGTTGAAGTTCATAGTATACCAAAAGGATACTTATATTTTGCAATTTTCTTCTCTTTATTTGTGGAATTCCTAAACTTAAAAATGAAGAAAAGCAGCAAAAAACCAGTTGTCTTACATAACAATAAAATCATTGATAAAAAATTAGAAGATAGCGATATTACTAATTAATTTTAGGAACGAATGGTTTGGGGTTTATCACAAAACCCTATTCCTGCTGTCCAATACAATAAAAAAATGGTCACTTCGAGAGCCTCAGTGACCATTTTTTTATTTCCATTCCCATCAGGGTTAGGTAGTATTTGTATTGATTATTTATTCAAAATTTCTAAGACAATCCGATTATCTTACCATTATTGTCAATATCAATTCGTTCAGCATTTGGAACTGCTGGCAAACCAGGCATTCGCATAACATCACCAAGTAACGGAACGATAAATCCGGCACCACTGGCAATTTCGAACTCACGAACCGTTATAGTAAAATCCGTTGGACGACCTATTATCTTTTCATTATCCGAAAAACTAGCTGGAGTTTTTGCCATACAAATTTGAAATTCATTAAAACCTAGATCATTAATCATCTTCAATTGTGATTTCGATTTTGGAGAAAACTCAACAGAACTTGCTCCGTATATTTCTTTTGCAATAGTATTTATTTTATGTTCGATTGAATCCTCTTTTTGATACAAAGGTTTATAATTTGCTTCACCCTTATTGATTTCAGCAACTACTTTTTCAGCCAATTCAGCCGAACCTTTTCCACCTTCAACAAAAGCAGTACTTACAATTGCAGTAACGCCTTTTGCTAAACATAATGCTTTCAATTTATCATATTCAGCTTGGGTATCATCAGGAAAAGCATTTATAGAAACCACAGGATTTATTCCAAATTTTTGAATATTTTCAATATGTTTTTCTAAGTTGCAAAAGCCTTTTTCAATCGCAGCTACATTTTCAGTTTTAAAATCTTCTGAACTCAATCCAGCATGATGTTTAATTGCTCGAATAGTTGCAACTAAAACCACTGCGTCAGGTTTCAATCCGCTTTGTCCACATTTTATATGAAAGAATTTTTCGGCTCCTAAATCGGCACCAAATCCAGCCTCTGTAACTACATAATCACCTAGTGAAAGTCCCATTTTTGTTGCAATCACAGTATTCGTTCCTTGCGCAATACTTGCAAATGGCCCGCCATGAAGAATCGCCGGATTTCCTTCTAAAGTTTGCACTAAATTAGGCTTCAAAGCATCTTTTAGCAAAACTGCCATTGCTCCTACTACTTTCAAATCACGAGCAAAAATTGCTTTCCCATCAAAAGTTTTTCCAACAAAAATATTTCCTAAACGAAGTTTCAAATCTTCTAAATCTTTAGACAAACAAAGAATCGCCATCACTTCTGACGCTGGAGTAATATTGAAACCATCTTCGCGCATCGTTCCGTTAGCTTTAGCACCAACTCCAATAATGATTTGGCGCAACGAACGATCATTCATGTCCATCACACGTTTCCAAGCAATAGATTTTGGATCTAAGTTCAAGGAATATTTTGGATTTTGAAGATTATTATCAATCACCGCAGAAAGTAAATTATTTGCTTTTTCAATAGCCGAAAAATCGCCTGTAAAATGCAAATTAATATCTTCCATCGGAACAACTTGAGCATATCCACCGCCAGCTGCGCCACCTTTCAGTCCAAAAACTGGTCCGAGTGAAGGTTCACGCAAAACTCCTATTGTTTTTTTACCAATGTAGTTCAAACCGTCAGTTAACCCAATTGACATTGTAGTTTTTCCTTCACCATATTTAGTAGGCGACATAGCAGAAACCAAAATCAATTTACCTTTTGGATTTTCAGATTGTAATTCTAAAGGTAATTTGGCTTTGTACTTTCCGTAGTATTCTAAATCGTCTTCTTGAATGTTTATTTTTTGGGCAATTTTTCTAATGTGTTGTAAGGTTGCATTTTGAGCAATCTCAATATCGGATGGAAATGTTGACATTTATAGGGGTTTTGTTTTGAATTTAATCTGTTTTATTTCAAAATAAGTATACAAATATATAAATCAAAGACTAGTATTTATGAACATTTAAATCATTAATTAAAAAAAAATATTTTTTTATGTAACAATTTAAACACTACTGTATCAAAAGTAAAACTTTAAAAAAAATATCATGAAAACAAAATCATTATTACTCGTATTCGTTTCTGTATTAATTACACAAATTTCAACAGCTCAAAAATCGTTTACTGTTTCGGTAAAAGGAAAAGGAGAACCCATTTTACTATTTCCTGGTTTTGGATGTACAGGCGAATTGTGGGATGAAACTGTTGCTGAATTGTCAAAAACAAATGAATGTCACATTTTTACTTTTGCAGGTTTTGGAAATGTACCTCCTATTGAAACACCATGGTTATCATCTATAAAAGATGAAGTTATAAGTTATGTAAAAGAAAAAAAAATAAAAAAACCAACACTTTTGGGACATAGTTTAGGTGGAACTTTAAGTCTTTGGTTAGCATCATTAGAAACTGAATTATTTAAAAAAGCTATTTTAGTTGACGCACTACCTGCAACAGCTGCTTTAATGATTCCAAACTACAAAGGAGAAATCATTGAATATGACAATCCACAAAGTAAAATGATGCTTCAAATGGATAAAAATAGCTTTGATGCTATGAATCTACAATCTGTAGCTTATATGTGTTTAAATAAAGAAAAGCATAAAGTTATTAGTAATTGGATGAGTATGGCTGATAGAAAAACATATGTTCATGGTTATATTGATATGCTTAACTTAGATTTGAGAAAAGAAATTGCAAAAATTAAAATTCCTGTCGTAATTTTAGCAGCAACTAGTTTAGGTATAGATGTAGTGAAAAATACATATGCAACGCAATATCAAAATTTACCTACTGTTAAAATTCTTTATGCAGAAAATGCTGCACACTTTGTAATGTATGATCAACCTGATTGGTTCATCGAAAATGTTAAACTAGCACTAAATTAAAGTGAAAAAGGAAGAACAATTCAATCAAATTTTTCAAGAGCATTACCCAAAAGTATTTCGACTTTGTAAGGGTTATTTTAATGGTGATGAGTATTTTGCAGATGATGCTACACAAGAAGTATTCATAAAAGTTTGGGAGAAGCTTGAGCAATTTAGAAATGAATCAAGCATCAGTACTTGGATATATAGAATAACCGTAAATACATGTTTGCTTTATTTAAGGAAGGAAAAAACAAAAAAAGAAGTTTCAACTGATTCTTTCCCGATACTACAAATAGATGATTATTCCGAAGAAAAAGAAATGAAACTTAAAAAAATGTACGAATGCATCCAAAAATTAGATGAAACTGGAAAAATGATTATCCTCATGGTCTTGGAAGGAATTGACTACGATAAAATATCAGAAGTAGTAGGAATAAGCGAAGAAACGCTTAGAGTGAGAATTCACAGAATTAAAAAAAGTTTAACTCAATGCATACAACAATGAAAACATTTGAAAATTTACAAGATATTTGGAACCAACAAAATGACTTCAATACAAATAAAACAGCTTCTGAACTAATAAAAAAATCAGAAGAACATAGAAAAAAAATAAAATTAAATCATATTACAACACTCATTATTATTGGCATTACAACTTTAATATTACTATGTTATTTTATTTGGTTAGGAATTTACTCGGTTTCTATTTTTACAATAGGTTTAGGTTTGATGATTAGTTCAATGATTTTACGAATTATTTTAGAATTGATAAGTATTAAAAAATTTAATACTATAAATATTGAAACATCTTTATTAGAGTATAGCAAAAATGCAGCATCATTTTACACATGGAGAAAAGGTATTCACTTTATTGCAACGCCAATTATTTATATAGTATATACAATTGGGTTTTCGCTATTAATACCAACGTTTCAAGAACAATTTTCTACACCTTTTTTCATCTATCTTCTAATAAGCGGCTACGGATTTCTGATAATTTTTGCATTCTTTCTAAACAAAAAATTGAAAAAAGAAATGGAAATTTTAGCTTTCTTAAAAAATATTGAATAATAAAAAATGCCCCAAATAGTATCTAACTTTTGGGGCATATTCAATGAAAGGCTATTTTAATTATTCTAATGACAACGTAATCTGTCCGTCATCATCCAATTCGGTTTGAATATCGTCTGAAACGTTATCTTCACCAGAAACTTCTGGTTCTTCTGGAACTTCTTCTACTGGTTCTTCGTATGGTAACGACTCTAAAAGATTTACTTGTTTCAGTTTATCAGCTGTCAATTGATTACCCAACGCTTTTATTCCTTTTACAGCAATAAATTGTTCTAAATCAATAGTTTGATTCTCTTTTTGAACACCTTTTACTTTGGCAAAAATGATTTCAGCAACTGGTCGCCAATCGGTAGAAACAATCTCTAATTGTGATTTTTCGTGTTCAGTGATGAAAATTTCTTCTTTATTTTCGTTTTCAACCAAGAATCGTTTTACAAAATAACGTTCTTTTTCTCCATCATAATAAATGGTAGAAATTGGTTTTTTCGGATGCCATTTTTCCAGTACAATCATATCTTCATCAAAGTGCGTGGTCAATTCTGGAATTATGGTTTTCAATTTTCCTGCTTGATTGATAATCAAAAGTCTATCATTTGGTCTGAACTCACCCAACAACTCTCCTCTTCCATCAACATTCAAACGTTGAACTGTATCATCAAACCAAACTTTTCTCGGACGTAAAGTAGAAATTCCTTTCTCCTTCAATTCGATTTTCTTGATTGGATATTTGGTAACCGTATTTCCACGTGAAGCACGACCTTTTATGGCAATATCGGTAAAATCGACATCCCATTTTAGTTTTTTCACACTTCCAACTTGACGTAACAAAATAGTTACAACCTCAGCTTCACCATTTGGATTTGCTGAGAAATATAAGGTTTGTGAACCAGCTTTTTCTTGTGTTAAATCGTAAAATTTATCACGAGTTACACCCGAAACATTAAAACGTTTTATAAAAGTAGAACCATTTTTACCATCACGGTAAATCATGTTGTAAATGGTTCGCTTGTCATTTTTATCAAAAACCGCAATGTGAATGATGTCTTTTCCAACGAATTTCTTATCATCCACTTTCGCAATCATCATTTTTCCGTCTCGAAGAAAAACAATAACATCATCAATATCAGAACAATCGGCAACGTATTCGTCTTTTTTCAAACCTGTTCCAAAGAAACCTTCTTCTTTGTTTACATATAATTTTGTATTTCTTAAAACCACTTTTGTAGCTTCAATATTTTCAAAACTTCTCAATTCCGTTTGACGTTCGCGACCTTTTCCGTATTTCTCTTTTAGTTTTGCAAAATAATCAATGGCAAAATCAATTAGGTTGTCTAAATGATGTTGTACTTCTTTCATTTCGTCTTCCAATTTGGCAATAAACTCATCCGCTTTATCCGAGTCGAAACGCGTAATACGAATCATCGGAATTTGGGTTAATTTTTGCAAATCTTCATCTTCAATTTCACGTACAAATGATTTTTTGAATGGTTCAAATCGTTTGTACATATATTCGTAAAGCGATTCTCTATCCGAATACAATTTGAAATCAATATACATTTCTTCACGAATGAAAATCTTTTCTAAAGTCGAGAAATGCCATTTGTTTTTAAGTTCTTCTAATTGAATTTCGAGTTCTTTCTTTAATAAATCTACCGTTCTTTCAGTTGAAATTTTCAACATATCAGAAACTCCGATGAACAATGGTTTGTTATCTTCAATCACACAACCCAAAGGAGCAACAGAGGTTTCGCAAGCTGTGAAAGCATACAAAGCATCAATCGTTTTATCTGGAGAAACTCCTGGAAATAAATGAATTAAAATCTCAACTTCGGCAGCAGTATTGTCTTCAATTTTCTTGATTTTGATTTTACCTTTCTCATTCGCTTTCAAAATACTATCAATCAAAGTTGACGTATTGGTTGAAAACGGAATTTGAGTAATCACCAAAGTCTGTTTGTCCAATTGCGATATTTTGGCACGAACACGAACACGTCCGCCACGCAAACCATCGTTATAATTGGAAACATCCGCAATTCCTGCAGTTTGAAAATCTGGGTATAATGTAAATGGTTTTCCTTTTAAAATTTTAATCGAAGCATCAATTAATTCGTTGAAATTGTGAGGCAAAACTTTAGTCGAAAGTCCAACCGCAATTCCTTCAGCACCTTGAGCCAAAAGTAATGGAAACTTTACTGGAAGATTGTTTGGTTCAGCACGACGACCATCGTAAGAAACACCCCAATCGGTAATTTTTGGTGAATACAAAACTTCTAAAGCAAACTTTGACAAACGTGCTTCAATATATCTCGAAGCCGCTGCGCTATCGCCTGTTAGAATATTTCCCCAGTTTCCTTGACAATCAATCAACAATTCTTTCTGACCAATTTGCACCATAGCATCACCAATACTCGCATCTCCGTGTGGATGATACTGCATGGTGTGTCCAACGACATTCGCAACTTTGTTGTAACGACCGTCATCCAACTCTTTCAGTGAATGCATAATACGACGTTGCACTGGTTTGAAACCATCTTCAATCGCAGGCACGGCACGCTCAAGAATTACATAGGAAGCATAATCCAAAAACCAATCTTTGTACATTCCTGTAACTTTGGTGATGGTATCTTCTGGATTCTCATCGTTTTCGTAAAAGTGATTTCCGCCTCTCGAAACTATGTCCTCAAAGCCTTCGTCTAAACTTTCGTCGTTGGTTGATTCGTCTAACTCGTCGTTAGTTTCTTCTTCGTTAATGTTATCTTCTTCTTCGTCTTTCATATTTTTTGTAGCACTATGTTACTCAAAGTTTTTCACAAAGTTTCTCTATGTTATTTTGTAGTATAGAGTTTCACAATGTTATGTACAAAGTTTCACAATGTTTATATAATCAATCTTTTAATTCCGTCTTTCAATGATCTTTTATAAAAATTCAATAGCAAGCCCAATTTACAATCTGAAAGTCGCATATAAGTTAAACATTGAGCTGTATGTTCAATTGTAAAATCTTCAACTACTTTTAATTCAATTATGACTTTTTTATTTACAATTATGTCAACTCTATAGCCACAATCAAATTTTATTTCATCATAAATTACAGGAAAAGCTTTTTCTTGTTCGACTTCTAATCCACAATTTATAAGTTCATACGCTAAACATTCTCTGTAAACTTTTTCTAACAAACCTGAACCAAGCTTGGTGTGAACTTTAAAAGCACAGTCTAAAATAATTCGACTTATCTCATTTTCTTCAACCATATTTATGTATCACTATATTTCTCAAAGTTTTTCACAAAGTTTCTCAATGTTTTTTTTGTGTGACTTTGTGCTAAACATTGTGCAACTTTGTGCTCCATCAACTTACTTCTCCACCAATTCCTTATCCAGTTCCACTTTCAGATTATTGATAATGAACGTTTGTCTATCTGGTGTGTTTTTACCCATATAAAACTCTAATAAAGTTTCGATTGAAGTAGCTTTGTCTAACATCACTGGATCTAATCGGATGCTTTCACCAATGAAATGTTTGAACTCATCAGGCGAAATTTCTCCCAAACCTTTGAATCGTGTAATTTCTGGTTTTGGTTTTAATTTCTCTATGGCATCGCGACGTTCTTCGTCTGAATAACAATAGATAGTCTCTTTTTTATTTCGCACACGGAATAACGGCGTTTGCAAAATATACAAATGTCCTTCTTTTATCATTTCTGGGAAAAATTGAAGGAAAAAGGTAATCAACAACAAACGAATGTGCATTCCATCGACATCGGCATCGGTTGCAATTACAATGTTGTTATAACGCAAATCTTCAATACTTTCTTCAATATCTAAAGCAGCTTGAAGCAAATTGAACTCTTCGTTTTCGTACACAATTTTCTTTGACATTCCATAAGAATTCAAAGGCTTACCACGTAAACTAAAAACAGCTTGTGTATTGACATCACGACTTTTGGTAATCGAACCCGAAGCCGAATCACCTTCGGTAATAAAAAGCGTACTCTCTAAACTTCTTGGATTTTTGGCATCAGTTAAATGCACACGACAATCGCGCAATTTTTTATTGTGTAAACTCGCTTTTTTAGCTCTGTCTTTAGCTAATTTTCTAATTCCTGATAGTTCTTTACGTTCGCGTTCGGCTTGCAAAATCTTACGCAAAAGCGAATCGGCAACTTCTGGATTTTTATGTAGAAAATTATCGAGTTTGGTTGTAATAAAATCGTGAATAAATGTTCGAACCGTCGGACCATTCGGACCAACATCATTAGAACCCAATTTGGTTTTGGTTTGCGATTCGAAAACTGGTTCTTCCACTTTTATGGAAACCGCAGAAACGATTGATTTACGAATATCTGATGCTTCAAAACCTTTGTTGTAATATTCACGAATGGTTTTTACAATCGCTTCACGAAATGCGTTTAAGTGCGTTCCACCTTGAGTTGTATTTTGTCCGTTAACAAACGAATGGTATTCTTCGGAATATTGTGATTTACTGTGTGTTAACGCAATTTCGATATCATCACCTTCTAAGTGGATGATTGGATATTGCATGTCTTCTTCAGTAATGGTTTCTTCTAATAAATCTTTTAAACCAAATTCCGAAAGGTATTTTTCACCATTGTAATATATTGTTAATCCGCGATTTAGATAACAATAATTTTTGAGCATTTTGATAATATACTCGTTTCGGTATTTATAATTTTTGAAAATAACTTCGTCAGCAATGAAGGCAACTTTTGTTCCTTTTCGCTTAGTTGATTCAACAATTTCTTCTTCTAAAGTTAGATTTCCTTCAGAGAATTCAGCAGCTTTTTGTTGGTTATCACGAACCGATTCTACACGGAAATAATTGGACAAAGCATTTACCGCTTTGGTACCAACTCCATTCAAACCAACCGATTTTTTAAACGCTTTAGAATCGTATTTTCCACCGGTATTCATTTTAGAAACTACGTCAACGACTTTTCCTAATGGAATTCCACGACCGTAATCGCGAACAGTTACCAATTTATCTTTTATGGTTACTTCGATCACTTTTCCTGCACCCATAACGAATTCGTCGATGCAGTTGTCGATTACTTCTTTTAGTAAAATATAAATTCCGTCATCTGGAGACGAACCGTCACCGAGTTTCCCAATGTACATTCCGGGACGCATTCGGATGTGTTCTTTCCAATCGAGTGAGCGTATATTGTCTTCGTTATATTGTGTTTCTTGAGCCATTTTAAAATGTATCGATTTTAACTGCGTTCAATTCGGCTTCTGCTTAGGCAGAAACCTCGGGTGTGCTAATATAGTGCATTTCGAGTCATTTTTGAAATGATATTTGTCAAAGTTATTAAGAATGTTTTTGACAATTTGAGGTACGATTTACGAGTTAGGAAGCACGAAGTTGAAAGAAGAGAAAATAGAAAAAAGAGGAAAGAAAAAAGAGATTGGAATTTGGTAATTATTTTTATATTTGGGAAATTGTGTGTGTTAGTTGGGCATATATAATAGTTAGTAGAAATTAGTGACTAAAAAACAGATAAAAAAAATGGGGAAAATTAAAATAACATTATTAACATTAGTTTTACTTATTGTCACAGGATTTAAAGTTGATAATAATGTAGAAGGTTTATCGATTAAGTTTAGAAAAATTTCAGAAGATTATATGAGACCAGGTCCACCAAATGGACCTTTGGGCTCAATGCCAATCGAAGCTGAGGAGGGAATGAAATTTGTAAAAATGAAACTTACATTGAAGAACGAAGGCGAAAAAGATTGCATTTTTGATTTTGAAGATGTATACATTTCAACTGAACAAGATAGTTTATATAGATTTTTAAAACTTCAAGCATATTTTACAAGTACAAAAACGAAAATAAAGCCGAACAAAGAAATTGATAGAATTGTATTATTTGAGTTTCCTGATAAAGCCACTCCTAAGGAATTATTTATTGAAGATAAAAGATATATAATCATTGTGGATAAGTAAAACTTCTACTAACAGTGGTAACCGTTGCACAACCACCATTTTTTAAAAATAAAATCGTAAATTATAAAAAAACAACCTCTTTTAAAGCGATTTAATAGAGGTTTGTTTTTTAGCTAAAGTTCAAAATCGTAAATTCTTGATGA
>NZ_JBIISA010000052.1:0-12237 GCF_044341265.1 Flavobacterium sp.
GTGCTGTGGTTCCTGCACAAAAAGCAGGTATTGTATTGAATGTTGGTGTAACTAATGGGTTAACGGTTATTGAAATTGTTGTTATGGCTCCACATTGTCCTGTATTAGGAGTAAATGTATAAGTGCCGCTTGTTGTATTGCTTACATTTGCAGGCGACCATGTTCCAACTATTCCATTTAATGAAGTTGTGGGTAATACAGGCGCTGTGGTTCCTGCACAAAAAGCTGGAATAGGATCAAAAGCTGGAATGACTGAAGGATTAACAGTTATTGTTATTTGAACTGGAGTTGGAGTTACACATTGTCCTGCATTAGGAGTAAACGTATAAGTGCCGCTAGTGGTATTACTTACTGTTGCAGGCAACCACGTTCCAACTATTCCATTTAATGAAGTTGTAGGTAATACTGGTGCTGTGGTTCCTGCACAAAAAGCAGGTATTGCATTGAATGTTGGCGTAACTAATGGGTTAACGGTTATTGAAATTGTTGTTATAGTACCACATTGTCCTGCATTAGGAGTAAAAGTATAAGTTCCGCTAGTTGTATTACTTACTGTTGCAGGCAACCACGTTCCAACTATTCCATTTAATGAAGTTGTGGGTAATACAGGCGCTGTGGTTCCTGCACAAAAAGCAGGTATTGCATTGAATGTTGGCGTAACTAATGGGTTAACGGTTATTGAAATTGTTGATATAGTACCACATTGTCCAGCATCTGGTGTAAAAGTATAAGTTCCGCTAGTTGTATTACTTACTGTTGCAGGCAACCACGTTCCAGCTATTCCATTTAATGAAGTTGAAGGTAATACTGGTGCTGTGGTTCCTGCACAAAAAGCAGGTATTGTATTGAATGTTGGTGCAACTAATGGATTAACGGTTATTGAAATTGTCGTTATAGTACCACATTGTCCTGCATTAGGAGTAAAAGTATAAGTGCCGCTAGTGGTATTACTTACTGTTGCAGGCAACCACGTTCCAACTATTCCATTTAATGAAGTTGTGGGTAATACAGGCGCTGTGGTTCCTGCACAAAAAGCAGGTATTGTATTGAATGTTGGTGCAACTAATGGGTTAACGGTTATTGAAATTGTTGTTATAGTACCACATTGTCCTGCATTAGGAGTAAAAGTATAAGTTCCGCTTGTTGTATTACTTACTGTTGCTGGCGACCACGTTCCAGCTATTCCATTTAATGAAGTTGTAGGTAATACAGGTGCTGTGGTTTCTGCACAAAAAGCAGGTATTGCATTGAATGTTGGTGTAGGGTTTGTGAAAGGAAATACTACCGCTACGCTACTATTAGACTCACAACCAGTATTATCTTTAATTTTTAAAAGATAATTACCAGGATTTAATGGTAAAGATGTTGGGTTTGTACTCCATGTTAATCCATTATCAAAACTATATTGATTTGCTAATGTTGTAATTGTAATAGTTCCAGTAGAAGTAGTACAATCAGGTTGTACAATAGTAAAACTTGGCGCCAATAGAAAACCTGTTGGTGCATTTATAATTGCAGTTGTTGACAAAGAAGGACAGCCAGAAAAATTATTTTTAATTTTTATAAAATAAGTTCCCGGAGTTAATTGTCCTGAAGTAGAATTATTACTCCACGTAAGTCCATTGTCAAAACTATAAAGTAAAGCATTGCTTGTTACAGTTATTGTGCCGGTAGATGCTGTACAATTTGCGGGTTGTGCAACAGTAACGGTTGGTGCAGATGGGATTATAGGAGCAGCTAAAATAGTAACGGAACTACTTCCCGAGATACATCCTGATGCATCTTTAAATTTTATTAAATAGGTTCCAACGATTATATTATTTAAAGTATTAGAGGTTCCAAAAGTTGCTCCATTGTCAAAACTATATTGTGATGCTAAAGTTGTAATGGTGATACTACCATTAGTACCACAGCCTGGTTGAATGACTGTGTATTCTGGATTTCCTAATGATTGAGGTTGGTTAATACTAACTTCAAAAGTAGATGATATACAACCATTAAGTGTTTTAATTTTAATGTAATAAACTCCCGGTGTTAATAAATCTTTTGTAGGACTGATTTGCCAAGTATCACCATCATCAAAACTATATTCCGTCGCAATTGGTGAATTAACCGTTATAGTTCCAAATCCATTACATGTTGTAGGTTGGATAACAGTAAGATTTGATTCTCCTATTAATTGAGGTTCATTAATATTAGCTACAACATAAGATGATATACAACCAGTAGATGTTTTAATTTTAATGTAATAAATTCCTGGAGGCAACAAATCTTTTGTAGGACTGGTTTGCCAAGTTATGCCATTATCAAAACTATATTCCGTTGCAATTGGGGAATTAACCGTTATAGTTCCAAACAATTCATTGCATGTTGGTTGAATAACAGTAAGATTTGAGTCTCCTATTAATTGTGGTTGGGTAATAGCAACGCTTGAAGTAGATGAAATACATCCGCCAAGTATTTTAATTTTAATGAAATAAATTCCTGGAGGCAATAAATCTTTTGTAGGACTGGTTTGCCAAGTTACACCATCGTCAAAACTATATTCCGTTGCAATTGGTGAATTAACTGTTATAGTACCTAATTCATTACATGTTGTTGGTTGAACAACAGTGATAATTGGATTTTCTAATAATTCAGGTTGGTTAATACTAATTTCCACAGTAGATGATATACAACCACTAGATGTTTTAATTTTAATGTAATAAATTCCTGGAGGCAATAAATCTTTTGTAGGATTGGTTTGCCACGTTACACCATTATCAAAACTATACTCCGAAGCAATTAGAGAATTAACTGTTATAGCTCCCAAACCATTACATGTTGTTGGATGTACAACAGTGATATTTGAGATTACTAATAATGGAGGTTGGGTAATAGCAACGCCTGTAGTAGATGAAATACATCCGCCAAGTGATTTTGTTTTAATGTAATAAATTCCCAAAGGCAATAAGTCTTTTGTAGGACTAGACTGCCAAGTTACTCCATTGTCAAAACTATATTGAAATGCTGGAGTTGTAATGGTAATTGATCCTGTAGCAACGGTACAATTTGGATCAACTTTAGTATAACTTGGGCTTGAGACAGAGTTGTTAACTGTGTAATTAGAACTTACATAACAATTAGTTCCATTTATTATTTGTACAGAATAACTCCCTAAACTTGTGGGATTTCCAAGAACATTGTAGGTACTATTTGTAGCGCCAACTATTGCAATGCCATTTTTATACCATTGATACGTTGTACCAGGCCCAAGTGGAGCTGTAATTTCAGCACTTAATACTAAATTATTATCACAATAAGTACCAACACTTGTTATAGTAACACCAAAAGAGGACGATGTGTTTAAAAGTAAATTATCAAAGACAAAATAAGGTAAATTACTCTGATTTGTAGCTGATCCTGATGGATAGGATGGCGGTAATACCGGAGGAGCACCTATCATTATAGCATTAATATTTATTGATGGAGTAAAAGTAATGGTAATTTGTCCCCAAGTTGAAACTGGTGAATAGGAAGCATGACCAATTTCTATCCAAGTTGGATCTACAGTATTTGGGCTGAGTTCTGTATCGAGAGGTAAATTTGTTCCAAGGTTACAGCCATAAACAGTAACATTTGCAGGTTCAAGTGTTATTGGGTTTATAG
Organism: Flavobacterium sp.; assembly: GCF_044341265.1. Taxonomy (GTDB): domain Bacteria; phylum Bacteroidota; class Bacteroidia; order Flavobacteriales; family Flavobacteriaceae; genus Flavobacterium. Next base: position 3,649 of record NZ_JBIISA010000052.1, read on the forward strand.
CAGATACAGTGTTGCCAAGAATATTTAAAGCAACTACATTCATAGTTAGCTGATAACTTGTGCCTGCAACCATTGGTGCTGTTAATGAAGTACCTAAATATTCCTTATAATTTTTTGCAAAATAAACGCCTGCTGCACCATTTCCATCTGGGAAATTATTAATTCCTAATGCAGCCATTCCTTGAAAAAGGTAGCCGCAATTATGAAAAAAATCTGAAGTGGCTGTAGTGGCTTGTATCCACGGTGTTGCTAATTCTAATTGCGTATGACTAGTCGGACAACTAGTTTTAACTTCAAAGGAAGGGTTCGGTATAATTGATGTTATCGACGAATTATTACAAAGACATTCTTGATCATTTAGATCTATTAGTCCATCGCCATCATCATCAATACCGTTGGTGCAATTTTCTTGTGAAAACAAAATCAACGAAAAAAATAAAAAAAAGGGTAGTAATTTATATTTCATCTATATATTTATCAATAGGAATAAAAGATTTTTGAATTTTAGAACAATAAAACTAATTACACCCAATGGGTTTTTCATATGTAAATATTAATTGTTTTTTTAAAGTCATATGGTATCGCTTTATTTTCACTGGTGTTTATCTCACAAAGATTTTATTTTTCATAGGAGTTCGATGATTTATCAATTGCAAGCAAACAAGTTGTTTATAGCGATTTCATATATTCATTTTTAAAGAGTAAAATTTGAAGAGCACTTTTCAACAAAAAAGTACTCTTCAAATTTACAGTAACCGCTTAATTTTTAATTATCTTTTTAGTTACTATTTTGTCTCCAGAAAATACTTGAATTAAATAATTTCCAAAAGGTAGATTTTGTAAATCAACAGTATTTAGATTGGTGTTTTGAGAGTGCACTAATTTGCCCTCAATAGTATAAATGTTAATTTTATCCAATTCAAAACCCATCTTTGTTTTTATATTTATTATTGATGTTGTTGGATTTGGAAAAACTTCAAATAAATCTTGATGAAAATCAATAGTTCCCAATGAAGTAGTGGTAAATGTAGAATCGGGTCCAACGTGAGTTCTTAGAATACTTCCTGCAGGAGGATTTAATGATCCAGCAGGAGTAATACTTTCTGTGCGAACCCTATAATGATAGGTAGTATTGATTGTTAAACCTGTAATAGTAGTTGCTACAGGGAAAAAATTGAATGATGTCCTAGCTGGAAATGAGTTCGGAGTTGCATTAACGGTAGTGCCATAGGTATTGGTTAAACCATATTCAAATTTAACGTTAGTAGTGTAAGTATCAGGAAGTACGCTTCCATTTAATGTGGCTTCGGTTCCTGTTATTGATGAAGCTGCAACTGGATTTATAGTTGGTCCAATAATAAAAAAGGGTTCCGTTTGGTCTGGACTATAGTAGCTCACCCCATTTCTTACTACTTTTACTCTCCAATGGTAAGTTGTATAAACAGGTTGCGGTTGAAAAAGGGTCCTTATAGAACGATTATTAAACCCAGTGATTACTGCTGGATTTCCATTCCAAAGTGTTGCTGCTACGGTTGTGCCGTAGGCAGTAGTAAAACCATATTCAATAAAAACATTAGCATTTCCAGTACTGTTTGGATTAACTTCAGCATTAAAAAAGTAAGTTGGATACTGTGTGCCATTATTAGACATTGAAAGTTCAACATCTGTAATAACAGGATCACCACCGGCAAAAGTTGTAAAGGTAACGTTCGATCCATAATAGGTATTTGCACCAACCGTTGTTTTGGTTCTGTAATGATAGGTTGTATTTGCTATCAGTCCTGTTAATGTTGCTGTTGCATTGGTCAAAACGGTTCCACTTGTGGTAGATGGGGTAGCGTTTGCAGTGTTACCATAAGCAGTACTAGTTCCATATTCAAAGGAAATGGTTGCTGTTGGTCCATAATTGGCATTCACACTACCATTAAGCGTTGCTTGGGTTGAACCAATATTAGTGGCCGGCAAACTGACTACGGATGGTGGAACAGGAGTTGGTGTGGTGGTTATGCTCACGTTATAATCTTCAATTTCACCATATTGCAATTGATTAGGACAAGGAATATCAGCAGGTAAACCATTGCCTCCTTTATAGATTACTCTCAATCTTGTTAGTCCATCAGTAGCAGTTGTTGGAATTAGAATTGTAAAATTATATGTTTGAGGAGTAGTTGCTTGACAGTTGGCATCAATAGTGGTAGAGGGAACAAAGCCCACTTTTTCGGTAACTTCAAAAGAATTGTTTTGGTTTAAATCTACGTAAACTTCAATGAACTTTGTTTCGCAATCACCTTGTATGACTTCTAGAGAAGTAGTAATGTTTACTCCTTTTTGAAGCAAAATAGGGGTAAAATTATTAAAATAAACATACTTGGATGTTCCAGAATTTGAATTTCCAGGTTGTCCACCCAAATAGCCACCTGTACTATTAGAAAAAGTGCCCAATTGAAATTTTGTTATTGGGTCAAAATAAAAAGGGACAACTGTTCCAGCACAATAGGGTGCAGGGTTAGTTGTTTGTGCAAAACCAGTAATGAAGGTTAAGAATCCAAAGGCTAGAATAAATTTTTTTTTCATGATTTTTTAATTTTTAATAAACTTATTTTTAAAATAGTTACCCTCAGAAGCAACTTCTATGATATAAACACCATTTGATAAATTTCCTAAATCAATGACATTGAGTTCTGAGCTAATTTTGCCGTTTAAAACAGATTTCCCTACGGTATCATAAATAGTATAAACAGAACCAAGTAATTGATTATCTACTTTTATAGTTATTTGGTTTGTAGTTGGATTAGGGTAAAATTTAAAATTACCAACTGCGTTTTCATTAATACTTAATGCTCCTATCTGAATTGTTTTTGTAATAGTGTTAGAAAAAGTGCAATTCGAGGCGATTAGAGTGATCGTATAGGTTCCACTTGTTGTATAGGTATGACTTGGGTTTGCAATGCTAGAGGTGTTACCGTCTCCAAAATTCCAAGAATAATTTAATGTATTAGCGATGGAAGTTGATAAATTAGTAAATGTAGCTGTGTTGCCTGAAATGGACTCACTAAAATTAGCGGTTGGTTTATTAATGTTAAGATTCCAATCATTTGTGCTATTGAAAAGAGTATTATCAGATATTGATTGATAATATTGTGCTAATGTACTGGATATCCCGGCAGTATAGCTTAATCCACTGGCACCTTGTTTCCATATACTGCTAAAAATAGTACACGCAGCCACGTAACTTCCGTCTATATTTGGGTGGCTGTTATCTCCACTATGTAATACATTCGTTGAATTATTTAATATATTTTGCCATACCACACCAACTGGAGCACATTGAACGTTTAATTGTTCGCTTATTTCAAGATAGGCACTAGTTAGCGAATTTTGCATTTGATTAAAATTGGCAAACACAGGACTACAATAGGTGCCGCTCGGATCGCATTGTTGTCCGCCATATCGTCTTCCCCAAGTCATATAAGTGATTATTTTTGCACAAGGGTTGTACTGCTCTATAAGTGCTTTTAAATCTGTCATGGCAGGGTACATATCGTTGTCACGAATATACTCTATCGTTGGAATTTGACTCTGCTCTTGTAAAATGACATAATCCCAATTACCTTGACTTATTTTTGCAAAAGTTGTCGCATCTACGAGGTGGCTCGACATAGGATATCCACCAGGCATACTAGAATCTATAATCAACGTTTTTCCAGCTGATGTTGAAAGGCTTTGAACGAGTTGGGGCAAGTTGTTATAAGAGGTATAACTATTTCCAATAAATAACACTCTTTTGGTTTGGCATTGAACTTGACTGATTGATAGCAACAAGAACGTAACGCCCAAAACAAAACTTGAAACATTTTTTTTCATTTTCACTTATTTTTTAATTGAATTGATAGAGAGCTTTGTTTATCCTCAGATGATAGACTTTCACTTAATTAATTTTTAATAAACTTATTTTTATAAGTTTTACCATCAGAAGCAACTTCTATGATATAAACACCATTTGATAAGTTTTCAACTGTAACTTGATCGGTATTCTGTGTTTTTTCTAAAAGCAGTTTTCCAAATAAGTCGTATATTCTTAGGGTTTCTATTACTGAACTAGTTTTTGATTCTATGTTTAATATGCTTTGTGCCGGGTTTGGATAGATTAAAAACTGGTTTTGACTGAAATTGTCAGTAGAAAGATTAGCACTCTTTGTAACTTTAAAATTATCTATCAAAAGTGCAAACTTATCGTCACTAATACAATTAATTCCTATTCTTATATTTTGATTTGCATAAGCATCTAAATTATAAGAATATTGTACCCAATTTGAAGTAGTTGTAACAATTGGTGAAATGAAAGTAAAGTTAGGTGGAGCAATGCCATTGGTAGAAATCCCTACTTTAAATTTTTCTGGGAAAGCCGCATCTGCCGATTTGGCAAAAAAGGTTAAGGTATTGCCATTAAGACCTAATGCAAGTGATTGCGAAATTAGCCAATCATTGTTAGCAGTAACTCCTGCTCCAGGTACTGCGGCGAAACATGCCATTGATTTTGGTGCCGAGAAAGCTTCAAAATTATTTGGAGATGGTAAAGCTGGTGTGGTAGCTGTTGGATTGAAAACCATAAAAGATTTTGCATTATTACTGTTTGCATAAGTCCTCCCATCAATATTGTAGGTGGGTCTTAAATCAACATCGGTAAGAGTCCATTGACCAACACCTGTTATAGCAAAATTAGTGTAAGAGTCAAAATTGTCTTCAAAAATAGTTACTGGAGGTTCTATAAGATTTATTTTATAATCTTCAGTCTCTCCGACAGCCAAAGATTGTGACATGCCATTTATTATGACGGTTGTACATGGAGTAGCTATCCCATTGGATCCAGTATACATATCATCTTCATACAAAATTACTCGAAGTCTTGTTTCCCCAGCAATTGCGGTAGTAGGAATGTTCACATTTACAGTAGTTCCGGTGTTAAATGGGAAGGTTACATCCATAACTTTTTCACCAACGTCATTAAAGTCATTGTCTCTATTAAAATCAATAAATGCGGCAACTCGGTGAGTTGAATTATTATTGTAATTTACAGTTAATGGATAAGAATTTCCTTTTACAATGCTAGGTGCCGTAATATTATTATAAAAAACATAAGCACCTCCTGGCCATCTAGTATTTCCTGAGGTATTAAAAATGCCACTAAAACTTACACTTGATATAAGTCTATCGGGTAAGTTAAACGGTGCTGCATTGTTAAAGGTCGCAGCACAATAGGGTGCAGGGTTAGTAATTTGAGCAAAACCAGTAAAGAAGGTTAAGAATCCAAAGACAAAGAGTAATTTTTTTTTCATGATTTTTCTGTTTTTTAGTACTTTGTTAGTGTTCTTTCAGCCCACAGGCAAAATGAGTTTATAGTTTAAGCATTAAAGTCAAAATTAATTTTAATCAACTAACAAAAAATCATCTTTTTAATGGTATTTAAAAAAATCATATAAAAAAGGGATGGCAGAATACTAATCGATAAATTCTAGATCTATAGCTTTCTTAACAAGACTAGTTATCTTATCTACATTAAACTTATAAAAAAGTTTTTGTTTATGGCTTACTACAGTATGCTGACTAATAAAAAGCGTTTCTGCAATTTGGTTAATGGTTAATCCTTTGGCTATTAAATCTAAAACTTCCTTTTCTCGAGTAGATAGTTTTGGTAAAATGGCTTTAGTGGTTGATTCTATCCCAACTTCATTCATAAAAATGATTTTGTTTTTAATTGCCTCACTAAAAAAAGGTGTTCCCTGAGCAACACTTATTATTGCGCTAACTAACAATTCTTTAGCAGCATTTTTAAAAAGATAGCCATCGACCTTCGCTTTAATCAATGCTTTAATGATTTGAGTTTCTTCGTGCATCGATAAGATTAGGATTTTTATCGATGGAAACTGTTTTTTTATCATCTGGCTAAGTGCTATTCCATCTATTTCTGGCATACTGATATCACTAACTAAAACATCAATAGTTGCTAAATTGGGTTGATTTAATAATTCTTTTGCACTAGAAGCAGTGATAAGAATATTGAAATTTTCTATATCTTTCAATATTGAAGATAGCCCTTCCAAAAAAAGGGAATGATCGTCTACTATGGCAATGTTTATTTTCTTCATTATATTCATAAACTGCTTAACAAGGTATGGTAATATTAAAGGCTGAACCTCTTCCCATAACGGAGTCAATAATCAGTTTTCCTCCCAGTGCTTTTGTTCTTGTCTCTAAATTTCGCAACCCTATTCCAGTTTTTTTAGTTGTAGAGTCAAATCCCGAACCATTATCTTCAAAAACTAAGTTTAATTCGTGTTCAAATTTGTTTAGATTAATTTCGATTTTGGTTCCATTAGAGTGGGTAATAGAATTCTTAAGCAATTCTTGAATCATTCTATAAACCGTTACTTGAATTTCTTCTGATAATTGGTTTATTTTATCTTCTTCTAAATACTCTAATGTTATTTCAAGTCTAGTAGCATCCTTAATGTCATTGACCAAATTATTGATGATTTTAATAAAAATAGAATCTTTGAGTTGTGGGGTAATCAAATTATGTGTTATAGATCTAACATCTTGATACAATTCATCAACATTTTTGATTACCTTATCTATTTGAGGGTTTTTATCATCCTCTTCAATTTTTCTCAATTTTAATTTAATTGCCGAAAGCGTTCCGCCAACACCATCGTGCAATTCAGACGCAATTCTATTTCTTTCGTTTTCTTCGCCTTTGATGTAATTGCGCATCGATTTTACTTGTTCGTTTTTAATAAGTTCTAACGCTTTCTGTTGGTACAATTCCTCCGATTTTTGTGCTAATGTTTTACTAATATTGGACCTCCTTTTATAACTAAAAACTAATCTGGTAGATAGGATAATTATCAGTATTGAAAATCCTGCAACGCTGTTTCTAATCAATTTTTGTTTGTTTAATTCTTGCAATGCAATCGCTTTTGCTTTGTCTTGCGCTGCTTTTGCAATCAATTCCTTTTTCTCAAATTCATACTTCATTTGAGCTTTGACAATTTTTTCGGTATTCTCTTTATTTTCAATACTATCTCTGGTAATTATATATTCTTTATAATGGTATAATGCCAATTGATGTTTATTTTGTTTTTCATAAATTTTACTTAATAATTCTTCTGCAGCCCAATAGGTGTCTAATCTGCTAATTTCTTTAGCTAATATAGAAGCACTTGTGGCAAACTGAATGGCCAATTTGTCTTTATTTTCTTTCTCATAAATTGAAGCAATAGATAAGTTTGTAATTGCAATAACTTCTTTTTTTTGAGTTTGTTCTCCTATTTTAATCAATTTAAAAAAGTATTTTAGGGCTAAATCATTTTTGCCCATTTGTTGGTGATAAAGGCCTAACGAATTATAGAGCATTACTTGTGACCTTTTTAAATGATATGTTCCAATTAATGCTTCTGCCTTTGTGTAAAATTCGAATGCTTTAGAAGTATCATTTTGCCGCAGATATATGTTTCCTATAGAGATATAGCTTCTAACATTGGCATCAAAGTTTTTATCACCTAACTTAAAAACTTTAGTGTAATATTCTAATGCTTTTGAATATTTTTTCAAATTAGAATAAACGTCACCAATTCCAATATACAATTCATGTAAATTATTTTTATCAATTTTTTCTCTTATTTTTAAAGATAACAAGAACCAATTTAAAGCTGTTGGAAAATCTCTTACCATACGCGAATGATGACCTAAATTGTAGTATGATCTTGCAATAAGATTATTATTCTTTATAATTTTAGCCGAGCTTAAACATTTTCTAATAAAATAAACTGACACATCATTTTTACCTATATTGGAATAATAAACGCTTAATCCACTATAAACACTAATCAATTTTTCTAGTATTTCTTTTCTTCTTTTTTTTACTTTCTCCTTTAGTAAGACCTTTTCTAATATGTTTTTGGCATCGATTGTATAAGTATATGCTGTTTTATAATCATTAAAATGCACGATAAAATACTTTGATAAAAAAATCTTTGCATTTGCCTCTCCTAACAAAAAATTGCTTTTTTTGGCTTTTTTTAATGCTTTTTTATAGTAAACAAAAGTTGAATCGGCATTACTTTTTTCAAATTCCGTCCCTATGGCTATATATAGTTTAGTCATAGTAGTATCACTTGTAGTTTTTCGCAAAACGCCTTTTAAACTATCTATGTTAATGCTCTGTGCATAAAATGATAGCGTATTAAAAATTAAAAACAGTAGTGAAAATATAAGTTGTTTTGTGTTATTCATATTAGGTATTCGAAATAAAGTTAATTTTTGCTATTACAATATTTAAGTAAAAATCAAAAAAAATAGTAGTAGTCATTTTTAAAGTAATTCAAATTTATCCAATTTTTTAATTCTTTTTTCAATTAGAATCATTACAAAGCCAAATAATTACATTTTGAATAGAAATAATATCTAAAACTAACACATGATGTATTTTTTAAGCAATGTTAGCTTGTTGGTATCTATTATTTTTGTTTTATATAAAATTATAAAAACGTCTAGTAAGAATAAAATACCTAAGTGAGTTGTCTAATGTAT
>NZ_JBIISA010000068.1:0-3455 GCF_044341265.1 Flavobacterium sp.
CAGTGCTGTTTATCAAGCTCCATTTTAAATATGTTTTCCAAGTAGCAATAGGTGTGTTTTTGATGATATTGTTTAAACTTTTTGTATAAGCTACTTGAGCAATCACAATATTTTTTTCATTAGCAACACCTGCATTTTTTAACATAGCTGTCCAATTAAAATCTGGCATTAACGATTTTAAATCGGTTAACGCATATTTGTTGTACAGCGCTGCTGTGTTTCGAGTGTCCTCTTTTTTCATGTGGTTGGTTGCCAAAGTAGTTTCTAAAGCCATAACTTTAGACGCACTTTCGGCGCCATTTGGTAATCCAACTAGTTGCCACATTTTTTCGATATGCGCTACATATTTCTTACGAATGTCGGACATTTTAGCATCATTCTGAAGGTAGTACTCTCTTTCAGGAAGTCCTAAACCACCTTGCCAAGTCATTAAAGTGTATTTTTTTGGATCTTTAAAATCTTCAGTAACAGCAACTGAAAAAGGAATTGATACTCCAGTTCTGTTAGCTTTTCCGAAATAGGTTGCTAAGTCCGTATAATTTGCAATAGCATCAATAGCTTTTAATTCCGATTGAATAGGAGTTACGCCTTTTGCATCACGGTCTTTACGATTTATATAAGAGCTGTAGTAATCTCCAATTTTTTGCTCGTCTGAACCTTCGGAAAAACTTCCTTTAGAAGCTTCTTCAATGATAGCTTTAACGTCTTTTTGCGATTTGTCATACAGCATATCAAAAGCACCATACGATGCTTTATCTGCAGGAATTTTGTTGTTCTTAGCCCAAGTTCCATTAACGAAACGGTCAAAGTTATCGCCTGGTTTTACTAAGGTATCCATATTCTTTTTGGTAATACCCGATACCAATTCTTCTTTATTGCCGCAAGATGCTAACAGCACGGTTACTGCAAGAAGTGAGATTTTGATGTTTTTCATATTAGCTTGTTTTAATTTTTAATAAAAAAGGTTGCATCTAGTTTCAATTTTTTTTCTACTAGTATAATATTCTGTTTAAACAGCTTGTTAATCAAATTGTTGTTAAATTCATTTAGTTAAATTTTAAAACATCTACACCAATTGGATAACCATAAATTTTCCCATTGGCATCTTTGTAAATTCTGATTTTATTACAAGCCATTCCTAAATAAACCATCGTCCAGACTCTATTGGCGATGTTTTTTTTGTTTTAGAAAACTGACTCCTCTTTTTTTAATTCTAGTTTAATGCTCCCAAAACACTTTTGGGTTATTGGTTTTGAATATTGTAATTTTTCCTTCTGACTCCTCTTTATCTGGCTTTTGATTATCATAATCCAAAGGTAGGAGCTTTATATAGCTAATTGTTTTCCCTTCTCGGGGTGTTTCCATATCATATTCGCTAGTTGCTGGGCATTCAAGCATATAAAGATTCTTTGCCATATAATTGTACAGATAATACTCCTTTGTCTGTGGATTTTGATTGTTCCAATTGGCATCTGGATTTAGAATTAGGGTTTTGTCACTAATCAAACGCACACGCACTTCTTCTATGCTCAGCATTTCTCCTTTTTCATTCATTACATATGCATTGAAAGTCGGATCAATCCATAACCATTTTTTGAGAGATTCAGAATAAACTGAATTAATAACGTGGCAATCATTGTCAATCTTCAAAATGTCTTTGGGATAACAAGTAACTATCCTTGATTTTATTCCCATTGAAAGGTAGCATTCATTCAAAACTAGGGCAAGTCCTCTACAGTTTAATCCTCTGTTATCCTTTTTACAAACATTAATCATACTTAATGCATTTTTCACCTCTGGATTTCCATTCATTCCATTATGCGGAACCAAATTATGCACCCAATGCAATAGATTTAAAATTTTCAACACATCGTTGCCTTGTCCTGCAATACTGTCCAAGTTAAATCCTTTTCGCAATTCCATAAGATTTGGATTATCGCTAGCTTGATAGTTAAATTTAGGCAGTGGTCTGCTGTCTGAGAGGTTGTATTTATTTGCTCTTTTAAGAATGAAAAGATAGTCTCCAGTAAGCTTTAGCTTATTATTGAGTGCAACAAAGTCTTTCTCTTTTCGGATATTGTCTAAGTCCGTATCAAGTTGTACGTGGCCGTAATTATTATAACCTGCGTCAATTGATTTTTTAAAACAATTGATAGCTGAGGACTTATTGCCTAAAAGGGAGTAAATACAAGTTAAATTGTAATAAATATTACTTAGCTCATAGGAGCGTTCCTTTTTTATATCCGTAGGTAAATTTTCGTGTAGTATTAGGTATTCAGAAAGTAATGCATTGTATGCCTTAACGTCTTTCTTTTCATATGCCACCTCAAAGTCATTGCCTTTTTGCTCAATAAAGGCATCTATTTTTTGTGATGGAGTAGTTTGCGCGATTAGCAGTTGTGAACTAAAAAATAGCGCGAATAAAAGGATTAATTGTTTTTTCATAATTTTTAAATTTTGTAATTGACGATTCAGTTTTAGTGTTTAATTTTAAATAAAGACGAATTTTTAATAAAAAAGGTTGCATCCAGTTTCAATTTTTCCTTCTACTAGTATAATTTTCTGTTTAAACAGCTTGTTAATCGCATTGTTGTTAAATTCATTTAGTTAAATTTTAAAACATTTACACCAATTGCATAACCATAAATTTTCCCATTGGCATCTTTGTAAATTCTAATTTTATTACAAGCCATTCCTAAATTAAGCTTCGCTCAGTTTTCTATGGGCGATGGTCTTTTTGTATCTTCAAAATTAAAAACTGATGCTTGTGCTAGTTACAGTTGCACCCTTCTGATTGGTAGTTTCTGTATGAAACACAATAGTTCCCTTTTCTTCATTAATAAATATTTCATCAATTGGCTCATCTCCTTTTTTTACGATACTTACTTCATTACCATCCTTATACTTGTAATCTATTTTTATAGCGGTAATTTCATTATTCGAATTCCGTTTTATTTTGGATGTTTTTAATTGAATTCCATATTGCTTTTCTAAAATTTCAGTAATTCGTTTTATTTCAACATCAGTCGAAGCTTTGTTGATTGAAAAATCTGCTACCTTGGCATTAACACTTTCTTGTTTGTTGTTGTTTTCTTTTTGTTGCGCGTTTACAGAACTCATAATCGAGCAAAGTAGAAGTAGCGAATAAATTGTTTTTTTCATATTTTTTTTAAGATTGTTATTTTACTGTTTTAATGTGTCCCTTAACTTTCTGTTAAAGGTTGAAGCTAATTCGCTATTTTCAATTTTAATAGTCTGATTATCTCTTTAATGTAAAATGTGCTTTAAATAATTTCATAGTATTATTATACTCAAATTCTACAACAAACCAATAATCATCTGAAAACATATCATTGTTATTATACTTTCCGTCCCAACCACTTTGGAAAGGAAAAATTTGTTTTAGTAACTTTCCATATCTGTCATAAATATAAATTTTTGAATTCTTTTGTAAA
>NZ_JBIISA010000010.1:0-125139 GCF_044341265.1 Flavobacterium sp.
AAAAAACAGTTGCAAAAAGTAAAACGCTTATAACGGATGTATAAAATCCTACTATAAGCGTTTTTTTATTCTCTAAAAAACGGTGCTAATCAAAATAAACGATGTTTTTCAGTGCCCTCCGTAATTGTATCGCTTTTTTTTTTATAATAACATGCCTCGGTCTTTGGCAACTGCTGCTAATTCTGAATCATTACATCCTTTAATTCCAAGTAGCTCTTTCATGTTTTCTTTTCTAGTTTTCACAGAACTCGATGAAATTGTTATGTAAAGTGGAATATCGTCATATTTTACACCTTTATTTAAGTAGTGTAAGATTTGTTTGTCTATAACATCAACATACACTTTTTCTTTTTGTTGATTATTCAAAAATTTAATAACCGAATCACTATAATATTTTTCTCCTCTAAGTATTGTTTGTAGAGCTAAAATCATACTTTCAAAACCCAAATCATTTTTTATAACTAAACCAAGAGGATTGATTTCATCAATAATGGATTGCACCTTTAGACTTTCAGAGTGCATTGTTAAGAGAGCAATTTTACATTCTGGCATCTCGCTAATTAGCAACTTTGCAATGTCTTCACCTGTGTTGATGTTTTTTTCTTCGTAGGTAGGCATACTCACATCAAGAAAGGCTAAATCATATTTTGCCGCTGGATTAATTACAGCTTCATATCCTGTTTTACAATCAATTGCTTCATAAAATGTGAATTCAATGTTTTTGTCAGGAAATAATTTGATCACATTTTTATATCCTTGAATAATAAAAGGATGATCGTCAACGATTAATACATTAATATTTTGGGGCATTGTTATACTTTTATAGTTTTATGTTCAAGCGGAACTACAACTAATACTTGAGTTCCTTTATCTTTTTCAGATTTTATTTCAATGGTTCCGTCACTTTCGTGGGTTCTGTCAACCATATTTTTCATTCCAATTCCTTTACTTTTCATTTTTACATCATAGCCTTCGCCATCGTCTACAATATTAAGAATTAAATTTCCTTTTTTATCTTTTTTAAAGTCAACTTTTATAATATTTGCATTGGCATACTTATTTATGTTTTGCAAACTCTCTTGTAGAATTCGATACAAATTAATTTTTGTAGTATTTGAAAGCTTATCCCAATCAATATTTTCGCCAATAGTTGCTGTTAATTTTGCTGGATTTACTTTAGTTTGCTCTTCAAGCAATCCATTAACAATAGCCACAAAGTTATTAATTAAAACAAATTTTTCCCTACTCAACTCATGAGAAATTTCCCGAAGATCTTGCTCAATAGTTTTTAATTCTTCTAAATACCTTAGTCTTTCTTGAACTGCTTCCTCGTCTGTTCTTTTGTTTAAGCCATCAAGATTGAGTCGCAAACCAAACATTCTTCCTAGAACACCATCATGAAGTTCTTTGGCAATTCTATTTTTTTCAAAGACTTTGCCTTCGTCAAGTTTATTTTGTTGTGATATGATTAATTTATATAATTCTTCATTAGCACGTTGCTGAGCTTGGGTAAGAGCAAGTTCTCTTCGTCGTGCTCTTTGTGCTCTCATAAAAAACAGAACCCCAACGAAAGCCATAGTTCCCATAAAGTAGTTAAGAATATCTCTGTTTTGCTCAACTAAACCATCTTTTTCTTTACGAAGTTCATCAGTTTCAAGTGCAATACGAGCAAAACGATCTTTGGAGTTTCTTTCAATAATTTGAAGACTATCACTTATCCGAATATAATCATCAGTGTAGGCAGAAGCATTTTTATCATCAACAATAGAAGCTTGTTTTAATGCTAGGACAATGTTGACAGGAATTTTAGATTCACGAGCAACTCTTAATGCTTCATTTGAGTATTTTATAGCAGAATTGATGTCATTTACTTTTTGATAATATTCTGATAAGTGAATGTAACTTCCAACAATTTCTGTATAACTATTAGATTTCTTTCTAATATTCAATGCTTCTATAAATAACCCAGGTAGTTGACTAAAATAATTAATTTTTAATCTACAATATGCAAGATTATCAATTAGATTTGAATACAATTCAGGGTCTTCAATAATTATGTTTTTATCATTTAAAGCCTTCTCGAAATTTTTTATAGCTTCATTATACTTCTTTTGCTTTAAGAAAAGATATCCTAAATTGTTATAACACACAGCCTCTTGATTTTCTTCGCTCTGTAAATCATAATTTTTAACAATTTCGAGAGCTTTTAAATGAGAGTCTGCTGCTCTTTCATATTCCTTAAGTTCGTTATAAACAAGACCTAACTGGTTTAAAGTTCCATAAAGTTTGTTTTTATCATTTGATTCTTTAAAAATATAATACGCTTTTGACAACGACAATTCTGACCCTAAATAATCTCCTACAAAATATTGAACAATACCCTTATTCAGTAAAACAACCCCATAATTATCATTATCATTTTTTTTTAAATAAATTTTTTCAGCTTTTAAATAATAATAAAAAGAACTATCGAATAGTTCTTCCCTCTTATAATAACTGCCTCGGTATCGATAAAATTTAGCTAAATTTATTGAATCATTATTTGATAATGAATACTTAAATAATTTATCTGCAGTTTTTGTATATTTCTTCCATTGTTTTAGATTGTAATAATTTAACATTATACTAAACAAAGTATCTCTGTTTTTTTTAGTATTCTTTAAATTATTAATAAATAAATAACTTTTGTCTAAAGCTATTATTTTTTTTTGATCTGATAGATTATTACTGTTAACAACATTCATATAATATGACAAACTATCTGATGAAGTTTTTTCAGATATATCATTGCTTTTATTACAGCTAATAAACAAAAGAGAAAATACTAATATTTTAATTTTTTTTACCAATTTTTGAATTGATTTTTTTCAAAAGTAGTAAACATTATCCAAAAAAAAAACTACCAATCGTAATTGGTAGTTTTCTTTGTATCTGTATATGTTTAAAAGAATTAATCACATTGTGTACTTCTTCCGCCGATTGCAAAATCAGTTTGTGTGCTTCTACCTCCAATTGCGAAATCAGTTTGTGTGCTTCTTCCTCCAATTGCGAAATCAGTTTGTGTGCTTCTTCCTCCAATTGCGAAATCTGTTTGTGTACTTCTTCCTCCAATAGCTAAGTCAGTTTGTGTACTTCTTCCTCCAATAGCTAAGTCAGTTTGTGTGCTTCTTCCTCCAATTGGAGATGTAAAAGATGTTAATACCATCATTAAAGAGAATAATCCGAATATTACTAATGATTTTTTCATGATTGTAATTTTATGTTTTTGTTAGACTTTAATTGTTGTTCGCAAAGCCAGTCGTTTAAAACTTGTTTGGGGCTTTTGACGTCGTAAAACTACTACAGCATTAGGTTTCGATAAATACGTTTTCACGTGTATGATGTAGAATGACATCATTTGATAGTGAATGATGCTCAAATTTGGGTGAATGACATTTTTTAAAACCACGTAGTTTTACGTGGTTTTAAAAAAAGAAAAAAACAAGATTAAAACATTGTTTTTCAGTTGTTTACAATTTGTTTTGATTGTTTTAAAAATACAAATATCACTTTAACGAGAAAAAGCGCAGTTTGTCTATGATTAATTTTTAATAAGAAACAGCAAAATGAAGTGCTGTTTTATCAAGAAATGAATACTTAGATTTCTAAGTAATTTCCAGATGCTATTGAAGCTATAATTGCATCAATGTTTTCTTTATAAGATTTAGAAAACGGAAGTTTTGTAGTTGTATTTTTAATGTGGCAAACAGCATTTCCAGTGTGAATTCTAGAAACATAGTCAATATTAAGTATATAACTATTGTGAATTCTAACGAAAGGATAACTAAGAACACCTTCAAAATGCTTTAGTGTTTTAAAAGCAGTAATCATTTCTCCTGTATTTAAATGAATGTCAGTAGAGTTGTTGTCTGCTTGTAGATAGCAAATGTCTTTAGCGTCTATATAACGGTAATCACCGTAAGACTTAACACAAATAATTAAGGGTTTATCTTTTCCTCCTTTAATTTCAAACGTTGTGTTATTTTCTTTTGGTTCAGAAGCTACTTCTTCGCTTATATCAATTTTATCATCGATTAATTCAGTTTCTTCAACATCATTGATTTCTTCACTAGGAATATGTGATTCATTAGTTTCTACAACTTCTTCTTGAACTTCAAAAGTAACCAACTCAATTGGAGTGATTTCTGACTCAATTACAGTTGATTCAACCTTAGCAATGTCTGGAACTATTATTGAAGGTGCACTAACCTTACTAGATATAGTAGAAGAAGTACTAATTGACGATTCTTTATCTAAACGGAAT
Organism: Flavobacterium sp.; assembly: GCF_044341265.1. GTDB lineage: Bacteria > Bacteroidota > Bacteroidia > Flavobacteriales > Flavobacteriaceae > Flavobacterium. Next base: position 4,304 of record NZ_JBIISA010000010.1, read on the forward strand.
ATACTTTTACGAAGCTCCTTAGTTTCTATAGGATTGATTAAATAATCAAAAACACCATATTTATAAGACTGTAAACAAAGTGCATCATTTGTAGTAGTAACAATTATTTTAGGAATTACTGATAAATAGCGGTGTAATTCATTGATAAAAGCCAATGACAACTTAGATTCCTCGTCTTGAGGATCAATTTCAAGAAAAATTACGTCTGGATGGTATTCTAAAACAATATCTATTCCATCTTCATAATTATCAGCCATTGCCAAAAAGGTAAGGTTTTGAAAACTTTCAGCCGTGGCTTTGGTCTTCAACCTATTTTTGGGGTTGTCATCAATAATTACGAATGTAAAATTCTTCAATTGCTTTACTTTTTGGGGTAAAGCATTAGGTTAATGAGTTCACACAACTCATGTTAAATAAAGGATAGTTTTGGGGACTATTTTTTGCTATAAATCACACATTTTACAACGTTACTAAATTAGAAGTTTTGTAGAATATTCAAACAGATGTGAACTACGACTTTTTAACAATATACCCTTTTTAGTTGAAAGGTAGGAAAAGTCGATTAAACGCAATATTATTAAGGTTTTTTCTTACTTTTTTATAAAAATGGGGGAGAAAAAATAAAAATCATATTGTATCTACATATAGCTATAATATAATTTAATAAATAATTATAATACACTGTATTTTAATTATTTATATGTGTTTATTCAAAAAATAATATAAAATAAAAGTCAAACAAAGAAATAATTCTCATCATTGAATTGTAAGTAAAATCGTCAGAAAAAGTAAAAAAGCTAAAAAAATCGTTTCTAATAATAATTATGTTGATGTTGTTAACAACCTTCAAAAAAATTTGACAAAAATCAAGTGTTCTATTTATCGTATTATATCTATATCAAAATATAAAATAGAGCTGTAATACTATCAATTACAGATTGATAAAAGTAAAAACAATAATCTATGGATAAAAAATATCTATAAATGAATTTACAGTAAAAGAATCTTTTCTAAATTTGGAAACAAATTATCTAAAAATTGTAATTCAATTATAAATGATGAAGATAATTTATTTGTGAATTAAAAGATTATAAAAACAAACTATTTTAATTATATATAGCGATATGGGAATCACTAAAACCTTCGGATTTTCCTTTAAAATCAATGAAATGGCCGATGTTTTAAAAGCATTAGGAAATCCAGCTAGATTGAAAGTTATTCAGTTTTTAATGGATAATCCAACATCTTGCTGTGGAGATATTATTGAAGTTTTGCCTTTGGCGCAATCAACAGTTTCAAAACACCTTTCAGAATTAAAAAGAGTAAAATTAATCAAAGGAAAAAATAAAGGAAACAATATATATTACTCACTAAACATTAAAACTTGGGAAAAAGTTAGAGATTTTGTTTTAAGTGAAATCAACCTACCTAAAGAAGATTAAATTTATTGTTAAAATAATTGGTTACGTCATTGATATCATTATTTTTGATTAAAAAACGCAATGAAAAAAATTATAATCTTTAGCTTACTTGGCTTTTCACTTGGTTTTTCCCAAGAAAACACAACCAACCAAACATTTACAAAGAAAAATTTTGGTGATAAAAAACATGAATTAAAATTTGGTGCTTTAAAAATGTTAGGTGGAACCATTTTTGAAGGAACTTATGAATATATTCAAAGTAAAGACTTCACCTTTGGAAGTTCAATTTTGGTAAATTTTGATGCAAAAGGAAATGATTATCCTGAAGATTTTTCATTAACACCTTTTGCAAGATTTTATTTTCAAGAATCTAAAGAATATGGCGCTAAAGGTTTTTTTGTTGAAGGTTTTGGAAAATACAGTTCAGGAACATTTAATAAATATACCGATGATGTAGAACCAACAAAATACAGTGCTGCTTCTCTAGGTATAGCTTTAGGAAAAAAATGGATAAATAATTCTGGATTTGTATTTGAAATTTTAGTTGGTGCAGGAAGAACATTAGGAAATTCAGACGTTGCACCCGATGCATCATTTAGAGGTGACTTAAATATTGGCTATAGATTTTAACAAATGAGATTATAGTAAAAAAGGCGAAAAGTTACACTTTTCGCCTTTTTTATACTTCGTATTTCAAACTTCGTACTTTATATTGTTTTCATTAACCAATTTCTCATAGAAACTTCTTCGTTGATAATTCCTCTTAATTCAGAAATCGCAACTCTATCTTGCTTCATTGAATCTCTGTGACGAATGGTTACTGTTTTATCTTCTAATGTTTGATGATCAACTGTGATACAAAATGGTGTTCCAAGTGCATCTTGACGTCTATAACGTCTTCCTACAGCGTCTTTTTCATCGTATGCTACGTTGAAATCCCATTTTAAATCGTCTATGATACTTTGAGCGACTTCTGGAAGTCCATCTTTTTTAACTAATGGCAAAACAGCCGCTTTTGTTGGTGCTAAAACACTTGGCAAACTCAAAACAGTTCTAGTTGAACCATCTTCAAGAGTTTCTTCTTTTAATGAAGTTGCAAAAACCGATAAAAACATTCTATCCAAACCAACTGATGTTTCTACTACATAAGGAACGTAATTAGAATTAGTTTCGTTATCAAAATATTGTAGTTTTTTACCAGAAAATTGTTCGTGAGCTTTCAAATCGAAATCGGTTCTTGAATGAATTCCTTCTAATTCTTTAAATCCGAATGGGAAGTTGAATTCGATATCAGCAGCAGCATTAGCATAATGCGCCAATTTTTCATGATCGTGGAATCGATAATTTTTCTCACCCAATCCTAAAGATAAATGCCATTTTAAACGGTTAGTTTTCCAGTATTCATACCATTTCATCTCTTCGCCTGGTTTTACAAAAAATTGCATTTCCATTTGTTCGAATTCACGCATACGGAAAATAAACTGTCTAGCAACAATCTCATTTCTAAAGGCTTTACCTGTTTGAGCAATTCCAAAAGGAATTTTCATTCTACCAGTTTTTTGAACATTTAAGAAATTAACAAAAATTCCTTGCGCTGTTTCTGGACGAAGGTACAAATCCATTGCATTTTCAGCAGAAGCACCTAATTTTGTTCCAAACATTAGGTTGAATTGCTTTACATCTGTCCAATTTCTTGAACCTGTTTCTGGGTCAGCAATTTCTAATTCTTCAATTAATGCTTTTACGTCTTCTAAATCGCCATTTCCTAACGATTTACCCATTCGTTCAAGAATTTCTCTCTCTTTTGAAAGATATTCCATTACACGTGGGTTTGTTGTTTTATATTGTTCTTCGTCAAAAGATTCGCCAAAACGTTCGCGCGCTTTTTCGATTTCTTTTTTAGCTTTCAGATTTAATTTTTCGGCATAATCCTCAATTAAAACGTCTGCTCTGTATCTTTTTTTAGAATCTTTGTTGTCAATTAATGGATCGTTAAAAGCATCAACGTGTCCTGAAGCTTTCCAAGTTGTTGGATGCATCAAGATTGCCGCGTCAAGTCCAACAATGTTTTCGTGCATTTGCACCATTGCTTTCCACCAATATTCGCGGATGTTTTTCTTTAATTCAACACCATTTTGTGCATAATCGTAAACTGCACTTAAACCATCGTAAATTTCGCTTGACGGAAAAATAAATCCGTATTCTTTTGCGTGCGAAACCACATTTTTAAATAAATCTTCTTGTTTTGCCATAATGGTGCAAAAATATAAAAGTGAAATTAAAATTTAATATAAATAACCAATGAATCGTTGATTTTTATATTTTTATAAAAATATTAGCCCAATTTAATGATTCAAAGCATCATAAATCTCTTTTTTCCTAAAGCTTGTGCAGGTTGTAATTCGTTTTTATTGAAAGATGAAATTGTAATTTGTACTTCATGCCGACATGATATTCCGCTTACAAATCAACATTTAAGCAAGAACAATGACGTTTTTTCGAAATTTTATGGTCGAATTCCTATAGAATTTGCTTCAAGCTTGATGTATTTTCACAAAAAAGGAATTGTTCAAGAAATGATTCACAAACTGAAATACAAAGGTCATCAAGAAATTGGTGAAGCTATTGGATATTGGTATGCAGAAGAGTTGAAAAATGTTGAAGAACTAAAAGATGTTGATTTCATAATTCCAATTCCGTTACATAAAAAAAGATTTAAAGAACGTGGTTATAATCAAGTAACTACTTTTGGCGAAGCTCTTTCAAAAAGCTGGAACAAATCTTATGATGAAACTATTTTGGTAAGAAATGTTTATTCAAAAACTCAAACTACTAAATCAATTTTTGGAAGAGCTGAAGTTGTAGAAAACATCTTCGGGATTAATTATAACGAATCCCATCACAATAAACATTTTTTATTAATTGACGATGTAATTACAACTGGTTCAACGCTTGAAGCTTGTGGTAGAGAACTGCTAAAAATTCCGGGTTCAAAAATCAGTATTGTTTGTATGGCAATGACGCAGTAGTGATTTTTAGTTAATTATAAATAAAAAGATTTCGTTTCCACTAAATATAATTGTTATTTTGCGGTAAGAAATTAAAGAATTGATGCAAAAAGGTGTTTTTAAATATGTTTTACTATTACTAGTTTTTCTAGTGATTGGATGTGCTAAAAGAGGCTCTATCACTGGCGGTATGAAAGATACTATTGCTCCAAAAATGGTCAATAGTTTACCTAAAAATTTCTCTACAAATTTCACTGGAAAGGAAATAAAAATCAGTTTTAACGAATACATTAAGTTGAAAGACATTAATAAGCAGCTTATCATTTCGCCACCAATGAAGCGTCAACCAGAGATTTTACCTTACAACGCAAGTAAAGTTATTACTATCAGAATTAAAGACACACTTCTTCCAAACACTACTTACAGTTTTAATTTCGGAAAAAGTATTCAAGATAACAACGAAGGAAATCCTTACCAACAATTCAAATATGTTTTTTCTACTGGAAGTTATATAGATTCATTGAATTTGGGTGCAAAAGTAAAAGATGCTATTGAGAGAAAAGTAGATAATTATGTTTCCATAATGCTTTATGATGCCAATGATAAATATAATGATTCCATAATTTACAAACAAGTGCCAAGATATATTACTAACACTTTGGACAGTTTGCAATTGGTTAAATTTGAGAATATTAAAGAAGGAAAATACCGTTTGATTGCTTTGAAAGATGTAAACGGAAACAATAAATTTGATCCTAAAACTGAAAAAATAGGATTTCAAAAGGAATTTATTACTATTCCGAATGATACTATTTACGAATTAGAACTTTTTAAAGAGGAACCAATTTTTAAAGCTGTAAACGCATCACAGGCTTCTGGTTCAAGATTTACCGTTGGATATGAAGGAAATCCTAAAGATATAAAAATAGCGCTTAAAAAGAACTCTGAAACCATTCCTTTTGTGGTTACACAATTACCTAAGAAAGATTCACTTCAAGTATGGTTTAAAGCTATAAAAGGCGATTCATTGAGTATTGATGTTTCAAAGAATAAATTTCAAAAGACCTTTTCTTTAAAAGTTAAAGAACAAAAAAGAGATACTTTAGGATTTAGTTCAGAACAACAAGGAACCATCAGCTTTAGAGATGATTTTGCAATAAAATCGAATGTTCCATTGACAAAATGGGACGTAACGAAAATGAAACTTATTAATAAAGATTCTACAGAAGTAAAATTTACTAATGAGTATGATGAACAAAAGCAAGAGTTAAAGTTTATCTTTAATAAAGAACCTTTAGAAAAATACAATTTAAAAGTTTTGCCGGAAGCATTAACGGATTATTATGATAGAAAAAATGATAGCTTATCTTTTGATTTTTCTACCAACAACTTATCTGATTATGGAAATCTTCGTATAAAACTCGAGAATGTAAAACGTTTTCCTGTTATTGTAGAATTAACTGATAAAGACGGAAAAGTTATTGTTAGTCAATATTCTGAAAAGGAAACGTTATTGAATTTTGACTTAATTGATCCTGCAAAATATACCATTCGTGTAATCTATGACGATGATAAAAATAAGCGATGGACACCAGGAAGCTTTCTAGAACAACGCCAAAGTGAGGAAGTAATTTACTTTCCAAAAGAAGTTGATGTGAGAGCTAACTGGGATGTGGAACAACCAGTTGATGTTGGGAAATAGTTAGTCTGCGAGTTTCGGGTTGCAAGCTTCGAGTTTATATTCAAACTTAGTTTTTTGGAAAATTAAACCAACTTAAATTCATCTCTGTCATTTAGAAAATTTAATTTTTTTCTAGTTTCTATCATTTCGTTTTTATCTAATTCGACTATAAAAACGCCTTCTATTTCTTGAGGTTCTTGAATATAATTTCCAAGAAAATCAACGGCTTGCGAATGTCCGATGTATTCGAGATTATTAGCATCCATACCAACACGATTGACTCCAATTACATAACTCATGTTTTCTACTGCGCGTGCTTTTAGCAAAATATCCCAAGCGTTTACTCGAGGTTTTGGCCAATTGGCTACATAAATCAACACATCATAATTTTCTACATTTCTGGCAAAAACTGGGAAACGTAAATCATAACAAATAAGCGGACAGATTTTGAATCCTTTATATTCTACAATTAATTTATCCTTTCCAGATGTGTAAACTTTGTCTTCTCCTGCTAATGTAAACAGATGGCGTTTATCATAAGTTTGAATTTCTCCTGATGGAAACACAAAAACCAATCGATTGAAATAGTTGCCGTTTTCTTCGATTACTAAACTTCCTGTGATGGCACAATTTTTATCTTTTGCTGTTTCTTTTAGCCATGAAATAGCTTCACCTTGCATGGTTTGAGCTACGTTTTTCGGATTCATTGTAAAACCTGATGTAAACATTTCGGGCAAAACAATTAAATCCACATATTGCGAAATAGCATTTATCTTTTCTTGAAGTAAAGCTTTGTTTTCATTGGGATTTTCCCAGGATAATTCGGTTTGGATTAAGGCTATTTTCATATATGCTGAACTTGTTTCAGTATCTTTTATTAGAACGCGGATGAAACGGATTCACTTCGTGAAAACACGGATTCTCGCAGATTTTATTTAATTGTTATTTCATCTATAAAAATAAACGCATCTCCATTGTAAGGATAACCCAAATGCCATTCTGGTAGTTTTCCGTAATTGTAGGCTTTTACTTTTATATATCTTGCATTGATAGGTTTTGAAGTTGTAAAACTAAAATCTTTAATAGCGTTTTCGTCTTTTTTTGGATCAACGTCATTGGCAACAGTTGATATTAATGTAAAATTGACATTGTCTGTCGAACTATAATATTCTACTTTAGTTGGCATTAAAATCCAAGAACGTTGGTCCTGTAGAAAGGTTGCACTAAAATTGGATACTTCTTTTACATTTTGCAAATCAACAATGGCTTCAAAATCTTGAGTTTGATATCCTTGCCAATCTCCTTTTCTCCAATTTGTTGTTCCATTAATTCCATCTAATAAACCATCCTTTCCACCAGCATGATATTGAGGATTATATGTAGATTTTATATCAATAGTGTAATTGTTTGGTTTTTTGAAGAAGGTTGCTGAAATGGTGTCGCTAACTTTTCCAAATCCATTAGCTAAATAAAATTTAATAGTTGAAGTTTCATTCAAAATTAACTCATTTGAAAACATTTCGAATTTCTTATTATTAATACTATAAAAGTATTCTACTTCGTTATCAAATGAATCAAAAGAAACAATCATTTTATCTTTAAACGATTTACTTTCTGCTTGAATTACTGGAACAGGAATAATGTCTTTAATTAAATCTTCTTCTTTAACTGCATTTGCAACATCAAAATCATCTGTAATTGCATACTTTTCAAATTTAGTATCCAAAAATTTAAAATAACTTTTCGGGGTTTTATTATTCAATGTTTTTAATCCTTTATCAGTAGTAATTTTAATATTTTCAAAGAAAGGTTTAACTATTGACCATTCAATTTGTCCTGGCGTAACCGAATAAATCCCCATTGAACTCAAAACATACCACGCACTCATTTGTCCGCAATCTTCGTTTCCTATTAATCCGTCAGGTGTGTTTTTGTAAAAATTATTTAAAATGTAATGTACTTTCTCTGTAGTTTTTTCTGGTTTTCCAATGTAATTGTACAAATATGCCATGTGATGACTTGGTTCGTTTCCGTGTGCATATTGTCCGATTAATCCAGTTACGTCAACTTGATCTCTTCCTGTAGTTTTACTTTCAGAGTTGAACATTTCGTCTAGTTTGGCTTCAAATTTATCATTTCCACCATACGCTTCAATCATTCCCGGAATATCTTGTGGTACAAAAAACGAATATTGCCAAGAATTTCCTTCGGTAAAATTATTATTGATTTCTCTTGCATCAAATGGTTTATCCCAACCTCCATTTTTCTTTGGTCGCATGAAACCGGTATTCCAATCGAAAATGTTCTTCCAACTTTGTGAACGTTTCATGAAATACTCGTAGTCTTCTTTTTTATTTAAAATTTGAGCCATTTGAGCAATACACCAATCATCGTAAGCATATTCTAAGGTTTTAGAAACGCTTTCGTGTTCATCATCCATTGAAATAAAACCTTGTTTTTTATAAGCATCTAATCCTAAATGATCTAGCATCGCCGAATGCTTTGCGGCTTCAAATGCTTTTTCGTAGTCAAAACCTGTAATTCCTTTTGCCATTGCATCAGCCATAACCGAAACCGAATGATAACCAATCATACAATCGGTTTCATTGGACGCTAATTCCCAAACTGGTAATCTTCCGCCTTGTTCGTATTGTTTTAAAAAAGTATTTATGAAATCGGCAGTGCGTTTCTTTTCGATTAATGTATATAATGGATGTGCGCCACGAAACGTGTCCCAAAGAGAGAAAACCGAGTAATAATCAAATCCTTCACCACTGTGTACTTTATTATCTCTACCGCGGTATTTCCCATCAATATCCTGCGCAATATTGGGCTGAACCATTGTGTGATATAAAGCGGTGTAGAAAATGGACAACTTATCTTTATCTGTTTCTGTAATTTCTATTTTCGATAATTGTTTGTCCCAAAGTTGCTCGGCTTCTTGTTTAACTTTATTAAAATCCCAACCTTTTATTTCAGACATATTCAATTTTGCTCCTTCGTAACTTGTTGGTGAAAGTGAAACTTTTACTGAAATTTTTTCACCTTTTTTAACTTGTTTCGAAAATGCCAATTTTAGTTCCGTACCAGCGAAAAATGTTGGGCTAATTTTCTCATCTGCATGAGAATTTGAAATTTCCAACGGTACAGAAAATTCAATTTGAGCATAAACGTATTGATCTTTTGCCCAAGCTTCGCTTCTTCTTAGAATTTGAATCGTTTTTTTGTCAATAATTTTCACATCGCCATATAGCAATTTATCTCTATGGTTTAAATCTAGAATTATATTAGCTTGTCCAGCGTTATTAAAGGTGTATTCATGAAATCCGACACGTGTAGAAGAGGTTAAACGAACATCAATATTATGTTTATCTAACTTCACTGAATAGAATCCGGCAGTAGCTTTTTCATTAGAATGGGAAAACTTAGAACCATATTCATTTGGAATAAAATTGTGCTCACCCATTGTTGGCATTAGCATAATATCGCCATAATCGGTGCAACCTGTTCCGTTTAAATGTGTGTGAGAAAACCCATAAATTACTGAATCATCATAGTGATATCCTGAACATCCATCCCAACTTCCATCAATTCTGGTATCTGGTGAAAGTTGCACCATTCCAAACGGAACAGTTGCTCCAGGATAAGTATGACCATGACCTCCAGTTCCAATCATTGGATTGACGTATTTGTGATAATTTTGTCCGAATGAAACTATTGAAATAAAAAGAAGTAGTGGCAAAAAAAAGTTTCTCATTATGTTGTTTGTTAGTTTTCCAAAGATAAAAAAATGCTTTTAATTAAAACTTATTTCGGCATAAACTGGCAAATGATCTGATGGATATTTCAAATCTTTTGAGTCACTCAAAACGGCAAATTTTATAACTTTAAGATTGTTATTTTTTGATAAAAAGATGTAATCAATTCTTTTTGTTACCGCTTCATTATGTTTAAAAGCATTGAAAGTACCTGATGGACCAAATGGTTTTTCCATAGAAACATCGTGACTATCAAACATTTCTTTTTTAAGATTTATTATTCGTTCTTCAGATGGTTCAGAGTTGAAATCACCCATAAGAAAGACAGGATAATTTTTAGTATTAAAACACTTAATTTTTGAAAGGATTAATTGTATGGAATTTGTTCGGGCTAATTCTCCTATATGATCAAAATGTGTGTTGAAAACCCAAAATATTTGCTTTGTTTTTTTGTCTTTCAACAAGGCATAAGTGCAAACTCTATTCAGAGCAGCATCCCAACCTTTAGAAATAACTTCTGGAGTTTCCGACAACCAAAATGTACTTTCTTGCAACAATTCAAATTTATCTTTTTTGTAAAATATATTGGATGACTCGCCTTTCCCATTGCCATCTCTACCTACTCCTACATAATTATATTTGGGTAAGGCAGTTGCGATATCAATAACTTGATTGGGTAAGGCTTCTTGAATTCCGAAAACATCTGGATCATAAAATGCTAGTTGCGAGCAGAAATAGTCTTTTCTATTAGACCAAGCATTTTCACCATCGCTTGCCACATCTAAACGAATATTATAAGTCATTAGTTTCAGATTTTGTGCCATTGACAAATTACTAAAAAGTAAAATTACAGTTGATAAAAAAAGAAATTTTTTCATATTAATTTCAAAAATTTGTTCCGTAAAGATAATTGATTTGAATTTTATTAAATAAAAAAACGCATCCAAATAAATGAATGCGTTTTTTAAACTATTTTGATAAGTAGTTAATTACTTAACACTTGCTTTTAAATATTCTCTGTTCATACGAGCGATGTTTTCTAGAGAAATTCCTTTTGGACATTCTACTTCACATGCTCCTGTATTAGTACAGTTTCCGAAACCTTCTTCGTCCATTTGACGCACCATGTTTAATACACGATTTGTAGCTTCAACTTTTCCTTGAGGTAATAATGCATATTGAGAAACTTTTGCTCCAACAAATAACATTGCTGAACCATTTTTACAAGTTGCTACACAAGCACCACAACCAATACAGGCAGCTGCTTCAAAAGCTTTATCTGCATCGTTTTTATTAATAGGAGTTGCATTCGCATCAATTGTATTTCCTGATGTATTTACAGAAACGAAACCACCAGCTTGTTGAATTCTATCAAAAGCACTTCTATCAACAACTAAATCTTTAATTACTGGAAACGCTCTACTTCTCCATGGTTCAACAAAAATTGTGTCACCATCATTGAACATTCTCATGTGCAATTGACAAGTTGTAATTCCTGTATCTGGACCGTGTGCACGACCGTTGATATATAAAGAACACATTCCGCAAATTCCTTCACGACAATCGTGATCAAATGCAATTGGCTCAATTTTATCATTGATTAATTGCTCATTCAATTGGTCTAACATTTCCAAAAACGAACTTGCTGTAGAAACATCATTTAATTTATATGTTTCTAAATTCCCTTTAGCTTTGGAGTTTTTCTGACGCCAAATTTTTAGGGTAATATTTATATTTTTTGCTGCGCTCATAACTCTATTATTTGTAATTTCTTGCGGCTATTTTAATAAACTCGTATTTCAATTCTTCTTTGTGAAGCTCTTCTTTAGTGATATCATCACCTTTGTATTCCCAAGCACCAACAAATGAGAAGTTTTCATCATCACGAAGTGTTTCTCCTTCTGCATCTTGATATTCTTCACGGAAATGACCACCACAAGATTCGTTTCTTTGTAAAGCATCCATTGCCATTAATTGACCTAAATCAATAAAATCTGCAACACGTAATGCTTTTTCTAATTGTGGATTTAGTTCATCTGCGTTTCCAGGAACATTTACATCTCTGTAAAATTCTTCTTTTAAAGCAGTAATTTCAGCAATAGCCTCTTTTAAACCTGCTTCATTTCTACCCATACCAACTTTATTCCACATAATTAATCCTAAACGTTTGTGAAAATGATCCACCGATTTAGAACCTTTGTTATTTAAGAATTTATCAATAGAATCTTTAACTCTATTTTCTGCATCAGCAAATTCTTGAGTATCTGTTGAAATTTTACCAGTTCTAATTTCGTCTGCTAGATAGTTAGAAACTGTATAAGGAAGAACGAAATAACCATCGGCTAAACCTTGCATTAAAGCTGAAGCTCCTAGTCTGTTAGCACCATGGTCAGAGAAATTTGCTTCACCAGCAACGAAACAACCAGGAATTGTAGATTGCAAGTTATAATCAACCCAAACACCACCCATTGTGTAGTGAACTGCTGGATAAATTTTCATTGGGGTTTCATATGGATTTTCATCCGTAATTTTTTGATACATAGTAAACAAGTTACCATATTTCTCTTTCAACCATTGTTTTCCTAAAGAAGTAACTTCCTCAGGAGTTGGATTATGATTTCCTTGCGCGTAAGCTGCTTGTTTTCCTTTATTTTGAATTTCAGTAGAAAAATCTAAGTAAACTCCTTCATTAGTGTCGTTTGCTTCAATTCCTTTTCCTTCGTCACAAACTTCTTTTGCTGCTCTTGAAGCCACATCACGTGGCACTAAATTACCAAAAGCAGGATATTTTCTTTCTAAGAAATAGTCTCTATCTTCTTCTGATAATTGTGTTGGTTTTAATTTTCCTGCACGAATTGCTTCCGCATCTTCTTTTTTCTTAGGAACCCAAATACGACCTGAATTACGTAATGATTCTGACATCAAAGTTAATTTCGCCTGATTGGTTCCGTGAACTGGAATACATGTTGGGTGAATTTGTACAAAACATGGATTAGCAAATAATGCTCCTTGTTTGTGAATTTTCCAACCAGCTGTAACGTTACTTCCCATGGCATTTGTAGAAAGGAAATAAACATTTCCATAACCTCCAGATGCAATAACAACTGCATGAGCTGAATGTCTTTCTAATTCACCTGTTACCAAGTTACGTGCTATAATTCCACGGGCTTTTCCGTCTACTTTTACTAAATCTAACATTTCGTGACGGTTGAACATTTTTACACGTCCAAGTCCAATTTGTCTTGATAAAGCAGAGTATGCTCCTAATAATAATTGTTGTCCCGTTTGTCCAGCAGCATAAAAAGTTCTTTGAACTTGAGTACCACCAAACGAACGGTTATCTAATAATCCACCATAATCACGTGCAAAAGGAACTCCTTGAGCCACACATTGGTCGATAATATTTCCTGAAACTTCTGCTAAACGGTGAACGTTTGCCTCACGAGCTCTGTAATCACCACCTTTAATAGTATCATAGAATAATCTAAAAATACTATCTCCGTCATTTTGGTAATTTTTAGCAGCGTTTATTCCTCCTTGAGCTGCAATTGAGTGCGCACGACGAGGTGAATCTTGAAAACAAAAAGCTTTAACATTATAACCCATTTCACCAAGTGAAGCGGCAGCCGAAGCTCCTGCTAAACCAGTTCCTACAACAATAATGTCAATTTTTGGTCTATTATTTGGGGCAACTAATTTTAAATGATCTTTATAATCAGTCCATTTTTGTGAAATATGCCCTTCTGGTATTTTAGAATCTAACTTCATAATATATATCTGATGTTGATTATTTTAAGAAAAAGTGAATGTAAACTGGAATAATTGCAAACAACAACGGAACAACAATTGCAAAAGCAGTTCCGAAAAACTTGATTTTAGGTGTCCAATTTGGATTATTAAGTCCTAACGATTGGAAAGCGCTTTGAAAACCATGTAACAAGTGAAAAGCTAAAACAGCCATTGCAATCACATAAAGAATTGTTGCAATTAAACCGTATTTTGCATCTTTAAAAAATGCTACTGTAATTTTGTGAAGATCCTTATAACCTTCTCCAACTTTTACTTTTGCCTGAGTATTGTAAAATTCTGTTCTGTTTTCAATGTAAGTTTGAAGACCAGATTTTGTCGCCTCATCATAAGATTTCGCAACTTGTTGCACAGGCAAGTATCCTTCATTAGTTGTTAAGTATAGGTCTTGTTTTTGTCCCATTGCTTCAACAGTAATTGTTTGCAAAGGCATGTTTTTATCAAAATGCATTTTTGCCCAAAAATTAACCATGTGTGTAACAATAAAAACCAAAATCAAAGTTCCCAAGATTGCCATATTTCTAGAAGAAAATGAGCTATTCGCTCCTGGATTGGATTTTGCGTAACCAACTGGTCTTGCTTTAACATTTTGATAGGTTAACATAAAACCATCAACTGCATGAAATAAAATTGAAATGTAGGTTACATAAGAAAGTAACTTAACTGCTGGATTTGAAGTCATAAATAACGCATACTTATTGAATTGTAATGCGTCTCCAAAAATCAATTGTAGATTTCCGGCTAAATGTCCTGCCAAAAACAAGCATAAAAATAAACCCGTAAGAGCCATCCAGTATTTTTTTGCGATAGATGACTTTAAAAGTGCAGATTTTGCCATAAGATTGTATAATTTATTTTAAAAAATCAAACAAAAATACAGCTATTTGACATTAACTACAACCTTTTCGTCGTAATTTATAATCAATTTAAAGTGAGTTTAACACTTGTTGATTTTCAAAGTGTTATATTGACAAAAAAGATGTTTTTTCTTAAACAAAACTACTTTGTGTAAGACGGAATCAATCCTCTTAATCCCATATCAACAACATTCTCACCTTGAGATGGATCAAATTTTCCGTTACCATTAGTATCAATCCATTCAAAACTTTTGTTGGTAGATAATGAAACTGTTATTACAACATTCTTCTTTTCTAATCCTGTAATTTCTAATGGAGTATTAAATTTTCCTGTGACAACACATGAAGTTAAAGGAATTGATGATGTTGCAGCAATTGGATTTGGAACTGTCGTTGCTCCTGCTGGAGCCTGACCTGATGCAGAATATGGAAAATCATTTAGTGCAAAGGCCCAATATCCTTGTGGCTTATTGGCATCAACTTGGAAAAAAGTATTACCAATGCTATGAGTTCCTATATAAGTATTGAATCCTACAAAACTCTCTAAAGTTCCATCATACTCAAGACTCGAACCTGGTTTACGAATTTTTATTTGGTAATTCTGATAGGATAACGAAACTCTCAACCATTCATAACTTCCAATTGCTAAATCTTTAAGAGGGATTTCTAAAAAAGCTTCTCCTTCAGCTACAATTTTAGCTTTACTAAAATCTATTGCATTAGCACCTCCAATTGCTGTTTCTTGACCATGATAAACAATACTTCCATCGCCTAATTGCGTGTTTGCATCTTTGGCAAATTCAATATAATGTGAAGAAATTTTGTTAAAAACAGGTGACTGCGCACCATTACCAAAAGGAACAAATGAAGGCTGACCTAAATTATTCAATCGAGCTTGATTTGGATCAAACTTAAATTTAATAATCAACATAGGTTCTACCTGATTGTCATCTAAATCTTCACAAGAAAAGAAAGAAATGCTTAAGGTTAAAATTGTTAGTAATAAAACTATTTTTTTCATACTTGGTTTTAAGTTTTCTAGCTTCAAATTTATTTTTCAAATAACAAATAAATATAAAGCACGTAAATATTAAACGAATTTAATACGTTTTTGTTACATCTTCATCAATAACGAGAATAAAATCAGCTTTATTGTAATTTTCTTTTTCAAGTTTTGATATGTCTTTTTGTTCAACAGTGGATATTGTTACAATTTCTATGCTTGGATTGTAAGTTTTTAAATACCAATTAATCCCATCAAAATTATCAGAATGAAAAGTCCCATTATAGTGAATGAAAACACTGTTGGCTTTCAAATTTTTATTTATAAAATAAGCCATTGTTGCATCTTTACTAGCTTGAGCTTTTGGCATATTCGGACTTGTATGGTCACCCATCATTTTCATCATTTCAACATAACCAGGAAGTGATGCGTCATAAGGAATTGGTTGAGGAGCAATCCATGTCTTTTCTTCAGACGTAAGAGTTTCTAAAGCTTCAAAACCTTTTTTAGAAACCATAGAAGCATAACGTCTAGGAATATTAGTAGCTATAAAATCAAAGTTATTTTCTTTTGCAAAATCAACTAAAGGTTTATAATCTGTAGGATAATTTTTCCAAAGTCGAGCTGTAGAGTCCAACTTCTTTTGATCGATTTCACCTTTCAAATATTGGTTTAATTGGGTTTGATTATCGGCTTCTATCATTTCTGCACCAAGAACCACAGGTATTTTTGCCGCAACATCTTTAGTCAATTCAAGTTGCAACCAATGTGAAACAGAATTATTATGATATTCTCCAAAAAGAACAACTTGTGTTTTTAAAGATGCTTTTAGCAATTTATCGTAAGAGACTTTCTTTCCGTTTTTATCAAATAGTTGATACGATTTTTTGTCTTGTGCGTGAAGAACAATTGTGAAAAGAAGCAGTAGTGACAAAAATTTAGTTCTCATTATGAAATTTTTTATAAAAATATAGATTTTAATCTGAGTTGAAAACTATTTGGATATTTTTGTTGAAACTTTTACAAATGCCAGTTTTAAAATCAAACGATGCTTTTCTTGATTATTTATGTCAATTTATTGATGTAAAAGATAACTCTATGCAAGAACCTATTGTTAAAGCTAGAGAAACATTTCAAATTTTACATCTTAAGAAAAATGAATTCTTTGTAAAAGAAAATGAAGTTTGTAATCATTTTTGTTTTGTAGAAAGTGGCATTTTACAACATTCCATCGAAATTTTGGATGAAGAAAAAACAACATATTTAGCATTAAGAAATTCGGTTACTTCTTCGTTAAGTAGTTTTTTATTTGGAAAACCTTCGCGAAAAAACATAAAAGCAATTGCCGATTGTAAATTATGGATTGTAGATTTAAAAACTTTCAAAGATTTAATCGAAAACAATAAAGCATTTCATCAATTTTATTACAATGTTATTGAAAAACAAATTTGCTTAATCGATGATTATCGGATTGATTTGCTGACATTAACTCCAGAAGAACGTTATAAAAAACTGCTAGCAACCGAACCCAAATTACTTCAAGAAGTTCCGTTGCATTATTTATCATCATTTTTAGGAATTTCATCGCGTCACATGAGTCGTATTCGTAAAAACATCTTGTAGAATCGCCACTGATTCACAGATTTTTTCTATTTCCATCACTTAAAAATAAATTTTAATCTGTGAATCTGTGGCTAAACAAAAATAACGCCATTTGGCTACACATTAAAAAGATAGTTTGCGTAATTTTGGTAAATAAAATTATCGAATTGTCTAACAATCCAAAAATCTAAAAATCTAAAAATGAAATACCATCAAATAGACCGTGATTTGTTTATTAAAAACAGAGCGAAATTCACGGCGCAAATGAAACCTAACAGTGTTGCCGTTTTTAATTCAAACGATATTTATCCAGTTTCTGCCGATTCTACTTTGCCTTTTGCACAACATCGTGATATTTTTTATCTATCGGGTGTTGATCAAGAAGAAAGTATTTTGTTGCTTTTTCCTGATGCGCCTTATGAGCATTTGCGTGAAATTTTATTCTTAAAAGAAACTAACGAACACATTGCTATTTGGGAAGGCGAAAAGCTTACTAAACAAAGAGCGTTTGAAGTGGCTGGAATTAAAACCGTGATTTGGTTGCAAGATTTTCATAAAACTTTGAAAGAAGTTATGACTTACGCCGACACCATTTACATCAACACCAACGAACATTATCGTGCCGTAATTGAAACGGAAACCCGTGAAGCACGTTTTATCAAATGGTGGAAAGAAAATTATCCAGCGCATAAAGTGGAGAAATCAAATCCTATCTTGCAACGTATACGTTCGGTGAAGGAAAGCGAAGAATTAGACTTAATTCAAGAGGCTTGTAATATCACTGAAAAAGGATTTCGTAGAGTTTTGAATTTCGTAAAACCAAACGTAATGGAATACGAAATCGAAGCCGAATTTGCGCATGAATTTCTAAGAAATCGTTCGAAAGGTTTTGCTTATACGCCAATTATCGCTTCTGGAAACAATGCTAATGTGTTGCATTACATTGAAAACAACCAACAATGTAACGAAGGTGATTTGATTTTGCTTGACGTTGGTGCAGAATACGCAAATTATTCAAGTGATATGACGAGAATGGTTCCGGTTTCGGGACGTTTTTCTGATAGACAAAAAGAAGTGTATAACGCGGTTTTACGTGTAAAAAATGAAGCTACAAAAATGTTGGTTCCAGGAACTTTATGGAAACAATATCATGTAGAAGTTGGTAAAATAATGACTTCAGAACTTTTAGGTTTGGGATTGATTGACAAAGCTGATGTTCAAAATGAAAATCCAGATTGGCCAGCGTATAAAAAATACTTTATGCACGGAACGTCGCACCACATGGGATTAGACACACACGATTACGGATTACTACACGAACCAATGCAAGCTAATATGGTGTTCACGGTTGAACCAGGAATATACATTCCAGCAGAAGGTTTCGGAATTCGTATTGAAGACGATATGGTAATTCAAGAGAAAGGTGAAGCATTCAACTTGATGAGAAACATTCCTATTGAAGTGGATGAGATTGAATCGATAATGAATAGTTAACAGTTGTCGGTTGACAGTTTTCAGTTAAAACGGTTTGCGAAAGTGAGCCGTTTTTTTATGTTCCTAGTTGTCATTCCGTAGGAATCTCACTCGTGATTACTTTGTGTGATTTCTCCTTCGTCGAAATGACAAAACAATTGCAAATTAAACTTTTCATTACAATTGAATTCGAGTTTAAAAAATTCTACTTTTACACCATGAAAACCACTATTTACAAAAACACAAAAATCTCTTTCACCGACCAAGGAAAAGGTACGGCTGTAGTTTTACTGCATGGTTTTTATGAAAATAAAGAAATGTGGAATGCTTTTGTGCCTGAGTTTTCAAAGAAACACCGCGTTATTGCTATTGATTTATTGGGTCACGGACAAACCGAATGTTTGGGTTATGTGCACTCAATGGAAGATCAAGCCGATATGGTGCATCACGTTTTGCATGAATTGAAAATTAGAAAAGCGGTTTTGGTGGGTCATTCTATGGGCGGTTATATTGCTTTGGCTTTCGCCGAATTGTATCCAGATGCTATGAAAGGTTTGGTGCTTTTAAACTCCACTTCAAGAGCTGATAGCGACGAACGAAAAGCCAATCGTGACCGAGCCATTATTGCTGTAAAAAAGAATTATGTGGCTTGCATCAGAATGAGTGTTGCGAATTTATTCAGTGAAAAAAATCGTGAAATTCTATTGGATGAAATTGAATATGTAAAGTTGGAAGCTCTAAAAACGCCACTTCAAGGCATTGTTGCTTGTCAAGAAGGCATGAAAATTAGAAAAGATAGAGAAGTGATTTTGCATTTTGCCAATTATCCAATGTTATTGATTTTAGGAAAAGAAGATCCTGTTTTAAATTATGATGAAAACGTTGATCAAATTGAAGGAACCAACGTAAAACTACACACTTTCCCTGACGGACACATGAGTCATATTGAAAATAAGGAAGAATTGTTGGTGGTTTTGGGTGAGTTTTTAAAAAGAGTTTAACCGCAAAGACACGAAGAATGCACTAAGGTCACTAAGTTTTGTTGTTAAGTTTTAAACTTTCTCTTCAAAAGCCACATCACTACTCAAAATTGCATTTAATAAAACCACAATTTCTTCAATATAACTTTCCATTATTTCGGGTGAAATTACTTCTAATGTTTCTTTGCTTTCTTTAAATCCAAAAGGTAAAAATCCATTTTTCAAGTTTTTGAATGATATAATTCCGGCTTCGATTTCTAATCCTTTGGCATCTTTTTCATACATGAAAGCATAAGCAAGAATTTGGATTATTTTGTCGTTTTTGATGTCTTCTGTTAATCCATTCCACGATTTTAAAGTAACACTTAGTTTGGTAACATTTCCAGTTTTATAGTCGATGATTCTGATTTTGCCGTTACGATTTTCGATTCTGTCTACATTTCCAGCAATTTTTACTTTAAATGGTAATTTCGGATGTTCTAAAACGCGTTCTAGATGTTTTTCTAAAGCAATAATCTGAATTTCATCGCCGCTTTGAATGGCTTCTAATTCTAATTTTAGAAAATTCAATACATTTCGTTTGGCAACTTCAAAAGCTAGAAGATTTCTTCCTTTTTTGATTTCGCCTTCTTTGTATACTAATTTGAATTGTTTCAACACTTCATCATCGATGTTTTTGATGCAAATTTTAATATCATTTTCAATTAAAATTTTACCGATAAAAGGTTTATACAATTCTTCTAAAGTTCCGTGAATTATTGTTCCAAGAGTATTTACTGCGATATTTTCTTCTACTTCATCAGTTTCA
Source organism: Flavobacterium sp. (assembly GCF_044341265.1). Lineage (GTDB taxonomy): Bacteria > Bacteroidota > Bacteroidia > Flavobacteriales > Flavobacteriaceae > Flavobacterium. The sequence continues at coordinate 24,702 of NZ_JBIISA010000010.1, forward strand.
GAAATACGCAGAATTCTTTGAAAATAAAACTGAATCGGATTTCGAATATACGTTGTCAATGCTGAAGGTGAAAATCCTTTATCGGCGATTTCTTTCAATCGCATCAACACTTTTTCCGATTTTGGAATGACTAATGGTTGGTGTGCTATTTCAGGAACATTGGCGTTATACGTTTGAAATGTCAAGTTGTGATTTGGTTGTTTTTCGACTTCCAATTGTGTTATAAAACGACTACGTTCTCCAGCATCCAAACCTTCACTATCGGAATTATATAACAAATAAATATTTTTAGCACGTTGTAATAAGTGATAGAAATGGTAGGTATAAATCGCATCTTTTTCTTTGAAAGTTGGTAAACCGTACTCCTTTTTAACATCATACGGAATGAACGAATTCATACTTTTTCCAGCTGGAAATTTGCCTTCGTTAACCGATGTGATTATTACGGTTTCAAAATCGAGCACACGACTTTCAAGAACTCCCATAATTTGCAATCCGTTCAAAGGTTCACCTTCAAAAGAGACTTCGGCAACATCAATTACCTGTTTGTAAATAGCAAATAAAGTTTCTACAGAATCAATATTTGAATTGGATGAAAAATAAGAAATCATTTTGTTTATCACTTTGAAAATAGAATAAACAAAGGCATTCGTAATCTTTTCTTCTTCGTTGTCTGAACTTAAATTGGATTTGATTTTAAGCAAAATCTGACTCAAATTTTCCAAAATAGCAACAGAAGATGTGTCCCATTTTTGAAAAATCAATTGAAATAATTCATTTTGATTTTCTTGTAATTCTAGGATTCGTTTATGAACTATGAAAGTATAATTGTTTTGATTGATTCTGTTTACCAACTCTTTAGCATTGATGTAAGGTTCAATCAGCGGATGCGTTAGAATATCCAAAACATCTTTGTAATAAAACACATAACTCGATGCGTTTCTTGAAATTGCGTTAGTATGCGCTTTAAATAGTTTGGCAATCAACAATTGAGCAGGATTATTTTTACTTGAATAACCCATCGTAATATTTAAAGCATCAACATTAGATGGAAGCGAATATAAAATGGGAACCAAAAGTGATTCTTCACCGAGAACTACGGCAACATTTTGAAGTTTACTTTCGTTTTTATTGCTGTATTTTTCAATGATTTCGCCAACTATTTTGGCTTGACCAATAGCTTTTGGAGTACCAATGACTTGAATGTTCTTTTCTTGCTTAAAATCACTTGTAATCCATTCATACGGATTGGTTTTATAATAAGGCCAAGTTGATTTGAATCTACGCTGAAAAAGTCCTGTATCGTGAAATGGATCATTCAAAAAGGTTTCATCAATATCCCAATAGATTTTGGCTTTATCAATCGCTAAAAGATGTTGAATTATTTTTTCTTCTGCGTGGTTTAGAGCATTGAATCCAGCGAAAAGGAATTTTTTATCTTTTATAGTTTCTGAAAAATGATTCAAATTATCAACGGCTTCTCTATAAATTAAACCTTGATAACCAATTCCTTTATTCAATAAATAATTATAAAGCGAATGATAGTATAATGGAAGTTTTTTCCAGAAAATTAAATATTTATCAATTAAGTCGGTTCGTTTATCGATATCAACAGCCCAATGCTCTACTTCTTTTATGTTTTCTAGATATTTTAAAATCTTGTCAGGTTCAAGAAGATATCTATCTATTTCGTTGAAGTCTTGAAGTAAGGTTTTAGCCCAATTGGCAAAGGTTTCAAAAGATTCTTGATCTTTCTCGGTAACAGATAAATAAACATTGTAAAATTCGAATAACAATTCAACACTATCAATAGAACGAATTCCAGCAATGTCTTGAACAAAGTCTTCAATACTTATAATTTCAGGAGAAAATATGGTTTGAGTCGTTTCTTTTTTGAGTTCATCAATAAGAAAAACTTTAGCTCTTCTGTTAGGCAGAATGACTATTAAATCTGAAAAGTTATCAGAATAGTCGGTAACAATTATCTTGGAAAGTTTATTTAAAAATGAGTTGTTATTCATTTTATAAATATAAAAAAAACGCCTCGAAAATCGAGGCGTTTCTTGAAAATATTTTGGAAGAAATTATTTTACTAATTTCACTTCAACTCTTCTGTTGTTAGCTTTACCAGCTTTAGTTTTGTTAGAATCAATTGGCATTGACTCACCGAAACCTTTAGATGATAATCTTGAAGCAGAGATACCTTTTTCGATTAAGTAATTTTTAACTGCTGCAGCTCTGTTTTCAGACAAAGTTAAGTTAGCAGCATCTTTACCATCAGAATCAGTGTGTCCTTCGATTGAGAAGTTAGCACTTGGGTATTCTTTCAAGATAGCAGTAATAGCTTCTAATACTGGGTAAGTTCTTTGTTGGAAAGTAGCTTTGTTAGTATCAAACAAGATAGTTTTAGCATAATCATTTAATCTTTTGATAGCTTCGTCAGAAACTTCAGGACAACCTTGATTAGCTACAGTACCAGCAAGATCTGGACATTTGTCATCTTTATCTAAAACTTTGTCACCATCTCTATCTGGCCATGGACAACCTTTGTTTTCTTTAGGACCTTTAACGTCTTTACAAGCGTCATCTTTATCAGCAATACCGTCACCATCAGCATCTGGACAACCATTTAATGATTTTAAACCAGCTACATCAATACAAGCATCATCTTTATCTTGAACACCATCACCGTCAGTATCAGGACAACCGCTGAAATCAGCTAAACCAGGAACTTCTGGACAAGAATCTTTAGAATCTTCGATTCCGTCTCCATCTGTATCAGGACACCCTTTGAATTCTTTTAAACCAGCAACCTCTGGACAAGCATCATCTTTATCATACAATCCGTCTCCGTCTGAATCTTTAGCACCAAATTTGAAAGTTAAACCTCCAAAGTGTTGTAAATGAGTTGGAACATCAATTGAAGGATTTCTTGAATCATCAAATGAATGCTTGTAAGTTGAACTAAATGATAAACCTACTTGCTCAGTGAACCAGAAAGTTAAACCTAAACCTCCGTTGATTGTACCAGCAGATGCATCACCTAACCAAGTATAACCTCCACCAACGTGTACAGATGGGTCAATTTTTTTTGATTTGATTGCGTTCATAAAGCTGTATTTAACAACTCCATCAACACCGTAATACATTAAATCACCAGGATTAACTACAGTGTAATCATTAGTGTTTGTTGCAGGATCGTAAGTTCTTTCACCTACTAGTCTTGTAATTTTGTTTACAGATCCAGTTACTCCAAAAGAGAAATTATCTCCTACATATCTTGACACACCAATAGTAGAAACTGATGGTAAAATACTCCAGTATCTTTTTGCGTCAAAGTATTGAGAAAATTGGTCTTCTATTTTAGAAGCCGCGCTCACTCTTGCTCCGTCTACTGCGTTTGCTCCAAACGAAATAGCCCATTTGTTGTTACTATCTTGTGCTTGAGAACTTAATCCTAAAAGCATCAATAAAGCAAATAATTTGTTAAGATGTTTCATACTTAATTTTGTTAGATTATATACATATAATGGTGCAAAAGTAATGCGATAAAATGAATTATCAAAATGAAAAGCTTAAAATGTGGGAATTATGAAATAATTCTACAAATTTATGCAAATAAACAAGTTAGTTAAATAACGCTCAAATTCTTCGCAACTTCTGTAAAAGCTTGTATTGCTTTGTCTAAATGTTCTTTAGTATGAGCTGCAGAAAGTTGCACTCTAATCCTTGCTTTATCTTTTGGAACCACTGGATAAAAGAAACCAATCACATAAATTCCTTTCTTCAATAATTCATCTGCCATTATTTGAGAAAGCTTGGCGTCATACAACATCACTGGTACAATTGCAGAATCGCCGTCAATAAAATCAATTCCTGCTTTTCTCAAACCTTCTTTGAAATAATTAGTGTTCCATTCTAGTTTATCTCTTAATGATGTGTCTTTTTCTAATAATTCAAATACTTTAATAGATGCTCCAACAATTGCCGGTGCCAATGAATTTGAAAACAAATACGGACGAGAACGCTGACGTAAAATTTCAATAACTTCTTTTTTGGCTGTTGTATATCCGCCCATTGCGCCACCAAGAGCTTTTCCTAGTGTTCCTGTGATGATGTCGACTCTTCCCATTACGCCTTTGGCTTCAAGCGTTCCTTTACCTGTTGCGCCTATGAAACCTGCAGCGTGACATTCATCAACCATTACTAATGCATCGTATTTATCGGCTAAATCACAGATTTTATCTAATGGCGCTACTAATCCGTCCATTGAGAAAACTCCGTCTGTTACGATAAGTTTGAAACGATGTCCTGCTTCGGTAGCTTTAATCAATTGACTTTCTAAATCTTCCATATTGGAATTTTCATAACGGTAACGTGCCGCTTTACACAAACGAACACCATCAATAATAGAAGCGTGATTCAAAGAATCGGAAATAATACAATCTTCTTCTCCTAATAATGGTTCGAAAACACCACCGTTTGCATCAAATGCTGCTGCATAAAGAATAGTATCTTCTGTTCCGTAGAAATTGGCAATTTTTTGTTCTAATGTTTTATGAATATCTTGAGTTCCACAAATGAAACGCACAGACGACATTCCAAAGCCGTGAGAATCTAATGCATCTTTTGCTGCTTGAACGACTTCTGGATGTGATGACAATCCTAAATAATTGTTGGCACAAAAGTTTAAAACCGTTTCACCGTTAACTGTAATTTCTGCACCTTGTGGAGAGGTTATAATTCTTTCTTTTTTGAAAATACCATTTTGCTCAATAGTATTTAGTTCGTTTTGCAGGTGTTGTTGAATTTTTCCGTACATATTTTAGTTCTTTATTTGTCGTTTATTGTTTGTGGTTACAAATGTAACACTTCAATTGTTTCTCCTATATATATGAGTGACTTTTTCTCTACTTTAAAACCCATATCTTCAATAGATTTTTGATAATTTTCAAGTTGGGTTTTGTGTTTTGGCAAATGTTGTCCAGTTTTATAATCTAAAAGAAATACTTTTTTGTCTTTAGAAATCGACATTCTATCAGGTTTTACGATATTTCCATGTTTTTGAATAATGGTTTGCTCGTTCATTACTTTATTTTCCTCTGAAAAGTATTCTGTTAATTCTTTGTGATTTACAATTTCATAAATCGTTGCCAAAACTTCTTCTTTTTGACTTGAAATTATTAATCCGTTTTCAATAGCTTTTGTAATTGCCAAATCAATATCGTTTATGGTTTTTACAAATGCCAAGATTTCGTGAATGATATTTCCGAATTCAATCGCTTTTTGTTGTTTTGTATTCCACATGATGCTTTCGCGTTGTGCAATTTTGATGTTTTTCGGATTTAATGTTTCTGAAAGCTGAGGAATCGTTAACGTATTTGAAACTGCTTCTTTGGTTGTGGAGATTTTTTCATTCGAACCAAATTCGTATTCCAATTGCTCTTTATTGAATTCACTTCCTAAAAATTCGATAAAGAACGTCGCCATATTATTAGGCAATTCTCCTTTGCTGTTTTCAGAAACCAATCCTGAAATTACATACAATTGTTCTTCGGCACGAGTTAACGCAACGTACAAAACGTTGATGTTGTCTAATAAATCTTCTTCTTTTTTCTGACTATAAACTTTGGAAGCTTCTTCACCAAAATTCTCGACGTCTTTGTTTTTAGAAACTAATGCTTTTGGTAAACCAATTTGTTCTTCATCGGCTGTAATCCAAATTTTATCTCCCAAGTTTTGCGAATAATTTTGTTCTGCAAAAGGAAAAATCACCACTGGAAATTCCAAACCTTTAGATTTATGAATGGTCATAATTCTAACTGCGTCATTTCCTTCAGGCGATGGAATGCTCAGTTTCTCCGAATTGTTTTCCCAATAAGAAAGAAAATCGGAAATTCCAGATTGCTTTTTCAAATCGTGTTCCAAAATCAAATCCAAGAAATATTGCACATAAGCATTTCGTTTTTCAATTGGAATCACTTTTGAAATTATGATTTCAGTTGCTTCATAAAGTGCTTTTTTGCGAATGTTTTGGAATGAAAAATCGACATCAATTTCGGTTAGCCAATTTTGAAATTCCAATTCGTTTTTCAATTCCATTCCTTTGGATATAAAATCGTGAATTGGCAATTCTGATTGATGATTATTAGCTAAATAATACAAGAAATTAGCTTTTGATTCTAAATCATTTGAATTTTTTAAATATCGCAATATATAAATACAAGTTTGCACTTCGGAAGATGCGCCAAGCAACAAACTTTCGGAAGAAACTATCGGAATTCCGTTTTCAATTAAATGATTAGCAATAGCAGTTCCTGGTTTTTTATTTCGAGTTAAAATTACAATGTCTTTATAATTGAATCCGTTGGCTTTTACTTTCAAAATGGTATTTAAAGTCGCTTCCAAATACAAATCGTTTTTATCCAAACTATCTTCATCGGAAACTTCTTCTTTATCGATTTTTGGAATAAAACTCACATTTACATAACCACCTTTTTTATCATTAAATTCTTGATGAGAATGGTTTTCATACAAATCTTTGTAATCTTGATTAGCAAATTTGGATGCTAAAAATTTGAAAAACTTATTATTAAAATCAATTACTTGATCATAACTTCGCCAATTAATTCCAAGTGGAAAAAGCTCTTTGCTTGGATTCACAAACGGATTTTTATCTTTACTTAATTCGATAAATTGTTCGGCTTTTCCGCCACGCCAACGATAAATTGATTGTTTTGGATCACCAACAATCATCAACGAACCGCGAGCTCCATCTAAATCTTCACTCGAAAGAGCATTATCAATCAACGGAATCAAATTTTGCCATTGCATTTCGGAAGTATCTTGAAATTCGTCTATAAAAAAGTGCTTGTATTTTTCACCTAAACGCTCATAAATAAAAGGCGCTGGTTGGTTTTGAATTTGCTCGTTTATCAATTTATTAAATTCAGCAATCGAAAGTATATTTTGCTCTTTTTGAATCTCTTGCAGTTTATTGCTCAACGTATTCATAAGAGAAAGCGGCGTGATGTTTTTTAAGAATGCTTCGTAGAAATTTTTCTTTTCAAATTTGGTGTAAATCGATTTTAAAATAGCCAATAATTCGGGAATTATGCTTTCGATGATTGCTCCGTCTTTAGCCGTTTTGTTGATTTTTATATCTTCAAATTCGTGATATGTTTTATTATTCGGATTGAACTGACCTTCTTTAATTTTATTCAAATGATTAGGAAAATGTCCTGCTGAAAACGATTTTAAATCAATTCCATTTTTATCAATCAAAAGCAATGCTTCTGTGGCTTGAACAATGGTTTCAGCTTCAATTTCTTTACAAAATTCTATTAGTTTGTTCTTGATTTCAACAAATTCAGCAATCGATTTATTGTTGAAATGACTAATTTCTTCTCGATTATTTTCGTTTAAAATTAGTTTTCCGGTTTCCATAATTTCACGCGAAACGTCCCAACTTTTATCGTCATCGGTTTTTTCCATTGTGAAATTTACAAGAAGATTGGTCAAGGTTTCATCTTCGCCGGCTTGAGCAATAATGGCATCAACGGCTTCTGTTAAAAGGTTTTCGGTGTCAAGCGAAACATCGAACGTTATTGGTAAATTCAAATCGTGCGCAAAGGCTCGAATGACTTTGTGCGTGAATTTATCAATGGTTGAAATATCAAAAGCAGCGTAATTATGAATCAGATTCTTAATAATACTTTTGGCTTTTTCTTTAATATCAAAAAGTGAAATTCCGGTTTCTGAATGAATGACTTGCATTAAACTCAGTGCTTTTTCCGAAGGATTATCTTTTGCGAATTCTGACAAACTATCTACCACACGACTTTTCATTTCGTGCACCGCTTTGTTTGTAAAAGTAATGGCTAGAATGTTGCGATAGGCATCTTGTTTTTTAGATAAAAGAATGATTTTGAGGTATTCTTTTACCAAAGTATAGGTTTTACCCGATCCTGCCGATGCGTCGTATATGGAGAAAGCTGGTTTTTGCATAGTTTTTTACACGAATTTCACGAATTAGCACGAATTTCTTACTGACTAAGAATTACACGAATTTTTCATTTTTATTTATTTGATAAATATAATTCAATTTAGAATCTTCTCCGTAGTATTCAACTTCAAATTCGTCAATTTTTATTCCTCCTATTTTTCCCATTGCTTTTTGAGAACGAATATTAAAAGCTCCTATATGAAAATAAATGGTATCTACATATTGAAAAGCATAGTCCATCATAAGTTTTTTTAATGCTTTGTTGTAGCCGTTTCCCCAAAATTTTCTTCCTATAAAGGTGTAACCTATTAATATAGAATTGGTTTCTGGATTGTAATCATAAAATCTACTGCTGCCAATAGGTTCGTTAGTTGTTGCTTCTCTAATAAAAAATGCTCCTTTAGATTGTATCGCTCCTTCGAAGAAATTTTGAAAAACGTCTTTTTGATATCGTAATTTATTAGGATGTTGTTCCCAAACTAAAGGATCGGAAGCTACTTCATACAATTCTTCAAAATCATTTTCATGAAGCGGAACTAGTTTTATCAATTCGTTTTGCAAATGTTTGGGCTGAATATCAAATGTCATTTAGTTCTATTATAGGTTTTATCAATGTAATTATGTAAAAAAAGTATTTTCATTTACAAAGATAAATGTATAAATTTGAAATCAATTTTAGTATTAACTTATAACAAAAAATATCATGGCATTTGAATTACCACAATTACCTTACGCATACGACGCGTTAGAGCCACATATTGATGCAAGAACAATGGAAATTCACCATTCAAAACATCACAATGCATACACAACTAACTTAAATGCAGCCATTGCAGGTACTGACTTAGAAGGAAAATCTATTGAAGAAATTCTTAAAAATCTTGATATGACTAAAGCAGCTGTTAGAAATAATGGTGGCGGATTTTACAATCACAATTTGTTTTGGACTGTTATGTCTCCAAATGGTGGTGGACATCCAAAAGGTGATTTGGCTGCTGCAATTGAAAAAGATTTAGGTTCATTCGACGAATTTAAAGCTGCTTTCGCAAAAGCTGGTGCAACTCAATTTGGTTCGGGTTGGGCTTGGCTTTGTGTAAAAGACGGAAAATTAGAAGTTTGCGGAACTCCAAACCAAGATAATACTTTAATGCCTGGCGTTGGTTGTGGCGGAACTCCAATTTTAGGAATGGATGTTTGGGAACACGCATACTACTTGCATTATCAAAACCGTCGTCCAGATTATATTGAAGCTTTCTTTAATGTAATTAATTGGGATGAAGTTTCTAGAAGATACGCTGAAGCTAAATAATACTTAGTCTTATAAAAATCAAAAACCGGTTGTGTGTGCAACCGGTTTTTTTTGTGTGTGAATTTTTAAAAAGACGTTCGCGAGAGCGAACGCCTTTTTGCCCCAAATCTACCATAAACTTAACCTACTAATTCTATGGTACTACAAACATAATAGGAAGACACCTACAAATGCAGTTAAAATGGCTTAATATATTGGGATGATAGGCAAATGAGAGTAAATAAACCTTTTTGAAAGTGGAACTTATAGAAAATAAAAAAGGTGAAATTTCTTTCACCCTTTTTGCCCCAAATCTACCATAAACTTAACCTACTAATGCTATGGTCCTCCAAAGATATATGGCGGTGTATTGTGTTTCAAAATATTATTGATGAATTACAATAATAATCGATGAAATACACTATTTATACTATTTTTAATAAGCTCTAGCGTCTTTTCCTTCGTAAAAGTTCATAAATGCTCTATTTACAACACGATTTCCACCTGGTGTTGGATAGTCACCAGTGAAGTACCAATCACCTAAATTCTTCGGACATGCTATATGTAAATTGTCAACCGATTGAAAAATGATTTTTACTTCTGCTTTTATATCACTTGAAGTTAATAATTGAGCTGTTTTATTTGATATTTCTATATCGCTAAATGGCGAATATATTTCTGTAACGTAATTAACTACTTCTGAGTCTTTTAAGTCTTCTTGAGCTTTGCATTTTTTATAAACCTTATCAACAATTTTATATTGATTTCGCTCTTTTAAAAGTTCTATTGCCGCTTGAAAAGCTACTAATCCTTCTAGTTTAGCCATATCAATTCCGTAGCAATCTGGATACCTAATTTGTGGTGCCGATGAAACAACAACTATTCTTTTTGGATTTAATCGATCCATCATTTTGATGATACTCATTTTAAGAGTTGTACCTCGAACGATACTATCATCAATAATTACCAAATTATCGGTTGGTTTAATAACTCCATAGGTAACGTCATAAACGTGTGCAACCAAATCATCACGATTGGCATCATCAGTTATGAATGTTCTTAATTTGGCATCTTTTATAGCAATTTTTTCAGTTCTGATTTTTACAGATAACAATTCTTCCAAAGAATCTTTGGTTAGCTTTTTTCTATTATCAAGAATGAACTTGTTTTTTCTTTGATTCAAGAAATCATTAGCCGCTTCCACCATTCCATAAAAAGAGGTTTCGGCTGTATTTGGAATATAAGAGAAAACCGTGTTGTCCGTATCATTTTCAATCGCTTCAAGAACCGCTGGAAGTATTAATTTTCCTAATTCTTTACGTTCTTGATAGATTTCGGCATCGCTTCCTCTTGAAAAATAAATTCTTTCAAACGAACAAGCTTTTTTAACTGTTGGAACAATTATTTCTTCTTCGGTAACTGTTCCGTTTTTCTTAATTATTAATGCGTTTCCAGGTTGCAATTCTTGTACTTTGTCAAAAGCAACATTGAAAACTGTTTGAATAACTGGTCTTTCTGAAGCTACTACAACAATTTCATCATCTTCATAGAAATAAGCTGGACGAATTCCTGCTGGATCTCTAAATACAAAAGCGTCGCCGTGACCAAAAAGTCCTGCCATAGCATAGCCACCATCCCAACCTTTGGAAGCACGTTTTAATATTTTAGCAACAGGAAGTTTTTCAGCAATTACTGGTGAAGCTTCTCTTTTTGATAATCCGTTGTTTTTACATTCTTGGTATAAATCGGTAACCTCATCGTCTAGAAAATGTCCGATTTTTTCCATTACGGTCACTGTATCCGCCATTTCTTTTGGATGTTGTCCTAATTCTAACAAACTATTGAAAAGTTCTTTAACATTCGTCATGTTGAAATTTCCGGCAACAATAAGATTTCGGTGCATCCAATTATTTTGACGCAAAAAAGGATGAACACTTTCAATACTGTTTTTTCCAAAAGTTCCGTAACGCACATGACCAAGAAATAATTCTCCGATATATGGAATATTGGCTTTTTGAAGCGCCACATTATCAGCGTATTCTGGATGTAAGGTCAATTCTTCGTTTACACGTTCATTGATTTGTTTAAAAACATCTTGAATCGCTTGTGCATCGTTGGAACGAACGCGGCTTATGTATCGTTCGCCTGGTTCAACATCAAGTTTAATCGATGCAAATCCGGCACCGTCTTGACCGCGATTGTGTTGCTTTTCCATGAGAAGATACATTTTCTGTATTCCATAGAAAGCCGAACCGTATTTTTCTTTGTAGAATTCTAACGGTTTTTTTAATCGTAAAAGTGCAATTCCACATTCGTGTTTGATTGCGTCACTCATTGTATTGTAGTTTAGTTGTGTGTTGTATTTTCAAATAAAAATGCCCCGATAATTTCGAGGCATAAATTTATTATAATTCTATATCAAAATGTGTTAAAGCTTTGAATTGTTTCAATCTTTCTTGCACTTCTTCTTTTTTCAATGATTCCATTCTTTCTGTTCCGAATTTTTCTACGCAGAACGATGCTAAGTTAGAACCTTGAATAATCGCAGTTTTCATTGTATTAAATGAAACATCGCCTTGTTGCGCAATATATCCTGAAAAACCTCCTGCAAAAGTATCTCCTGCACCTGTTGGATCAAAAACATCTGCTAATGGTAATGCTGGTGCAAAGAAAATATGTTCGTTATGGAAAATTAACGCACCGTGTTCTCCTTTTTTAATAACTACATATTTTGGTCCCATCGTATGGATTTTAGCAGCAGCTTTCACTAAAGAATATTCTCCTGAAAGTTGACGAGCTTCTTCATCATTGATTGTAATTACATCAACGCGTTTGATAACGTCTAATAATTCTGGCAAAGCACAGTCCATCCAAAAATTCATTGTGTCAAGAACTACTAATTTTGGTGTTGATGTCATTTGATTTAAAACACCTGATTGAACTAATGGATGTAAGTTTCCTAACATTACTACTTCGGCATTTTTAAAATCTTGAGGAACAACTGGATTAAAATCGGCAAGAACATTTAATTCTGTTGCTAAAGTATCTCTAGAGTTCATATCGTTGTGGTAACGACCGCTCCAAAAGAAGGTTTTTCCGCCTTTTACGATTTCAATTCCTGAGATATCGATGTTTCTTGCGGTCAATAAATCTAAATATTCTTGTGGAAAATCTTCACCAACAACCGAAACGATTCCTGATTTTACATTAAAATGCGAAGCTGAAAGTCCGATAAACGTTGCAGCACCACCAAGAATTTTATCTGTTTTTCCAAAAGGAGTTTCGATAGCATCAAAAGCAACCGTTCCTACTATTAAAAGTTTGTTCATTTTTACGTTTTCAAATTAAAGGTGCAAAGATAAACTTTAGTTTAGAAGTTTAAAAGTTTATAGTTTAAAAGTTTAAAAGGATTTAGGATTTAGGATTTAAATTCTACGCCAATTGAAATAGTTTATTTTTCATAGAATTTCCAGTCATCAGTAAGTTTTACTATCAATCTGAAACTATTTTCATAATAATCATCCCATTCTTTTGGATCTTCTGGGTTATATTCAGAAACAATATAATCGCCATTGTCAATAATAAAACCATTAGGGTTACTAAACATAAAAACCATTTTTTTAACCATTATATCACTGTTATAATCACAGGATTTGTCAATGTAAAGATTGCCTTTGTAGATATGGAAACAAGCTCCTTGAAAACTTCGGTGCGTGACACTTCTTTTGAGATCAAACTCTAATGCTTCATAACTTTTATCCAATAACTCATTAAGTTCATTTAGCCCTTTTGGTTTTTGTTGTACCGCATGTCTGATGGTAACAGCAAACTCAGGTGATTGGATAAGAATAGTGTCATTTTTAGTAAAAACACCTATTTTTTCCTCTGATGGATAACCTTCTTTTTTGAGTAAGTCGATTAATTTATCAGTTATACGTTCAGTTGTTTCGAAGAGAACAACGGATTCTTTTCGGTTTTCCAATCCATAATCTGCTTGGTCTTCGTTAAGTAAATCGTTGATTTGTTTTTTCAAGTTGACGTTCCATTTGCTTTGAGACAATTTGCAAATGGAATCATATTTTTTAGTGAAACTTTTCCACTCGAGATTTTTTTTCAGACCATTAAATATTTTTGAATTGAAATAAGGTAATTCAATTCCTTTTTTGGCAAGTTCTTCGCCCCAAATAAAAGCGTTTTTCATATCTCTCGACAAAACTGCTACCCGAATTGCATTATGAATATCTCGCGCAAAAAGAGTTGGATATTCTTTTGCTAAAAGCATATAAGTTTCTTTTGCTTTGGCATATTGTCTTGTCAAAATAAAAGTTTCGGCTTTTTCAGTAAGTTGATAATATAGTGGAACTTCTTTTTTGATTTGGTTTTTAGGGTCATTGACTTGAACATTATTTTCAATAATTTTAACAAATCGCGGAGCATTTTTGTCTTTTTTTGGTGAGATTATTCCTTTTCTCTTTTTCTGAGTAAAAAACATCTCGCCAATATTATAAAAATGAGTAAAGCAAGACAATTTACCAATACTTAAAACCGAGTTTTTATCCACTTTGAAACGAACTTTAAACGGAGTCGAGCTAGGAAAGTTTTTTCTGAAATTTATTTTGTGAAACTCCAACGAATTAAGTGTGTCCAAAACAAAACTTTCTTTCCTTTCAATACCTTGATAAGTAACTCTAAAATCAACCATGTTAAAGTTTCCAAAGCTTATAATAGCGGTGCTTTTCTTTAATTCTCCAACTGAAATTTCTACAGCATCAACAGGAGGTTTTCCTTTGAAGTCCAAAGAATTCCATCCGCTAGTAATTTGTCCTTCAATTTCAGCAATACTGTCTGATATTGAAAAAGTACATTTTTCAATTTGCACATCAGTGTAATAAACATAATAATATTCAAAGAAATTAAAAGTCCTTTTATCTCTAGAAGCAAAATCAACGCCATAATTTATAATTCCTTTATAGTCTGAAGGATCGAGATAATAGGAGGCAGTGTCGTTTTCTTTTCTAAGATATAGAAAACTGTTTTTTGTTCTTAAGTCATATTTGTTTTCTTCAAATTTATAAGCGTTGAAGTCTTTCTGAGTGAAGAATTTTAACTCCTTTGGCTTTTGTTGTGCAAATAAACAAAAGGTAAACAAAAAAGTAGTGATAAGAATTTTGGTTTTCAAAATTATAGAAGTTGGTTTTTTGAATTAACGCAGAAATTATCAAAAAAGTACAACATTACAACAACTTCCCATCTTCATTTTCATAAAAAGCATCAATCGATAAATTGGGTAAACCTGATGCGTAAACGGCTAATTCGTCACAGCGTTCGTTTTGTGGATGGTTGTTGTGTCCTTTAATCCATTTGAAATCTACTTGGTGTTTTCTGTACACTTTTAGAAAGCGTTTCCATAAATCAGCGTTTTTTCTGTTGGCAAATCCTTTCTTTTCCCAACCTAAAACCCATTTTTTCTCAACAGAATCCACAACATATTTAGAATCAGAAATCACTAAAACCTTCATATTTGGATTTTTTAGTTTTTCTAAACCTACAATTACGGCTAGAAGTTCCATTCTATTATTGGTTGTTAAACGAAAGCCTTCGTAGAATTCTTTTATATGTGATGTGCCAACAAGTTCCATAACAACGCCATAACCACCGTTTCCGGGATTTCCTTTGGCTGCGCCGTCGGTGTAGATGTGGACTTCGTGTTGCATTTTAGATTGTTGGATTATTAGACTTCTTAGATTATTGGATTAATTAAACTTCTAATAATCTCTCTATAACTTCAGGAAAATATTGATGCTCTAGAACGTGGATTTTATCGGCTATTTCTTCTGCGGATTTGCAATCTTCAATATTTACAGATTTTTGGAAAATGAATTCACCTTCATCATAATGTTCGTTTACATAATGTATAGTGATTCCGGTTTCTTTTTCTTTGTTTTCTAAAACCACTTGATGTACATTCATTCCGTACATTCCTTTTCCACCGTAATTAGGTAAAAGTGCTGGATGAATGTTGATTACTTTATTAGGATATGCTTTTATAATGTGTTCAGGAAATTTCCATAAAAATCCGGCAAGAACAATTAAATCGGGTTGAATTTTGTTTAATTTTTCTAAAACAATTCCTTCATTTAACTCTTGTCTATTGAAAACTTGAGAAGGAACGTTTAAGTTTTTTGCTCTTTCTAACACTTTGGCATTAGGATTGTTAGTGAAGACTTCGAATACGTTCACAAGATTTTTTTTATTGAAATGTAATATGATATTCTCGGCGTTAGAACCCGATCCAGAAGCGAATATTACTATTTTACTCATTTACCTGTAATTTTTATTACGCAAAAAAAAGAATAATAAATGATAATAAATAATATAAATGAGGTCTTTGTAAAATTATTTTATTAATTTCGTATTCACATTTATTAACTAAAAGGTGGATTTAAAATAAAGTTTTTTATTTTTGCCAACAATTTAAATTTTAAAATTAAAGATTATGTCAGACATTGCATCAAGAGTTAAAGCGATTATCGTAGACAAATTAGGCGTTGACGAGAATGAAGTTGTAACAGAAGCAAGCTTCACAAACGATTTAGGAGCTGATTCATTAGACACTGTTGAGCTTATTATGGAGTTCGAAAAAGAATTTGATATCCAAATTCCAGACGACCAAGCAGAAAACATTGCTACTGTAGGTCAAGCTATTTCTTACATCGAAGAAGCAAAAAAATAATAAAATAAAACACCCGTACACTATAAATGTGTGCGGGTTTTTATTATTTTTAAAAAAATTAGACTATTTTTGATTGAATTTCAATCACACTATATTGAAATACCCTTGTCTCTTTAAGTTCAAATTATAAAGAAAACAGGGTATTATTTGTTTAAAATACATTTAAAAAAAATTATATGCAATTAAAGCGTGTTGTTGTAACTGGTCTTGGAGCATTAACTCCTATTGGAAATTCCATCCAAGAATATTGGGATGGTTTAATTAATGGAAAAAGTGGTGCTGCTCCAATAACATATTACGATACTGAAAAGCATAAAACAAAATTTGCTTGCGAAGTAAAAAACTTCAATATTGAAGATTACATGGATCGTAAAGAATCGCGTCGATTAGATAAATTTTCTCACTATGCTATTGCATCAAGTGATGAAGCTATCAAAGATGCTGGAATTACTCATGACAACGTAAACAAACATAGAGTTGGAGTAATTTGGGGTGCAGGAATTGGTGGTTTAGAAACTTTTCAAGAAGAAGTAATGTACTATGCCAAAGGCGATGGAACTCCAAAATTTAATCCATTCTTCATACCAAAAATGATTGCCGATATTGCTCCTGCTCATATTTCTATGAGAAATGGCTATATGGGTCCAAATTATACAACGGTTTCTGCTTGTGCATCATCTGCTAATGCGATGATTGATGCTTTCAATTATATTCGTTTAGGAATGTGTGATGTAATTATCACTGGAGGTTCTGAAGCGGCTGTAACTATTGCAGGAATGGGAGGATTTAATTCAATGCATGCTTTATCTACAAGAAATGAAAGTCCAGAAACGGCTTCGCGTCCATTTGATGCTACTCGTGATGGTTTTGTTCTTGGTGAAGGTTCAGGTGCCATTGTTTTAGAAGAATACGAACATGCAAAAGCGCGTGGTGCAAAAATTTATTGTGAAATTGGCGGTGGCGGAATGTCATCAGATGCTTATCACTTAACTGCTCCACATCCAGAAGGAATTGGTGTAATTGCAGTTATGGAAAATACGTTGCGTGATGCAGGAATGACTCCAGAAATGGTTGATCACATCAATACACACGGAACTTCAACGCCACTTGGTGATGTTGCCGAATTGAAAGCAATTAGTCATGTTTTTGGTGCTCATGCTAAAAACATCAACATTAATTCAACTAAATCAATGACAGGTCATTTACTTGGAGCTGCAGGTGCGATTGAAGCAATTGCCGTTATTTTGGCAATGAAACATAGTATTGTTCCTCCAACTATTAATCATACTGTTGTAGACGAAAATATTGATCCATCGTTGAATTTAACTTTAAACAAACCACAAAATAGAGAAATCAAAGTGGCTATGAGTAATACTTTTGGCTTTGGTGGACACAATGCTTGTGTGTTATTTAAAAAATTAGAAGAATAAAGTTTTCATGCGATTACTTAAAAAAATATTTACCCGAAATTCCCGTCCTTCAGAAGGCGGGAATTTTTTTGTTGCTATCGAAAAAATTGTTGGTTTCAAGCCAGTTAACATAAAATTCTACGAAAAAGCATTTACCCATCGTTCTTCCAATAAATTGGATGCCAATGGAAATCCTTTAAATTATGAACGTTTGGAATTTCTTGGAGATTCCATGTTAAGTTCTGTAATTGCAGCACATTTATACAAAGAAGCTCCGCTTGGTGACGAAGGTTATTTAACAAAAATGCGTTCCAAAATTGTGAGTCGTGAGCATTTGAACGAGCTTGGTCGCGATTTACATCTCATTGATTATGTTGAAAGTAAAGTTCCTTCTTCCCATTTTGGAGAAAACATTCATGGCAATATATTTGAAGCTTTAGTTGGAGCCATTTTTCTTGATAAAGGTTATGCCGATTGTGAAGAATTTATTCAGAAAAGAGTTATTATTCCTTATGTTGATATTGCTCGATTGGAAGGAAAAGTAATAAGCTATAAAAGTTTGGTTATTGAATGGTGTCAAAAAGAGAAAAAGCAATTCAATTTTGATGTTTTTGACGATAATGGAAACGATGGTCAACGTTATTTTGGGGTAAAATTGAGTATTGATGATAAAGTAATTGCTAAATCAAGAGCAACTTCTAAAAAGAAAGCAGAAGAAATTGCTTCGAAACGTGCTTATTTTGCATTTCAAGAAAAAATTAACAAAATTTAATGCAAATTCTCATAAAGCTATAACGTTTTCGTTTATAAAATAACGTTAATCTAATACTTCATTGGTGTTTTGAATTTCTATAAACACTATATTTACAACTTATTTTGGCACAAAATGGGTAATCTTAAACTATCTATTGAGGAATTTGAAGAAGACGATTTTTTTATTATCGCCATTCATACACCATTGGAAGATTATCGATTGGCTTATTTTTTAAATCTGAATCTTGAGATTTTTTTAAGTAAAAATAAAAATGATATTGAATCTCAAGTAAAAGAGGGAAAAACTTCTTTTGCAAGGTTCACATTTGAAGACAAAGAAAAATTCATCAAGTGGGATTTGGTTCAAAATAAAAACGAAATTGAAATCGTTGAAAATAGTAATCAGCAAGATTTGTTTTCCGGATTTAAAAATAAATTTTCTGCATCGGCTTTTTTATTGCCAGAATATAAAAAAGTAGATTATTTTCTTAAAATAGAAAATGCAGAAAAGGAAATAGAAATTGATACAATCGTTTCAAAAATAAATAGTATCGAAAGTGTAAAAATGGTTTATGCTATCGATTCTGAAAATATAAAATCAAAAAATAATTTAATTTTTTAAAAAATGCCAACAAGAAAAAAGACTAAAATTGTAGCCACGTTAGGTCCAGCTTGTAGTTCAAAAGAAGTCATTAGAGACATGGTTGAAGCCGGAGTAAATGTATTTAGAATTAACTTTTCTCATGCCGATTACACTGATGTTAAAGAACGAATCGATATTATTAGAGAATTAAATGCCGAATACGGTTACACAACAGGAATTCTTGCCGATTTGCAAGGTCCAAAACTTCGTGTAGGAGTTATGAGTGAAGATGTTGTTGTAAATCCAGGTGATATTATTACATTTCAAACAGCAGAAGACGTTCCAGGAACAAAAGACAGAGTTTACATGAACTATCTTGAATTTCCAAGAGATGTAAATCCAGGTGAAAAGATTCTTTTGGATGATGGAAAATTAATGTTTGAAGCTTTAGAAACTAATGGAACTACCGAAGTAAAATGTAAAGTTATACAAGGTGGACCATTGAAATCTAAAAAAGGAGTAAATCTTCCTAACACTAAAGTTTCACTTCCGGCACTTACTAAAAAAGATATTAAAGATGCACTTTTTGCTATTGAACAAGATGTGGATTGGATTGCCTTATCGTTTGTAAGAACTCCAGCCGATTTAGAAGAATTGCAAGATTTAATTGCTAAAAATTCTGATCATAAAATTCCAATTATAGCTAAAATTGAAAAGCCAGAAGCGGTTGAAAATATTGATAAAATCGTTGCATTCTGCGATGGTTTAATGGTGGCTCGTGGTGATTTGGGAGTTGAAATTCCAGCACACGAAGTTCCTTTGATTCAAAAGAAATTAATTCATAGAGCCAAAACGGCTCGTATTCCTGTAATTGTGGCAACACAAATGATGGAAACGATGATTACAAGTTTAACTCCAACTAGAGCAGAAGTTAACGACGTTGCTAACTCGGTTATGGATGGTGCAGATGCTGTAATGTTATCAGGTGAAACTTCTGTTGGAAATTATCCAGTACAAGTAATTGAAAAAATGACACAAATCATTGAAGCAGTAGAAGATTCTCCGCTAATTCAAGTACCACTAACGGCACCGCAAGTTAGAACGAAACGTTTTATTACCAAATCTATTTGCTATCATGCAGCGTATATGGCAAATGAAATTAAAGCAAAAGCAATTTCTACTTTAACAAACAGTGGTTATACAGCTTTTCAGATTTCGGCTTGGCGTCCATCGGCTCATATTTTGGTTTATACTTCTAACAGAAGAATTCTAACACAATTGAACTTACTTTGGGGTGTAAATGCATTTTTCTATGATAAGTTTGTAAGTACAGACGACACCGTAGAAGACATTAACCACATTGCTAAAGAAAATGGATATGTTAAAAAAGGTGATATTCTAATCAATCTAGCTGCAATGCCAGTTGTTGAAAAAGGAATGGTAAATACCTTGAGAATTTCTGAGATAGAATAAATCTTATTTTAAAAATAAATCAAAAGGATTATTGAAATAGTTAAATATTTTGATAATCCTTTTTACATTTCAAAAGAAAAAGTATATTTGAACAACTAAATTAAATTAATTATGGAATCAAAAAACCCGTTTTTTAAGACAAAAACATTCTCTAATACTTCTGCGGCGAATGATAACGTAAGCGTTATAGATTACAACGAAACAATGACGGTTTCAGGAACAATTAATAAAAGTTTTATTTTATTAATGTTATTAGTTGCCACAGCTTTTATCACATGGAATTTAGCTTTCAATGGTTATAATCCTATTGTTTTAACTATTGGTGGCGCTATTGTTGGTTTGATTTTAGTATTAATTTCATCTTTTAAACCACATCTTTCCACTTATTTAGCACCAGCTTATGCTTTATTTGAAGGATTATTTATTGGAGGAATTTCTGCTTTTTTTGAAGCAAGTTACCCAGGTTTAGTAATACAAGCCGTTGGTGGAACATTTGTTACATTTTTAGTTTGTTTTGCATTATACAAATACAACATTGTAAAAGTTAATGAAAAATTCAAATCGATAGTAATTGCTGCTACGTTGGCTATTGCTGTTTACTATTTAGTATCTTGGTTATTATCAATGTTTACTAGTTTTCAACCTGTTCATTATGGAAATTCTATGATGAGTATTGGAATCAGTGTTTTTGTAATTATAATTGCAGCTTTAAACCTATTTTTAGATTTTGATCAAATAGAAAAAGGCGCACAAGAAAAAATGCCAAAATATATGGAATGGTATGGCGCTATGGGATTAATGGTAACTTTAGTTTGGTTATATATTGAATTCTTGAGATTATTATCAAAATTATCTAGTAGAGATTAATCTATATTTTATCTATAAAAAAAGCGTTCAAGATTTTTGAACGCTTTTTTTATGTTTATTTTTATTATCTAAGCTGCTATCTTTTCAAAAGCTATGAAATTGATTAGTTTGCCGTTAGTGTCAAAAACAGGAAAACCTTTGATGTGACATTTGTACAAAGCTCCGTCTTTGCAATAGTTTAAAATAACCTTTTCAAAAGGTTTCTTCGCTTTAACTGCTTCGCTAATTTCTTTAGATATTTTCTCGTTTGTAAGTTTGCCTTGAAACATTTTTGGTGAATTTCCAATCACTTCATTTGGAGTGTAACCATTCATCTCCACCATATTATTAGAAGCAAAAACTATTGACAATTGCGCATCAGTAACTACAATCACAGTATCGCTTGTTAGCTCTTCTTTGTAATCCCAAGTGGTGTTCCATTTGTTATCTTTTACAATTCTATTTAACAAATTGGCATCAGAAAGCGTAAGTCTAAATTTGTCAAAACTTTTAGAATAGAAATCCCAACAAGTTAGCGGAAAGCTATTTAAAGACAGACTATTATAGTGTTTTGCGATGGCGTTTTCGTAATTTGAAAGTTTCATTTTTTAATCAATTTGAGGCAAATCTAAAATGATTTTTTAAAAACAAACACTTTCCTTCAAAGATTAACTTTTGTTGAACGATTTTAAAACTCAAATCGCAACTGAACTACAACTGTTTTCTTTATTTCTGTGTTCAAATTATTCAGTGAGATTCCGAGTAATCGAACCGAATCTTTCATTCGTTCTTGATAAAGCAATTCTTTAGCCGTTTCAAATAGCAAACCTTTATCTGAAATAAAATAAGGTAACGTTTTACTTCTTGTTTGCGTGGTAAAATCGCTGTATTTAATCTTCAATGTGACTGTTTTACCAGAAATGTTATATTTCTTTAATCGTTTCTCTAATTCGGCCGCGATGCGTTCTAAACGTTCTTGCATGAAGATTTCTGAAGTCAGATTTTCATTAAATGTGTGTTCAGCAGCAACTGACTTTGAAACTCTATTCGGTTTGACTTCGCTATTATGAATTCCTCGAACGATATTATAATAAAACCCACCACTTTTTCCGAAATGTTGTTCTAAATATTCTTTGGTTTTGGATTTCAAATCTTTACCGGTGAAAATTCCGTGATGGTACATTTTTTCGGTAGTTACTTTTCCGATTCCGTAGAACTTTTTGATGTCTAATTTTTCTAAAAAATCTTCAACTTCATCAGGATTTACCGTTTTTTGTCCGTTGGGTTTGTTGTAATCACTTGCAATTTTGGCAACAAATTTATTTACAGAAATTCCTGCCGAAGCTGTTAATCCAACTTCTTGAAAAATTCGTTTTCTAATTTCTTGAGCAATTAAAGTGGCACTTGGATTTCCTTTTTTATTTTGAGTAACATCCAAATAGGCTTCGTCTAAAGAAAGTGGTTCTACCAAATCAGTGTAATCGTGAAAAATCTTTCTTATTTTATTGGAAATCTCTTTATATCGGTCAAATCTTGGTCGGACAAAAATCAATTCAGGACAATTTCTCTTGGCTTGAATGCCGCTCATGGCACTTCTTACACCAAATTTTCGTGCTTCATAACTTGCTGCAGAAACGACACCTCTAACTTCACTTCCGCCAACAGCTAGTGGTTTACCTTTTAATTCAGGATTATCCATTTGTTCAACAGAAGCATAAAAAGCGTCCATATCGACGTGAATTATTTTTCGATATTTAATTTCCTCTGACATACTACAAATTTAGATGTTTTTATTTCAGATTTTAGAAATCGAAACCTTATAGTTTTGTATTTTTATAGAAAATTTTACTTCACATGATTGAAATAGAACGTAAATATTTAGTTACTTCTTTAGATTTTTTAAACGAATATTCTTCAAAAAACGAAATCGCTCAAGGGTATTTAAGTTCAAACCCAGAACGTACTGTAAGAATCAGAATAAAAGGAAATAAGGGCTTTATTACCATTAAGGGAATTGGAAGTGAAAGTGGTGTTTCTCGTTTTGAATGGGAAAAAGAAATAGCTGCTGAAGAAGCAAAATCACTTTTAAAATTGTGCGAAAAAGGTGTAATTGAAAAAACCCGATATGAGGTAAAATCAGGAAAACACATCATAGAAATTGATGTATTTCATGGAGAAAACGACGGATTAATTTTAGCTGAAATTGAATTAGAAAACGAAAACGAAACAATTTTAAAACCCAAATGGCTAGGAACTGAAGTGACCAATGACGAAAGATATTATAACTCTTATTTAAGCCAAAATCCTTTTAAAAATTGGTAGATTATTTTTGAAGTATTTCAATTGTTACAATAACCGATCCTGATCTTTTGTTGTTTACAATACTCATAAAAGCTCTTTTAGATAAATCAATTTCTCTTCCTCTTACAAATGGTCCTCTGTCGGTTACTTCAACTATTACAGATTTCCCATTCAACTCATTAGTTACTTTTAATAAGGTTCCGAAAGGAAGTTTTTTGTGAGCTGCTGTTAGTTTTGTACTATCGTATTTTTTCCCACTTGCCGTTTTTCTGCCATTAAATTTATCAGCATAGTAAGACGCATGAGCTTTCTTTTTATAAGGTTTAAATTTACCTTTATATACAATTGTAGTATCAACCTCAATAGTTTCAGATACAATATTATCTTTTTTTATCGAATCTGTTTTCTGCTTTTTAATATCTCTTAAATTTCCGTTTTGAGCTTTAAAAGATAAACTTGAAAAGAACATTAGGAAACATAAAAAAAATAAAAGTATTGGTGTGCTTTTTTTCATAATAGTAAAACTTTAAACCAAAAATAATACCAAATTACCAATTTGTAAGTAGTAGTAATTTGACATTGCTAAAAAAAGTCCTTTTCAGGACTTACTTTTTATTTTATAACCATAATTTCCAAGGAATTCTTATTAGAATTAAAACCAAACCTAAACCATAAAATAAAGTTATGGATTTGAATTTAGATTCATTTGTAGCTCCTTTTTTGTGTTTTGACCATCCAATAGTAATTAAAGTAATTGCAATAATATTGGTTAATGGATGTTCTAACATCGTTAATCTTAATTCTGGAATTTTCATTGCTCCTTCAGTAGAAAATGCTTTCATTCCAACTTCAGAAATAAAATACAAAATTAAGCCAACTACCAATTGTATATGAGTTGCTATCAATGCAAAGAGTGCAATTTTTCGGTCTTTAGCAGTAAACTCTTTTTTAGAAGTCATTCCAATAACTGAATTAACAACTGCAAGTACTAATAATAAAAGTGCTAAATATGCCCAACCAGAATGAAATTTTTGAATGAAATTATACATGAAAATTTATTTTTTGTTTTAACAAATATAGAAAAAAAAGAATAAAAAAACGGCACTCTTGATTAAGAATGCCGTTTTTTAATATTAATTTTAAACTTGTTTAACTAGAAGTTGTAACGTAAAGAAACATTCCAAGTTCTACCAAAACCAAAGTATCCTTGATTTGCATCAGCAACACCTTTATATAATCTTCCTTTAGATTCGTAAGTAGAAAAGTCTGTTGTACTTGTAGGGCTAATTCTATCAGTTGCCTTAACATTGCTACTTAATTCAGATAAGTATATTTCATCAAAAATATTATTAACGTTCACTCTGAAAACAACAGAATCCTTTTTATTGCTACCTACTAACATTTTATAAGAAATTCCTGCGTCAACTAAGTCATAAGAAGGTAACAATAAATTTTCTTTAACCGCACCAACATTAGAATATAAATCGTCATAATTTCTCCAATCTGCATCGATAGAAAATCTTGTGAAAATTTCATATTTAGCTCCTAATCCCCATGTAGTTTGAGCTGCATCACCAACTTTTCCACCGTCAACATCAACTAAAGTTTCTAATAATAAATTTTGGTTGTCATCAGTTTGTCTAGTTGTTGATTTACCATTATACTCCCAATTTCCAATAGAAGCAAAACCTCTTAAATCAAGTTTATCAACTGGTTTGTATGTAAAGTCTAATTCAACTCCTGTGTGTAATTGTTTAACACCTTGGTTTGAAGTATAAACTAATTCACCAAAAGGTAAAAATGTTGTTCCAATTGTTTGACCTGCAGGAGCTGTAATTGTTCTTGATGAAGAAACAACTCTATCTTCCCATGAAGTTCTATATGCATTTACGCTAACATTTAATCTTTTTGATTTGTAGTTATAACCTGCTTCAAGACCAAGAATTTTTTCATTTGAAGTTAATGGATTTACTTCATTTGTAAAGTTCAAATAAATGTTATCATGGTATGGTTGACGGTTATAGTATCCTGCATTAACATAAACAGAGTGATTTGAACCAATTTTATAACTTCCACCCGCTTTAACATTGTAACCCATGTTGTTTACTTTGTCTGAATCTTTAAATTCTGGTAAATAATCATATCTATCAAATCTTTGGTGAGATTGATTAGAAATAGATCCTTGGAAGAAAGCAGATAAATTATTTTTAGTATATTCTAATTGTCCGAAAATACCACCGTAAGAAATAGTTTCACTGTAATCGTAATCAATTCTTTGAGATTCTCCGATATTATTTACTGAAGCAGTCCATGGTTCAGCTGGATAGTATTCAGTTACTGTATTGAAAACTACATTAGTTGTTGGTTGATCGTTATCTCCTCTTAATGGTCTTGATTCTCTCCATCCTTTTAATCCTAAATAATCTGCAACTTGTCTGTAGTGAGTTCCGTTGTAAGTTCTTAAATCTAAACCTAAATTTAAAGATAAATTTTCGTTTATTTTTGTTTTTAAATTAGAAACTACTCCATACCAATTATGATTATTCATAGAAGCTCTTATAACGTAATTTGATGAAGAGTTTGGGTCTCCTAATCCATCAGCATCAATACTATTGTTATTGTATATAGTATTAAAATCTATATAAGTAGATTGATTTGCTCCAGTATATGGATTAAGTTGCGTTATACTTTTTTTACCTCTACCATAGTTTCCAGTTCCACCACCTCTACCCCAAGATGCGTAAACAACTGTTGATAGATCCATTTTATCAGAAATTTTATAATCCCAGTTGAAGTTAGCTACTGGTTTGTGGTAAAAATTAGTTCTTTCTGAAACATATTGACCATTTAAATAACCATAGTTGTTATTATATTTTCTTCCGAATCCTAAATAATCTGAAATTCTTTTAGAGAAGTTTTGGTCATGAGCTTGAGGCGCACCAGTAATCAAAAAGTTAAAGTTATGCTTGTCGTTTGCTTTGTAACCAACGGAGATGAAATAGTTTTGTCCTTCACCTCTCGTTCCGTCATTATATCCATCACCTTGCCAATGAGACAACATAAAACTTGCACCCCAACCTTTTTTGCTGATTCCGGTATTATAAGCAAGTGTAGTTTTTAAATAATCATCATTTGCAATTCCAACTGAAGAAAATCCACCTTCTTTCAAATCAGTAGCTTTAGTAATAAAATTTACTGTTCCACCTACTGAAGATATTGCTAATTTAGAAGAACCTAAACCTCTTTGTATTTGAATTGCATTAGCAATATCAGCCATTCCAGACCAATTTGACCAATACATTTTTCCGTCTTCCATTCCATTAATTGGCTGACCATTTAATAAAAATGCTGTATTATCTTGTTGAAAACCACGAACACTAATTCTTGAATCACCAAAACCACCTGCTTGACCAGCAACATATACTGAAGGAGTGTTTACCATCATTTGGGTAATGTCCATTGTACCAACTTTTGCCTGAATTTCAGATGCTTTTATTGTAGAAACTGCAATAGGTGTATTTCTATCTTTAGCTAAATCTATAATCCCTTTTCCAATAAGAACTACTTCTTCCAATTGACTTGCATCAGAAGCTAATTTTATTGATCCTAAATCAACAGTTTCTCCATTTTTAACTGTGAAATTAACTGTTTGTGTTTTGTAACCGATGTAAGAAATAACTACTTGCCCAGATGAAGCAGTAGTATTTAATGTAAATTTACCATCAATGTCTGTTGAAGCTCCTGTTGAAGAACCTTTAACTACCACATTTACACCAGGTAATCCTGAATTTAATTCACTGTCTAATATTGTTCCTTTAATTTTTCCTTGAGAAAACATTACTGTTGCCATCAAAAGAAACATTACTGAAAATAAATTAGTTGTAACTTTTTTCATGTTGTTTTGGTTTTTAAATTATTGGTGCAAAATTGTAACTTTATTACTTTACATATGTTAAGCTAATGTTAACAAAGTGTTTTTTATTGCGTTTTTCTTAGCCAATTTTATTTTTGGTCAAAAAAATTATGAAAAAAATAATTTTTTATGATTATAAATAAAAAAACCTCAATATTTTTACATATTAAGGTTTAAATTGAGATTCTTGTTGTTTTATTTTACTTATCATCAAGGAAATATTTGAGTAAAAAAGAAGTTGAATTATCGTGATTGTTAACTTTTTTAGAATTTATTTCCTCTAAAATTGAATTAGCCAACTGCTTTCCAAGTTCAACTCCCCATTGATCATAACTAAAAATATTCCAAATAACTCCTTGAACAAATATTTTGTGTTCGTATAATGCTATTAATGAACCTAATGATTCTGGTGTTAATTTTTGAATTAAAATAGTATTGGTAGGTTTATTACCCAAAAAAACTTTGAATGGCAAAAGAAATTCAGCTTTTTCATCTGAAACTCCTTGTTTATCAAATTCAGCTTTTACTTGTTCTGGTGTTTTTCCATTTAACAAAGCTTCGGTTTGAGCAAAGAAATTAGACATCAACTTGTCATGATGATCATTATCACCATATAAAGATTTAACATAACCAATAAAATCAGTTGGAATTAATTTTGTTCCTTGGTGAATTAATTGAAAAAAGGCGTGTTGTGAGTTGGTTCCTGGTTCACCCCAAATAATAGTGCCGGTTTGATAATTTACTGGTTTACCATCTCTCCCAATACTTTTACCATTACTTTCCATAATCCCTTGTTGCAGGTATGGAGCTAGTTTTTGTAAATATTGTGTATATGGAATTAATGCTTCGCTTTCAGCGCCAAAAAAGTTATTGTACCAAATACTAAGTAGAGCCAAAACTACTGGGATATTTTTATCAAAAGATTCGTTTCTGAAATGGTTATCCATTTTATTAGCTCCTTTTAATAAACTATCAAAATTATCAAATCCAACTGCAAGAGAAATGGATAATCCTACTGCGCTCCATAGTGAAAAACGTCCGCCAACCCAATCCCACATTGGAAAAATGTTGTTAGAATCAATTCCAAATTCTGTTACTTTTTGGATATTTGTTGAAACTGCTACGAAGTGTTTAGCAACATCTTCTTGCTTAGCCGATTTTAAAAACCAAGATCTAATCGTTTCTGAATTGGTTAATGTTTCTTGTGTTGTAAAAGTTTTAGAAACAATTACAAAAAGTGTTGTTTCTGGATTTAATTTTTTAATTATCTCATTTACGTGATCACCATCTACATTAGAAACAAAATGCACATTTAAATGATTTTTATAATATTGTAAAGCTTCTACAACCATTGCTGGTCCTAAATCTGAGCCACCTATTCCTATATTTACAATATCTGTAAATGGTTTTCCTGTATACCCTTTTCTCTCTCCAGTAACAATTTGATTAGTAAAGTTTTTGATTTTATTTTTTACTTCAAAAACTTCTGGGATAACATTTTTTCCATCAACAAGAATCACCTCATTTTCTGGAGCTCTCAATGCTGTGTGCAAAACAGCTCTATTTTCTGTTTGATTAATTAAATCACCTGCAAAATATTTTGAAATAGCATCCTTTAGATTAACATCATCAGCTAAGTTCAATAACAAATCTATTGTTTCTTGATTGATGTTGTTTTTTGAATAATCAACAAGAAAATCATTCCATTGAATGTGAAATTTTTCAGCTCTTTTCTCATCATTTTGAAACATCTCTTTTATGGAATTATTTTCCATTTTAGAAAAATGTTTTTCAAGTTGTTTCCAAGAGTTTGTATGAGTAGGATTAATGTTTAGTAAAGACATAATAATTAATTTTGAGATACAAAATTAAATAAAACATTATAGATAAAGTTATATGAAAATAAATTTGTTCACATAAAGAGCTATGCAAACGTTGTAGTTGATAAAAAGAGTTTGTTAAAAAATTTATTTATTAAACTTTATTTCTGCAACACTATCCAAAGCTCTCTTGAGTGGTCTTATTTGTTCTTTGAATCTTGGAAGATTTCTACTTTCCATTGGTTGTGAATTTGGAAGTTTTAGTTTCAATGCATCCACTTGAACACCATTTTTCCAGAAACGATAACATACGTGAGGTCCAGATGCCAAGCCTGTGCTACCAACTTTACCTATTACTTCTCCTTGTTTTACTCGTTGTCCTCTTCTTACAAGAATTCTTGACATGTGTAAATATTGAGTTGCATAAATTTTGTCGTGTTTTACTTTTACAAAATTACCATTACCAGCAGTATATCCTGCTTGTTCTACAACTCCAGCAGCTGTTGTCATAATTGGCGTTCCTGTTGGTGCAGCATAATCGGTTCCTTTATGAGGTTTCCATTTTAACTGAACAGGATGGAATCTGTTTTTAGAAAACTTTGAAGTAATGTGAACGAATTTTAATGGTGCTTTTAGGAAAAAGTTCTTTAAGGCTTTTCCTTGATCATTATAATAATCAACTTTTCCGCCTCTTTCTTGAATAAATGGAAAGGCATAAATTTTCTCTCCTTTATATTCAAAAAATGCTGCTCTTAAACTATCTACACCATCATAAATAGTGTCATTTATATATCTTTCTGTAAAACTTAGAGCAAATTTATCTCCTTTTTTAGATTTGAAAAAGTCAATAGACCACGCAAAAACTTTGGTAAGTTTTCCAGATAATGTTGGGTCAATTTTTAAATCTCTTAAAGTTTTTGTGAGTGGTCCTGTCAATTCTCCTGCGACAGTTCTTACTTTAAAAGTTAAAGGTCTAGATTTTTTAAACCCAACAACAGAATCTGTCAAATCAACTAAATAATAATCTATTCTATTGGGTTGATAAATTAAATATTGAAGTTTGTTATATTTATCTTTTGAGCGTAAACATACATAAGGTCTTTTGTATCCTACTGTAGTTGGAAATGAATCTTTGACAATTTTTAAAATTTCGGAAGCTTTTTTTCCGTTAAGATTTTGCTTTTTTAAAATTTTCTCAAAAGTATCTTGTCTATCAATGGTGTCGAAATGAACATTAAATTGATCAAAATGAAATCCGTAATCAACTATTGGTTTATAGGGTTCACTATCTTCAATAACAAATTCTTCTTGTGTATTTTTACAAGAATATAATGAAAATAAAATAATTAAAAATAACGCTATTTTTCTCAATATGAGTCTTTTATTTTAACAATCTTCTCCCCAATTTTTCAATTCACTTTCACTCCAAAGTTCTGGGAAGAAAATTCTTCTTTGGTATTTTGGATGCATGTATTTTTTCCAATCACTACCTCCAGTTGCTTCTCCTGAACCATGCCCACTTTCAATATATTTTTTGGCCGCATTCAAATGTCCCATTACCCAAGTAATGTTTACAGTTTTGTCATAATGACGCATAGCTGCAACCAAATCTGGGTTTCTTTGATCATTTTCTGGTAACTCTTTGAATTTTTGCCAAATATTTATCGTGTTATATTCTTCCATATAACGCAGAAACTCGTCTTTATATTTTCGTTCAAATTCTAGAATTAAATATGACTTTTCACCTGTATGATAATCTTTTCCAGCAGCTTGCCAATATAAGTGTTCAAATGCATGAGAATATGGTGTGTTTCTATCAATTGTTGCTCTAAAACGATAATCTATTAAATTAATTAAATCGGTTGAGGAAAATTCAATTAATCTATATTGAGCTGATTGAAAACCACTTGCCGGTGTTAAAGTGTTTCTGAATTTCATGTATTGTTCAATTTCCATTCCATCTCCCATAATGTCAAATGAAGTCGTTAACATATCGAAATATCTGCTTATTCTAGTAAGTCTTTCGGCAAAAAATTTTGTTTCAAGTTTTTCGCAATGACAAACTTGTCTTATTTCCCAAAGAATCATTTTGAACAATAACTCATTGACTTGATGATACATAATAAAAACCATTTCGTCTGGCAAAATGGTTCTTTGAGTTTGTAGATTTAATAAAGCATCTGTTTGAATATAATCCCAATAAGTAATTGGTTTTGACCAAAGTAAACCTTCTAGATGGGTATCTGTTTTTTGATTTATTGCATCAAATTTTTTTTCTAATTCCTCAATTAAATGAGTTGTTTCTGTGTTCATTTTTTTACTTTTATTGTAAATGGATTTGCTAATCCTTTAAAAGATTCTAAATCCGCTTTAAGAGAACCAACAGCTAGACTGGCTTTAATTCTTAAAGGAAGTTTATTGTCATCATCTGATATCCAAACAGTTAAACTTTCTTGTTCTTTAAAAACTCTTCCTGATTGAACCAATGGTCTAAATATCATACAAGGAACCACTCCAAATTTAGTATCTAAATCCTCTCTGCCTATGAATTTTAACTTAAATTTTGTTGTTTCATCGTCAAAAAACATGTCGATTGCTATAGATTCACCCACTTTTAACTTATCAACATTTGGATGATTTCTAAGATAATAAAAGGTAGATACTATATCTTGAACATTTTCTGGAGTAGTAAATGTTTTGTTAGTATCGTTTTTATAATCTTTTACTAAGATAGTATTTTTATCTTGATTAAAAAAGCCTTCTTGGTTTTTTGTATAACCTCCCTCATCAATTTTTCTTACATAATGGTAGGGTTTTCCTGTAACTTTATCAAAATAAGACTCATAGTTATCGTCTACTTTAAAAAACCATTTTGACATACCTGTTGTATATCCACGACCAATTGCATGAAAAACTTTCTTGTTATTTTTTGTAGCTTCTTTTACTTCAAGTGTAGCGTAACCTGCAGTCACTAATCCATAATGAATTCTAAATTTAAACCATTCTCCTACATCAAATGCTGATGGCCTTTGAGAATCAAAACTCACAGTTAAAAAAAGAAGTGCAAGTATAATTATCTTTTTCATTTTAAAATACTTTTTAATTGATTTTATAACTGTAATACAATTTCTGTTCCAAATGTATTAAAACAAAAAAACTCCGTCAAATATTGACGGAGTTTTTATGCTATTAACCAACCAAAAAACTATAAATTATGAAAAACTTATATAAAACTAGTAAGGAAACCACTCCTTTTCGTTTTGTGAGTACAAAGATAAGACTGTTTTTGAATTATTCTCAATGAAAAACAAACTTTAACATTTATTTGACAAAAACAACACTACTATAACGTTGTAATTTGATGATTGTTTAATAATTTTTAACTTTTATAGAGTTCCTCTTAAAGCTTGTTCTCTTTCTATTGACTCAAAAAGAGCTTTGAAGTTACCTGCTCCAAATCCTGTTGTGGTATTCATTGGATTAATATATGAATTTATAAATTAACTTTTTCTAATCTAATTTGAGAAGATTTGTTTTTAGAATCAAAAAACTCAATTAACATCATGAATCCTTTTTTAGCTGGAAAAGCTAATATTGTGCTAATATCTGTTTTTAAATTTATCTGTTTTTTAACAAACTCTTCATTGCTGTATGACACAATACCAAATTTTGTGTTTTGATTTCTATTTTTTGATTTTTTTTCATTATCACTAAAATAAAATAAAAATTCATTATCATCTAAATCTTGAAAATCCATGTAATCAAATGCACCAAACTCCTTAATCATTCTTGAATGAGCTGCGGTTCCGGGAAACTTATTCCTGAATTTTTCAGCTGTTAAAACTTTATTGAAAGTGAATTTAGTTGAAATCTCTATAAAGTAAATATTATTTGTCGTTACTGGACTTCCTTTAAAAGCCTCACAAACTGCAATTATTTTTTCATCACTTAATTGGATAAGTTCATGAACAAAAATAAACCCTTCTTTTTTAATCTCACCATATTTATTTATTTCTATTTTAGAGGATAAGTCTGTCCATGGTAAAAACTTTTCTTCTAATTTCTTTCCTGTTTTTAAATTTAATTTGATTTTAAAGAGCCCAAAATTTTCTTCATCATTAATAAATCCAAAATCTGATTTCTTAGAGTAATTCCCTAACAATACTAACTCTTCATTTTGAATATAGGAATCAACAACTTTGTGAGAGTATTTATCTTGATTTGAGAATAAAAACTCAAAATTTAATTTGCCAGAAACAACATCAAAGGCTATTATTGAATTATAAGGTTTGTAATACCCGCCTTTAGTGTAATGGTTTGAAAACACAATATAATCCTTGGAAGACTTTAAAAAATCAAGTTTTTTAAAGCCATAATCGTTTTTTGAAATTTCATAAATTGTTTTCCATTTTTCATTTAAACCATCATCTAAACAAACTAAATATTTTTCTTTACCTGTTTGGTCTTTCTCCTCTTTTACAGCTAATAATCCAACTTCGTCTACAGCAATTATTTTATCAGTTTGGTTTACGTTAAAGTTCTTAAGTTTTCTATCAAAATCAGGCTTTACTTCCGTTTTTCCATTTCTAAAAATGAATATGTCACTCATTTTATTATTCTTCAAGTCAAGTGTTCTATATCTTCTGAAGAATTGTTCTCCTTCAAAATCATCATTTAATTCAATTAGTAATTTGTTATTAAACAACGTAACATCAACTGTAATTTTCTTAGAACTCATTAACAATGAATTAAACCTCATCTCTTCAATATAACCATTTGTGACTTTAGTTAAATTTTCATCCAAAACAACATATTCTAATACATATGTTTCTTTTTGAATCTTATCAGATTCGAAAAGAAGGAAATACCCTTTTATATTGTTTTTATTGTCTTTTATTATTTCAGAATCATAAAATAAGCCTGAAGACAACTTGTTTAACTCAACCACCTGAGCTTTTATTGATTGAATACAAATTAAAAAACACAATATTGTTTTTATTACTCTCATTTAAATTTTTGAATTATTATTTCTAAATCCGTATTTTTAAAATTACTTATCATACTAATGAATCTATTTAAACTTGAAGAATTATAAACATAGTCAACTTGTGGAATGTGTTTTGATAATGTTAATTCTTTTTTTGCGTTTTGTATCGCAATCAAATTTAAAAAAATTAAATCCTTATAAAATAAACTTTTGTCCATTTTATATCTTTTTAGAGATTCATACAAACAAATTCCAAAATCACCTTTTAAATACAAATTATATAAGTTTTGATAATAAGTGTGTTTTTTTAAATTATTAAATTCATCTGATTTAATTTCTTTTAGGGTTTGATCTTTAAGAATTTTTTGAATATTTTTTATTCTTGCTAAACAATCAGGATGTGTTTTTAATGAATCTATTTGATAAACTGGTTTGTAATCATATCTATTAAATAATGATTTTTCAACTTCAAAATATTTATTTTTAATCTTATAAGATTCCGTTTCAAATAAAGTCTTATAATCCTGAATAGATAAAGAATCTATCTCTTTATTTGAATCATTTAGTTTCCTTAATATGCTTATTGGACTTTTAAAATCTCTATTTGTATATGAATAATAATAACATCCCAGAGAGTCTGCTTCAATTTCTTTTTTTCTCCTTTGAGAATAATTTGTATAATTTAATTTATGTAAAAATGTTGCAGCTGCTTTTGAACGATTATATTTTAAACTCTTTATTTCTTTAGTTTTATTAACAATTTCCTCTGAATTATTTAAGTTGACGAATTTCTCGACTTCTTTTTTTACATGCTGGAGTTCTTGATGACTTATTTCATGACATAGAACAAAAACTAATTCGTCCTCACTATCTAAAATAGTAAACAACCCATAATTAACTACTATAGTTCCATCACCAGTATTGTAAGCATTAATTTCAGAATCATTAGAGATTAATATTCTGTATTCTTT
The DNA here is from genome assembly GCF_044341265.1 of Flavobacterium sp. Lineage (GTDB taxonomy): Bacteria > Bacteroidota > Bacteroidia > Flavobacteriales > Flavobacteriaceae > Flavobacterium. Next base: position 59,784 of record NZ_JBIISA010000010.1, read on the forward strand.
TTTATTAATATTATTTTTATCTAAAATCTCAAATAATAATTTTTGGATGTAATTATTTATCCTTTTATCTGAGATAAAGTTCCCTTTTTTGATTTTTTGTAAAAACTCCTTCTGATGCTCTAAATAAATAATTTTAGAATTTTTTTTAGATTGATCTTTTAAATTATCCTCTAAAGTTGAGTTAAAAAAATTATATTTTTCTGTGTAAAAATTTAGCAACTCATCCTTAAAAATAGTTGAATTTATGGTATCCAACAACATAGCTTTATCTTGTGCATAGCTATTGAATAAAAAAATGAATAAAAAAAGAATTTTAAAAAATTTCATAAAAATCCATTTAAAAACAATAGTTTTTCTGTTTGAACAAATATTGTTTAAACTTTTATAGGGTTCCTCTCAAAGCTTGTTCTCTTTCTATTGACTCAAAAAGAGCTTTGAAGTTACCTGCTCCAAATCCGGTTGCACCCATTCTTTGAATGATTTCGAAAAATAAGGTTGGTCTGTCTTCAACTGGTTTGGTAAATATTTGTAAAAGATAACCATCTTCATCCGCATCAACTAAAATCGAAAGTCTTTGCAATTCTTTGATATCTTCTTTCATCATGTCTCTATGAACACCCAATCGATTTGGAATATCGTCATAATATGCTTGTGGAGGTGGAGGTAGAAATTCTACTCCTCGAGCTTTTAATCCAGCAACCGTTTTTATAATATCATCCGTTGCCACTGCTAGATGCTGAACACCAGAATCTTCATAAAAGTCCAAATATTCTTCAATTTGTGATTTTTTGTTTCCTTTTGCCGGCTCGTTTATTGGAAATTTAATTCTTCCATTACCATTACTCATTACTTTGCTCATTAAAGCTGAATATTCGGTGTGGATTTGAGTATCATCAAAAGATAAGAAATTTTCAAATCCCATAACATCTTCATACCATTTTACCCATTGGTTCATTTGATTCCATCCCACATTTCCAACCATATGGTCAATATATTTTAGTCCAAGTGGTTCTGGATTATATTCAGATTTCCATTCTACGAAACCTGGTAAAAATGCACCATTATAGTTTTTTCTTTCTACAAATATGTGAACCGTTTCTCCATAAGTGTAAATTCCTGAACGAACCACTTCTCCATGTTCGTCTTTTTCAACAGTTGGTTCCATGAAAGAAACAGCACCACGTTTTGTTGTTTCTTCCCAAGCTGATTTTGCGTCTTCAACCCAAAGTGCAATTACTTTTACTCCATCACCATGCTTGCGCAAATGATCATTAATTGGTGAGCTACTGTTTAATGGAGTTGTTAGAACCAAACGAATTTTGTCTTGTTTCAAAACGTAACTAACAGAATCCTTAGAACCTGTTTCCAATCCTCGGTAAGCGTGCGATTGAAATCCGAAGGCTGTTTTGTAATAATGTGCTGATTGTTTTGCGTTTCCAACGTAAAATTCAACATAATCTGTTCCTAAAAGTGGAAGAAAATCTTGTGCTCCACTGAATATTTTTTCTAGTCCGTATTCTACGGATTTTACTTCTTTACTCATTTTTGTTTTGTATTAAGATGAAAGTAATGTGAATTTAAGATTCAACTTTATTCAAAAGATACTTTCTAAAATTTATAATTATTTATCTAACCAAGATAGAAAGTAGGTTTCATCAGCAATTTTCATAGCCTCTTCAGTAACCATTAAAGGTTTGAAAGTGTCGACCATAACGGCTAACTCTAGTGTTTCTTTTTTTCCGATACTTCTTTCTGCTGCTCCTGGGTGTGGTCCGTGCGGAATTCCTGCTGGATGTAGCGAAATGTTTCCTGGTTTTACATCATTTCTACTCATAAAATCGCCATCTACATAATACAAAACCTCATCTGCATCAATATTACTATGATTATATGGCGCTGGAATTGATAAAGGATGATAATCGTATAGCCTTGGAACGAAAGAACATATTACAAAAGCAGATGTTTCAAATGTTTGATGAACTGGTGGCGGAAGATGAATTCGTCCAGTTATTGGTTCAAAATCATGAATAGAAAGTGCATAAGGATAATTAAAACCATCGTAACCAACTACATCAAATGGGTGAGTTGCATATACCATTTCGAAAATTTCGTCTTTCTTTTTAACTTTGATTATGAAATCTCCAACTTCATTATTGGTTTCTAATTCATAAGGACGACGAATATCTCTTTCGCAATATGGTGAATGTTCTAATAATTGTCCAAACCAATTTCTATATTGTTTTGGTGTATAAATTGGAGAGTGTGATTCCACAATAAACAATCTATTATCTTCAGTATCAAAATCGATTTTGTAGATTATCCCTCTTGGAATAATAAGGTAATCACCATATTTAAAATCTAAATTACCATAAATGGTTCTTAGTTTTCCTGATCCTTGATGGATGAAAATCATTTCATCAGAATCGGTATTTTTATAAAAATAATCGGTTGTTGATTTCCTTGGAGCTGCTAAAACAATATGACAATCGGAATTGGTTAATACAATTTTGCGGCTTTCTAAAAAGTCATCTTGTGGCGCAACTTCAAAACCTCTTAATTTATAAGATTGGATATTGTTTGACTTAGCAATAGTTGGCGCAACACTATATTGAGAACGAATTTCTTTTACTTGTGTAGGTCGTTGCACGTGATAAGAATTGGTTGACATTCCGTCAAAACCAACGGTTCCAAAAAGCTGTTCGTAATACAAATCGCCGTTTGGTTTTCGGAATTGTGTATGACGTTTTGGTGGGATATTTCCAAGTTTGTGATAAAATGGCATTTTCTTTTTGTTTTAAAGTTTAAAGTAGGAAAGTTTATAACTTTCGTTAACACTCAAAAAGAATTTCTCTCACTCAGGATTTCTCTTGATGAGGAATTTTAAATGGATTAATAAGTTGTCCCATTTTTTCATTTAACAAATATCGGAAAAAATAAAAAAAAGCCACTAAAAAGTGGCTTTTTTTTTATTCTACATTTTCTTGTTTTCCAAGTTTTGCATTTCTTTTACCATATAGGAAATAAACAATTACACCTATTAATAACCATCCTAAAGATAATAATTGCGCATCCTTACTAAGATTAATCATTAAATAAGTATTAATACAAATACCACATATTGCTATCACAGGCAATGCAGGAACCTTAAAAGTTCTTTCTATATTAGGTTGCTTAATTCTTAACATCCAAACAGCTACACATACCATTGTAAAGGCAAACAAGGTTCCGAAACTCGTCATATCAGCCAACTTGTTTATTGGCGTAAAAGCAGCAACTGTCGCTATAACCGCGCCTAAAATCATAAGATTTGTTTTAGGTGTTCCTGAAATAGGATTAACTTTAGAAAATACTTGAGGAATTAGACCATCTTTTGACATTCCAAGAAAAATTCTTGATTGTCCCATAATCATTACCATTAACACCGATATCAAACCAACTGTTGCTGCAATTGTTATAATGTAACCAGCCCAAGCTTGTCCAGCTATATCAAAAGCATAAGCTACAGGAGCTTTTATTGCATCTGGATATTTTCCAAGTGGATTAAAATCTTTATAATTCATCATTCCAGTTAGTACAAGTGAAACTAAAATATATAACAATGTACAAATTAATAAAGAAGCTATAATTGCAAAAGGGACATCTTTCTTTGGATTCTTTGCTTCACCTGCTTGTGTCGAAACAGCATCAAAACCTACGTAAGCAAAGAAAATTGCTGCAGCACCTGATACAATACCTCCAAATCCATATGCTTCATGGGTGGTATTCTTATCTATAATTTGAGTAGCATCTGGAATAAATGGAGACCAATTTTCTGGATTGATAAAAAAAGCTCCTGCAATTATAACGAATATGATTGCAGATACCTTCATGATAACAATCAAGTTATTCGCTTTGGCAGCGCTTTGTGTTCCTTTAATTAAAATTGAAATAACAAAAAGTACTATTAAAAAAGCTGGTAAATTCATTGAAAAACCTTCTCCTGTATAACTACTTGGGTCAGTGGTTAACCACTCGGGAAGCTTTATTCCAAACATTTTTAATAATTTATTGAAATAACCTGACCAAGATACAGCTACAGTCATAGATCCCATTGCGTATTCTAGTATTAAACCCCATCCTATAATCCATGCGAAAATTTCACCAATTGTTCCATAAGCATAAGCATAGGCTGAACCTTCAACTGGTAAAATAGAGGCAAATTCAGAATAACAAAGTGCAGCAAAAACACAGGCAACTCCTGCAATAATAAAAGATAATGCTAAAGCTGGACCTGCATGATAATAAGCTCCTGTTCCTGTTAAAACAAAGATTCCACCACCAATGATAGCTCCTACACCTATTGCCGTAAGACTCCATTTCCCTAAAACTTTCTTTAATTCACTCTTTTTCATATCGGCCTCAAAGGCAGATACGGGTTTAACTCTCCAAATAGACATAATGTAGTTTTTTAGTTTATTGTGTTCAAATATACTTTTTTTGTTTAATAATTTTACGAATATAGAAAATTTATAGGTTTAAAACCAAAATCCTACATTAATCCAAGTAAATCCTTTGGGTAATTCTGGTGACCAAGAATATTTAATTTCAATTGGTCCTAAAACGGTTTCAAGTCCGTATCCAACTGCATATCCAGAGTATCTTGGTGTTGAAAGCCAATTACCTGAACTGAATAATTTATTTTCAACATTGGCATAGTTTGCTGAAAAATTAATGTGATTTTTCTTTAAGAACTCCACATCAATTGTAGCTAATGATTTTATATAGCTATCTGCTGCGATACTTAAAAAATCGTAACCATAAAAATGTTTGAAATTATTTATTGTATTAAATCCATAACCACCTAAAACAAAATCTAAGAAATGAACACTATCTTCTCCAAAAGAGAAACCAGCCTCAGATTGGAGTCTTAAATTAAATATTTTATAAAAAGTTCTGGTAATTCCGGCTTCTCCTTTTAAAATTGAGAATTTATTGAATTGATTTGTGTAATTACTAGAATACATATAGGTTTGCAAATCTCCTTCAAAAAACCATCCTTTTTTAGGGAAAAATTTATTGTCAAAAGAATCATATTTTAAATATCCGAATGCACTTGCATAATTGCTGTTTTCAAAAATTGTGTTATTACTTTCTAATGTTTTTGATCTAATTTTTAAATGTTTTAATTCTAATCCAGCTCCTATTAAAAATTTTTGTGCAAATATTGTTTGGACATAGGCTTGATTTGTAATGTCAGAAAAATCTACATTTAAGGAATTAATTCCGTATTGAGAAAAAAGATTACCATCATTAAAGTCTGTTGAAACATTTTTATTGAATTGATTAAATTGAGATTTAAAACCAAAACTAAAATAAAACCCGTTATCGATATAATAATTAAGGTTGTATCTGAAATTATCTCCAAGTCCTAAATCTATTGCTAAAACGTCGTTTCTTAAAAAGAGTTTTTTCTGTGTTAGATTAACTAAAACTGCACTTTTATATAAGTCATCATAATGTAATCCGAATTTTAAAAACGTTTTATTCTTGTTCTCAATTAAATTTAAATTAATGTCATCCCCATTTGTTAATTCATTGATTTGATAGTTAATAGCACTAAAATTTCCTGTTGCATCAAGAGTATTAATTCCTGTTTTTAACTGATCATAACTAATTACATTTCCTCTTTTAAAACCAAGCTTACCGATTACATAAGCATGGGTGTAATCTTTAAGAGTATTGATTGTTATTCTTTTAACATCTAAACTATCTCTAGTAACATTTAGTTTCTGAGTTTTATAATTTCTTGTTTCTGAACTCAACTTTTTTAATTCATCAAATACCTTTAACGCTGCATCTTCTCCTTTTTGAATAATTTCTTGGCCTTTATCAAAGGTAATAACTGTATAGTCTTTAATATCAGGCTTTATGTAGATATCTGTTTTTTTTATCTTCTCTTTCATACCTTCAATCATCTGAAGATTTGAAATTTGAACCAAAATCTTTGTAGCTTCTTTCAGTGAATTTCTTCCTTTTAATCCGTCTTGAACGTCAACACCAATGATGATATCAGCTCCCATTTTTTTCACCTCATCTATTGGGTAATTATTAGTTACACCTCCATCAATTAACATTTTTCCATCAATTTCAATTGGAGAAAACAATGTTGGAAAAGCCGAACTGGCTAAAAGTGCTTGAGCTAAATATCCTTTATTTAAAATTAATTGTTCTCCAGTTTCAATATCGGTTGCAATACATAAAAAAGGAATTGGAAGTTTGTTAAATTCTCTTATATGTCTTACTGAATGAGTAAGTTTTGTGAGTAAATTATAATTATACATTCCTTTTGAAAGCGCTATTGGAACTCCCACACTGAATTTATTGAATGGTAATGAAATTGCGTAAAGCTCATCATTACGCTTTTCATAAAAACTTTTTGAAGACCTTGGTATGTAATCTTTTAAAAGTTGATCAAAATTTGTATCGTGAAATATTGAATCTATTTGCATGGCACTATATCCTGTAGCATATAATCCTCCAACTACAGCGCCCATGCTAGTTCCACCAATATAATCTATTTTGACACCAGCTTTTTCTAGCACTTTTAAAACTCCGATATGGGCAAATCCTTTTGCTCCACCGCCGGTTAAAACTAATCCGATTTTTTTTCTTTGAATGGTGTCTTGCGAAAATGAGTGTAGAGGTAAAAGAATCGTCAGTAAAAAATAAATAAAAATTTTAAATTTCACTTTTTGTCTTCCAAATTTTAATCTTAGACACATATGATTATTCTTTTTTGTAAAATTCGATAATTTTTTTGGATTTAGATACACCAACAACGTCAGAAATTTCTTTTTCTGAAGCTAATTTCAATCTTTTAACACTTTTGAAATGTTTTATTAATGTGAGCATAGTTTTTTCACCTATTCCAGGAATGGTTTCTATGGATGAATTTAATGCCGATTTGCTTCGTTTGTCGCGGTGAAATGTGATTCCGAATCGGTGTGCTTCGTTACGTAAAAACTGAATAACTTTGAGCGTTTCCGATTTTTTGTCTAAGTATAGAGGAACTGAATCGCCTGGATAAAAGAGTTCTTCCAATCGTTTTGCAATTCCGATGATGGCAATTTTTCCTCGTAAACCTAAATCATCAATACTTTTTAAGGCTGACGAAAGTTGTCCTTTTCCTCCATCAATGATGATTAGTTGTGGCAAAGGTTGATTTTCGTCTAATAATCGTTTGTATCTTCGGTAAACGACTTCTTCCATTGATGCGAAATCGTTTGGTCCTTCTACGGTTTTTATATTGAAATGACGATAATCTTTTTTGGATGGTTTTCCATCTTTAAAAACTACGCAAGCAGCTACAGGATTGGTTCCTTGAATATTGGAATTATCAAAACATTCGATATGTCGTGGCTCAACAGAAAGACGTAAATCTTTTTGCATTTGCGCCATTATTCGGTTCGTATGACGTTCTGGATCTACAATTTGAATTTGTTTTAATTGATCTAAACGGTAATATTTGGCATTTCTTTCGGATAATTCTAAAATATGCTTTTTGTCGCCGAGTTGTGGAACGGTAATCTTTACATTTTCGCCTAAATTCAATGGAAAAGGCAAAACAATTTCTTTTGAAGTCAAATGAAAACGCTCACGAAGTTCGACAACAGCTAATTCTAAAAGTTCTTCGTCGGTTTCGTCTAATTTTTTCTTTAATTCTAAAGTATGCGAACGAATGATTGCGCCATGAGCAATTTGCAAAAAGTTGACATAAGCCATAGTTTCATCAGAAATAATGGAAAACACATCGATATTGGAAATCTTCGGATTTAGAACCGTTGAACGCGATTGATAATTTTCGAGAACTTCTATTTTTTCTTTGATTTGTTGCGCTTCTTCAAATTGCATATTAGCTGCAAATTCCTGCATTTTGGATTTGAAATCTTTCAGACTTTCTTTGAAGTTTCCTTTCAATATTTCACGAATGGCGTTGACTTGAATTTGATAATGTTCCGCTGTTTCGTATCCTTCACATCCGCCTTTGCAATTACCAATATGAAATTCTAAACAAACTTTATATTTTCCTTTATCGATATTGTTTTCGGTTAAGTCATAGTTACAAGTTCGCAATGGATACAACTCTTTTACCAAATCCAAAATCGTATTTACCGTTTTGAAATTGGTATAAGGGCCAAAATATTCCGAACCGTCTTTTATCATTCTTCTAGTTGGAAAAATTCTTGGAAATGGTTCTTTTTTGATACAAATCCATGGATAGGTTTTATCATCACGCAATAAGACATTGTATCTCGGTTGGAGTTTTTTTATTAAATTGTTTTCCAACAAAAGTGCATCTTGTTCAGACGAAACTACAATATGTTTTATAGTAACAATTTTGCGAACCAACACATTCGTTTTTCCGTTATCGTGAACTTTGTTGAAATAGGAAGAAACACGTTTTTTGAGATTTTTAGCTTTTCCTACATATAGAATTTTATCTTCTTTATCATAATACTGATATACTCCGGGATTATCGGGTAGTGTTTGTATTTGAAGTTCTAAAGATGGATTGTTCATTTTTTAAGAAAATAGAGAAAAGAATAAAGAAAATAGATTTCTGAAATTTTTCTTCAAACAAATTTAACTTTAAATTCTTCACAAAGCAAATTGTATTTTTTTACTTTTACCTCATGTTAAAAAAAGAATTAAGACAAAAATATAAAGAATTAAGACAAGGTTTGACTCCAGAAGCAATTGAAGATAAAAGTTTGGCTATTGCTAATCGATTATTACAGTTGGATATTTGGGATAAAACCTATTACCATTTATTCTTGTCAATTGAAGAACAAAAAGAAATTGATACGGAATTCATTCTTCAAATTTTAGCTGGAAAAGATAAAGAAATTGTAGTTTCTAAAAGTGATTTTGCTACTTTAGGAATGACACATTATCTTCTTACGGACAACACCAAATTGAAGAAAAACGAATACAACATTCCAGAACCAGTTGATGGTTTAGAAGTTCCTGTAACTAAAATTGATGTGGTTTTTGTTCCACTTTTAGCTTTTGATTTAAAAGGAAATCGAGTTGGTTATGGCAAAGGATTTTACGATAAATTTTTATCTCAATGCAAGCCAGATACTATTAAAATAGGATTGTCTTTCTTTGAAGCGGAAGATAAAATTGAATACATTTCAGACAATGATATTCAATTAGATTTTTGTGTTACTCCAAATAAACTATATTTTTTTTAGATTGCATCTTCATCTAATTTATTAGAAAACTTAACGTTAGGCGGAAGTTTTACAGGTGCAAATGCTCTTTTATTAAAGAATATTAAAATTCCAACTCCAACAGAAATTGCAAAATCTGCAACGTTGAAAATTGCATTAAAAAATCTAAAATCATTTCCACCCCATACAGGAATCCAATTAGGTAATTTTCCTTCCCAAATAGGAAATTCAAACATATCTACTACTCTTCCATGAAACCAATCTCCATAATGTTCTTCTGAAAAATACGTCGCAAGATGATATCTAGTACTTTCTTCAAACATAACTCCATATAAAACAGAATCAATTATATTACCCAAAGCGCCTGCAAATATTAAAGCGATTGAGGTGATTAAAAATTTAGATTTTTCTTTTTCAATTGAATCCCACAACCAATATGCAATACCACCAACAGCTAAAATTCTAAATAAAGTTAAGAATAATTTGCCATATTCACCTGGTATTTTTGTACCCCAAGCCATACCTTCATTTTCAATAAAAGTAATATTAAACCAACTTAAAACAGGATATGATTCACCATAATAGAAATTGGTTTTTACATATACTTTTGAGAATTGATCTACAATTAATATTAGGATAATGATAAGTGCTGCGTGCCTAAGTTTCATTTTTTGGTTTTTGTGGTGCAAAAATAGTATTATTTCTAAAAAAAACGCCCCAAAAGGAGCGTTAAATATTAAATGCCATGCATATTATCGTTGTAAATTCTTAGCCTCAATACTCATTGTTGCATGAGGAACGATTTTTAATCTTTCTTTTCCGATTAATTTTCCTGTTACTTTACAAACACCATAGGTTTTGTTTTCAACACGGAAAAGTGCATTTTTAAGGTCACGAATAAACTTTTCTTGGCGAATTGCTAATTGTGAATTCGCTTCTTTACTCATGGTTTCGCTTCCTTCTTCAAATGCTTTGAATGTTGGTGACGTGTCGTCTGTACCATTATTCAAATCATTCATGTAAGCACTTTTGATTAATTCTAAATCTGTTTGTGCTTTTTCAATTTTTGCAAGGATAATTTCTTTGAACTCTGCTAAATCAGCATCAGAGTATCGCATCATTTCTTCAACCATCTGTATACTATTTTGAAATTAATATTTTTGTTTTTATGTCATCAAACTCAATTTCTATACCACTTTCTAAATTATCAGTAAAATTTAATTCTTCTGTTAATGTTTCGTCTTTGATATAGCTTTCGTTATTCTTTATTGCTTGTTCTAATTCTCCATTACGTTGAATTTGAACTTTAATTTTATCTGTTACTTCAAAACCAGAATCTTTTCTAATGTTTTGAATTCTGTTTACCAATTCTCTTGCTATTCCTTCTTGTTTTAGTTCTTCAGAAATTGTGATATCTAAAGCTACTGTAATTCCGTTAGAATTTGCAACCAACCAACCTGGAATATCTTGTGAAGATATTTCTACATCTTGGGATGTTAAAATTATACTTTTTCCTGAAATAACAAGCGATAGCTCACCTTTAGCATCAATTTCGTTGATTTGTTCTTGTGAAAATTTTTGTATCTCACTAGAAATCAATCCCATATCCTTACCAAAACGAGGTCCCAATGCTTTGAAATTTGGTTTAATTTGCTTCACTAAAACACCTGATGCATCGTCTAAAAGTTCGATTTCTTTGACGTTTACTTCGGCTTTTATTAGGTCAGAAACTGCCTCGATTTCAGCACGCTGCGTCTCGTCAAGTATAGGAACCATAACCTTTTGCAACGGTTGACGTACTTTTATCATTTCCTTTTTACGAAGTGATAAAACTAACGAAGAAACCGTTTGTGCTTTCATCATTTTGCTCTCTAACGATTTATCAACAAAGTTTTCAACCGAAACAGGGAAATTTGCCAAGTGAACACTAGTAAAACTCTCGCTTCCAGTTGCATTAACTAAATCGGTATATAATTTGTCCATAAAAAATGGCGCTATCGGAGCCGAAAGTTTAGCCACATTCAACAAACAAGTGTAAAGCGTTTGATAAGCCGCGATTTTATCTGTTCCGTATTCGCCTTTCCAGAATCTTCTTCTGCACAGACGAACGTACCAGTTACTTAAATTTTCCTGAACAAAGTCAGAAATAGCTCTTGCTGCTTTTGTTGGTTCGTAATCTGCGTAAGCTTCATCAACAACTTTTATCAATGTATGCAATTCAGATAAAATCCAACGATCGATTTCAGGTCTTTCGTTTAATGGAATTTCAGCTTCTGCATATTTGAAACCATCGATATTAGCATATAAACTAAAGAACGAGTACGTGTTATATAAAGTTCCGAAGAATTTTCTACGAACTTCTGCAACACCTTCGATATCAAATTTCAAGTTGTCCCAAGGATTGGCATTCGAAATCATGTACCAACGTGTAGCATCTGGACCATATTCAGCCAAAGTTGTGAATGGATCAACGGCATTTCCTAGACGTTTCGACATTTTTTGTCCGTTTTTGTCTAGAACTAATCCGTTTGAAACTACATTTTTATACGCAATTTTATCAAAAACTAAAGTTCCGATGGCGTGTAAAGTATAAAACCAACCACGAGTTTGGTCAACTCCTTCTGCGATAAAATCAGCTGGAAATGCTTTGTTTTCGTCAATTAAATCTTTGTTTTCAAATGGATAATGCCATTGTGCATAAGGCATCGCACCTGAATCGAACCAAACGTCAATTAAATCACTTTCACGTTTCATTAATTTTCCTGATGGTGAAACCAAAACGATGTTATCAACCACATTTTTGTGTAAATCGACTAAATCGTAGTTTTCTTCACTCATATTTCCAACCACAAAACCTTTGAATGGATTTTCTTTTTGGAAACCTGCAGCGATTGATTTTTCAATTTCAGCATACAATTCTTCTACCGAACCAATTAGTACTTCTTCGGTTCCGTCTTCGGTTCTCCATATTGGCAATGGAATTCCCCAATATCTTGAACGCGACAAGTTCCAATCGTTGGCATTTTTCAACCAATTTCCGAAACGACCTTCACCAGTTGCTTTTGGTTTCCAGTTGATGGTTTCGTTCAAATCGAACATTCTGTCTTTGATTTCGGTTACTTTAATGAACCAAGAATCTAACGGATAATATAAAATTGGTTTGTCAGTTCTCCAACAATGTGGGTAACTGTGCACGTACTTTTCAACTTTAAATGCCTTATTTTCTTCTTTTAATTGGATAGCAATTTCCACATCGGCAGAGCGTTCTGGAGCTTCACCATCATTGTAATATTCGTTTTTAACGTATTTTCCAGAATAATTTCCTAAACCTTGAATGAATTTACCTTGTAAATCAACTAAAGGAACAGGATTTCCGTTTTCGTCTAAAACCAACATTGGCGGCACTTCAGGCGTTGCTTCTTTAGCCACTTTAGCATCATCTGCACCAAAAGTTGGAGCCGTGTGTACAATTCCAGTTCCATCTTCTGTAGTTACGAAATCACCCGAAATTACTCTAAAAGCATTTTCAGGATTTTGATAAGGCAAAGCCAATGGCATCAATTGTTCATAACGAATTCCCACTAAATCAGCACCTTTGCATTCAGCCAAGATTTGGTATGGAATGTTTTTATCACCTTCTTTGAAATTTTCAAAATCGGATGGTTCATTTGAAGCAAAAAATCCTTTTCCAAATTGTTTTCCGACAAGGTTTTTAGCCAAAATTACTTTAACAGGACGATATGTATATTGATTGAAAGTTTCCACCAAAACATAATCAATTTTTGGACCAACGGTCAAAGCGGTGTTTGATGGTAAAGTCCAAGGAGTTGTCGTCCAAGCCAAGATGTGAATATCACCAAAACCTTGTAAAAAGCTTGGTAAAGTTTCTGTTTTAGTTTTGAATTGTGCTACTACCGTGGTATCCGTAACATCTCTGTAACTTCCTGGTTGGTTTACTTCGTGTGAAGATAATCCAGTTCCAGCTTTTGGAGAATAAGGTTGAATTGTGTAGCCTTTGTATAGTAAATCTTTGTTGTAAATTTGTTTCAACAACCACCAAACAGTTTCCATATATTTGGATTTGTAAGTCACATATGGATCTTCCATATCAACCCAATAACCCATTTTTTCAGTCAAATCGTTCCACACGTCTGTATAACGCATAACTGTTCGTTTACACGCTTCGTTGTATTCTTCTACCGAAATGGTTTTTCCGATGTCTTCTTTGGTGATTCCTAATTCTTTTTCAGTTCCCAATTCTACAGGCAAACCATGTGTATCCCAACCTGCTTTACGTTTTACTTGAAAACCTTTTTGAGTTTTATAACGACAAAAAATATCTTTAATAGCACGAGCCATCACGTGGTGAATTCCAGGTAATCCATTTGCCGAAGGTGGACCTTCAAAAAACACATACGGAGTTGCTCCTTCACGCGAAGTTACACTTTGTTCAAAAACGTTGTTTTTCTTCCAAAAATCAAGAACTTCTGATGCTACTGTTGGCAAGTCAAGTCCTTTGTATTCAGTAAATTTTGTGCTCATTTTGTCGTAATCTTAAATCAGTTTGCGAAAGTAATAAATAGTTGTGAGTTATGAGTTATGAGTTATGAGTTTTTGCGATTGTACAAGAAAGAATGTCTAAATTTATCTTTTATGCAAAAACTTCCTTTAAAAATGTTTGTAGATTGTGGATTTTGCTTGAATTGACTTTGCATCATTAATTTATTAATTGCACATTTGTGAACTATTTAAATTTTTAATTGAATTCCAAATGGAAAGAATACCAAATATTACAGGACTACGTTTCTTTTTAGCAGTTTTTGTAATGATTTTCCATATTTCTGAATTTTGTAGTAAACATGACATTCCGTTTTACAATTCAATACCACTATTTCACAAAGGTTATGAAGCTGTTTGTGTCTTTTTTTCTTTAAGTGGATTTTTAATTATAAGGCAACTTTATCTTGAAAAAGAAACAACAAACACCATTTCGCTAAAAAACTTTTACATTAGAAGAGCTTTACGAATTTTTCCGCTTTACTTTTTGATTTTACTTTTTGGATTGACTTATTACAATTATATTCTTCCAAAATTTGGTTTCACTGGTGGATTCAATACTAATTATAATTTATATGAAGGATTGTTGCTTTCAATATTCTTTATGCCAAATGTTTTTGCCGCTTTATACAATCCTGGTGGAATTATAGAAATTCTTTGGTCTATAGGTGTTGAGGAACAATTTTATTTGTTTATTGCTCCAGTATTATTGTTTTTGCCTGTAAGAAAAATAATTGCCTTTTTATTGGTTTCCACCATTGTTTTCTTTACGATATATTTTACTATTGAAGGAAATATTTTATATAAATACACTATGCTGTTTTTTTATTTTACTTCTAGTGGTATCATTTCGATTCTATTATTAAAAAAGCCACAACTATTTAATAATAAATTAGTTATATATATATCTTTACTTAGTTTTATCCTCTATTTTACAACTAATTATTTTGTAAATTTATTTTCATCTAGCAACTATAATCTTTTCAGTATGTTGCTGTTTTGTTTAGTAATTGGAGTATTGAGCAATAAACCTTATTTCATTTTAAACCATCGTGTTACAACATATTTGGGTAAAATTTCTTATGGAATTTATGTTTACCATGCAATTGTTATCCAATTGATTGGCTTGATTTATATCAAACTTTTTTCCAATCTTGGTCTCAATAATTATCTTATAATTGTGTTTTATAATGCTATTGTTTTAATGACAACTATTTTCATTTCACATTTTTCTTATCAATATTTTGAGAAGTTTTTTATGAATTTTTATCGAAATAAATCTGTATCAAGAAAAAACTTCCTTTAATACGTCTAAAGATTTTGGTTTTTTAAATCCATCAAGGTGAATGGAATAGTAATCTAATAAGATTTTTAGAAGTATTTGACGTTCAATTCCTGCGAAAACCTTTTGGTCGGAATCAAATTTTAAGTTGATTAATTTTTTGAAAAGAAATGTTTCATGTTCGTTAAGGCAATTTGTTCCTTGAAAAGGTGAAAAAATGCCATCAACCATTTCAAAGAAATTAAAATCCGTTTCGGAATTATCCGGGTAAAAACCTAAAAATTTTGTTGTTTCTAAAAGTAAAATTAGATGAAAATTGGATGTTTCTTCGTGTGTATCTAACCAAATTAAAGCCGTTTCAAGAAAAGTAAACAAATCTTCATTTTTTTCTTCTTCGTGAATGCTATGGTGTAACATCTCTGACAAGAAAATTACAATAGTACTTTTTACAATATCGGTATTTATGGTTTGATAAGCTGTGGCTAGTTTTATTTCTTTAAAATGCTCTAAAGTACCTTTATTCTTATGATTGGCTTCAATTTCAAGAATAGTTAAAGGTTGAAAATAAGCGATTTTTTGATTTGATTTTTTTCCAGAATAAGCACTTTGCACGAAGTAACTTTTTAATCCGTCGCTTTGTGTAAAACATTTTACAATCAAGCTTTTTTCTTGATATTTTACGGATGAAAGAACGATTGCTTTAGTTTTGACTAACATTACCTGATAATCATTACTTTTTTAACGATTGTATCTATTCCATCTTCTGCAGAAACTAAAATCATATACACACCTGAAGCTACTTTGTGTTTTCCGAAAGCTGTGGTATCCCATTCTATTGTACCTCCTTCTGAAGTAGTTTCATAGACTAAATTTCCTTCAATGTCTGTGATTTTAACAACTGCTTTATTAGTTAAACCTGATATCTTAACTGTTCCTGAAAAACCTGGTCTCACTGGGTTTGGATAAGCATACACATTACTTAAATCATCACTAGGTCTTGTGGCTGTTCCTTTAAAAGAAACTAATCCTTTATCTGTTGCAAAAAAGACTTCTCCTGTAAAACTATCAATTTCAATATCGTTTACATTATTACTTGGAAGTGGCGAATTTTCTTTTGTGAATTTATAAATAGTTTCCTGACCATTAGGCGAAACTAAATATACTCCAGACTCAGCTATCGAAATCCATTTTCTATTCGCGCCATCAACAGCAATATCCATAATAAATTGCTCATAAAACAATTCTTGAGCCAAATCATCTTCTAAAATAATAATTGGTTTTGATTCGATTTCAGTTTCACTAATAAAAGAATCTGCAGAAGGAATATATCTTAATCCTCTTGCTGTTCCTATCCAAACTTGATTTCTATTATCTATTGCAACAGCTCTAACATCATTTATCGGTAAATTACCATCGGTTCCTGTTCTTATTCTAATAAATTTATTTGCATAATTTTCATTAAATGCAATCAATCCGTTTCCTCTGTAGGAAGGCACCCATTTGGTGTCGTTTTTATCTATAGCTAATTTGGAATATCTTTCTTCAGTTACTGATGCTAATTGATTTTGCCAATCACTGGCTGATATCCAAGTTCCATCGCTTTTCAATGCCTTTAATCCTTTAAAAACTAATGAGTTTGACATCCAAAGACTGCCTTTACTATCAAATGCGCCTCCGTTTATTCTAACAGAAACGTATAGTGGTGTAATTAGTTGTTGGTTCTCGGGACCATTTGGTGGTGCACTATTTTGATTATAAAAGGTGATTACATCGTCTTTTATTTTAAGTAAACCATTATGAAAAGAACATACATAAACTTCATTTTCATTTTTTGGGTTAGTCATAATATCACACAATGATGTTGCTCCAAACAATTCGTTAAAAGGTATTTTGCTCCAACCTGTTTGTCTTGAATATTTGCTTATTCCTTCCTCAAGTAATGTTGGATCGTAGGTTATTGAGTAACCACCATAGGTTGCCCAAAGAGTTGTTGATGTTTGTTTTAATCTAAAAATGTTATTTCTGTCTGGTCCATCTGGCTTTATCACTTGAAAAGTTGTTGGTGCAGATAAAGAGGACACTAGTAATCCTTTTTCATTTGTTCCGATGAAAATTTGATTATCAGCTACTGTCGCGCAACTAAAGGAAACAGGTGCTAAAGTATATTGATTACTATTAATAGTTACTGTTTGTTGCAAAGCAGCATTGAAAATATAAATATAATTTTGATTTGTTACAATTAGAAAATCCTCAATAGTTCTTATATCTAACCCACTTTGATTCATGATAAAAAATTCTTCAAAGAAAGTTCCATTATGCTTGTAGAGCCTAGCATTGGTATTCATTCCAATAAGTTTGTTTTGAATGGTTGTAATTCCGTTCCAAAAACCACCATCGAATAGTTGCCATTGATTATAATCTACCAAATTAGGATTTGAAAGAGATGCTTTTTTTATACCATGTATATCGGTCACGGCAAAAATTTCTCCGTTTAAAATTGTTGTTTGGTATACTTTAACTTGTTGCCCATTATTCCCGATGTAATAAGTATCTCCAAACTCCATTGAAGTTAAATCAAAAACTGAAATTCCATAATCACATGAAATATAAACCTTACCATTATGTTCTAAGAAATGATTAATTTTTTTAAGAAATGGTGAAACTGGTACTTCGACTACTATTCCATTTTTGAAAACAATTTTGCCATCGGAATTCAATATTAAAAGTAATCCGTTTTGGTTTCCAACAAGTGTTTTATTAAAACTTTCGCTATGATGAATTGCTGTAATTGTTTCTGCTTTCAGTCCATCAACAGATGTGGTTGTAGCTAAATCGTTAGTAGCTAAATTTTTAGAAAAAACAGCAATCTCTGAAGATGCGTAAATTTTATCTTGTCCTTGACTAATATCTGTTATTTTGTTGTAGGAGAAATAACCTTGCCATTGCGGATTAGTTTGAGCAAAGCCATTTACGAATAGTACTAAAAATAATATTTGAACAAATTTCTTTATCATTTTGGTAAATTGCAATTTATAAATACAAATATACTATAAACGTATTTAATTGTAATTTCATATACTTCAATAAAAAAACCTTCTCCCATTTAAGAGAGAAGGTTTATATAAATTTGTAAGTGTTTTAATTACACAATTCCTTGCGCTAACATTGCGTCTGCAACTTTTACGAATCCTGCAATATTTGCACCTTTTACGTAGTCGATATAACCATTAGAATCTGAACCATATTTCACACAAGCAGCGTGAATATTCGCCATAATTCCTTTAAGTCTTTCATCAACTTCTTCTGAAGTCCAACTTAAACGTAAAGAGTTTTGAGACATTTCAAGACCAGAAGTTGCAACACCACCTGCGTTTGAAGCTTTTCCTGGAGCAAATAATATTTTAGCATTTTGGAAAACATGCATTGCTTCTGGAGTTGAAGGCATGTTTGCACCTTCAGCAACACAAATACATCCGTTTGCTACTAATGTTTTAGCTTCTTCTTCGTTCAACTCGTTTTGAGTAGCACATGGCAAAGCTACATCACATTTTACTTCCCAAGGACGTTTTCCTGCTACGAAAGTTGCGTTTGGATATTTAGTTACATAATCAGAAATTCTTCCGTAGTTTACGTTTTTAATTTCCATTACATAAGCTAATTTTTCTGCTGTAATTCCGTCTCCATCATAGATATAACCTGATGAATCTGACATTGTTACAACTTTTCCACCTAATTGAGTAGCTTTTTCTGTAGCATATTGAGCTACATTTCCAGAACCTGAAACTACAACTGTCTTTCCAGCGAAACTATCACCTTTAGTTGCAAGCATACTTTGTGCAAAATACACATCACCATATCCTGTAGCTTCTGGACGGATTAATGAACCTCCGAAAGAAATTCCTTTACCAGTTAAAACTCCAGTAAATTCATTTCTTAATCTTTTATATTGACCAAACATGTAGCCAACTTCTCTTCCACCAACACCAATATCTCCAGCAGGAACGTCAGTGTCTGCACCAATATGTTTAGATAATTCCGTCATAAATGCTTGACAGAATTTCATGATTTCAATATCAGATTTTCCTTTTGGATCAAAATCTGCTCCACCTTTTCCTCCACCCATTGGTAAAGTTGTTAAACTATTTTTGAAAGTTTGCTCAAAAGCTAAAAATTTCAAAATACTTAAATTTACAGATGGATGAAAACGAATTCCTCCTTTGTAAGGTCCAATTGCAGAGTTCATCTGAATTCTGTAACCTCTGTTTACTTGAGTTTTACCAGCGTCGTCAATCCAAGTTACTCTGAACATGATTACTCTTTCTGGTTCAACCATTCTTTCCAAAAGCATTTTGCCTTCGTATTTTTTATTCTCTTCAATAAAAGGAATTACTGTTTCGGCAACTTCCTTAACAGCTTGCATAAATTCAGGCTCGTTAGGGTTTCTTTTAGCAACCGCTTCAATAAAGTTGTTGATACTTTGTGACATAAAATATAATATTAATGTTTAAGAAAACGTTTTCGTAATATTCGACAAATATACATTTTATAAAAATAATGGCACAATTTTTTTTAAATTCTCATAATTTTTATCTTTTTGTTAAGATTTTTTAATGATATGTGAAATTAATGACTTGTTTTAAAACTATTTCTGCTTTTTTTCGTAGATATACAAGTATTTTTTTATTTTATTTTATTAGTGAATGATGTTTTTATATATTTGTCGAGAATTGAATTAATCTGTATGAAAATGACCAAGTATTTTATTGTCACTTTATTGCTTTTGTTTGGTGTAACCAACAAGGCACAAGCTCAGTTTGGTTTTTCCCATGAAATTGGTGGTATTATGGGGCCTGTAGCATTTCAGTCTGACTACGGAGAGCGAAACGATATTTCTACAAATGCAGGAAATACTGGTTTTGGTATTGGATTAATCCATTATCTAAATTTTTCATACAAAGCAGAATGTAATTGTTACACTCCTGAGACTTATTTTAATGATCACTTTAAATTAAGAAGTGAATTGTCTTACAACAAAACCAATCTTCAACATTTTGGAGAATGGGTTGCAGACAAAAAAACGTCATTGACTGCGAGACAACTTAGAGCAATGCAAGGAAGTACTGCAGTAACAAATATTGGAATGCAATTAGAATTCTTCCCTTTTAGTATTAGAGATTTTACCGCAAATATTGGAAGTTGGGCTCCTTTTGTAAGTCTTGGTGGTCAATTTAGTTTCTTTAAACCAACTGCGGAATCGAGTTTAGGTCCTGGTTTAGGTCAATTACCAACAGTTACTCCAATAAAATATATTGATGCTTTTGATGTAAAAGGTGGAACAACATGGTCTGTTGTTTCAAGTGTAGGAACAAGATATAAATTAACTGAACTTTCAGATTTAATGGTAGATTTGAGATTTCAATACTACTTTTCAAACTGGGTTGACGGTTTAAGTCCTGATCCTAAAGTTTATTTAGAAAATAGAGCAAACGACTGGAATGTTTGGTTAAACTTTGGATACATCTATTATTTAAATTAATATAATTTAAACATAAATAAAAAACCCGATTCAAATTAATGAATCGGGTTTTTTATTTTTATCTGAATGCTTGTTCTAAATCGGCAAGTAAATCATCTATATCTTCAACACCAGTGCTTAATCTTACTAAGTCATCAGTGATTCCAACTTCAAGACGTTTATCTTCTGGAATTGATGCATGCGTCATTAATGCTGGATGATTCGCTAAACTTTCTACTCCACCTAAAGATTCTGCTAAAGTGAATACTTTTAGTTTTTCTAAAAAGGAAATTGCATCTTCTTTTCTTCCTGATGTGAATGTGAATGAAACCATTCCGCCAAAACCGCTCATTTGTTTTTTAGCAATGTCATGGAATGGATGATCTGGCAATCCTGGATAATAAACCTTCGCTACTTCTGGATGATTACTTAAAAATTCGGCCACTTTCATTCCGTTTTCACAATGTCTTTGAACTCTTAAGTGTAATGTTTTAATTCCTCTTAAAACCAAATAACTATCCATTGGCCCAAGCGTTCCTCCGGTTGCAAATTGCTTAAAGTGTAATTCGTCACCTAATGCTTTATCCTTAATAATCAAAGCGCCTGCAATAACATCCGAATGTCCACCAAGATATTTTGTGGCTGAGTGCATTACAATATCTGCTCCTAAATCTAGAGGTTTTTGCAAATAAGGCGTTGCAAAAGTATTATCAACTGCAAAAAGGATATTATGCTTTTTAGTGATTTTTGCAATTTCTGCAATATCAGCTAATTTCATTAATGGATTTGTTGGTGTTTCAACCCAAACTAGCTTCGTGTTTTCATTAATTAATGATTGAAATTTATCAAAATCATTCATATCAACGAAGTGAAACTTGATACCACTATCTTTATATAAACGTGTAAATAATCTATAAGTTCCACCATATAAATCATCCATTGCAATGATTTCGTCTCCAGCTTTAAACATTCTCAACAAACAATCTGTTGCCGCTAATCCTGATGCAAATGCTAAACCTCTTGCACCATTTTCAATTGAAGCCAAAGCGTCTTCTAAAGCTTGACGCGTTGGATTTGCTGCACGACTATATTCATAATCACCTACAGGAATTCCTGGACTTGTTTGTGCATAAGTTGAGGTTTGAAAAACTGGAGTCATTACAGCTCCAGTTACTTTTTCGTGGTGTTGACCACCGTGTATTACTTTAGTATTGAATTTCATTATAATAATATTTTTACAAAGGTATTTTAAATTAAATAAATTTTCTAATATTCATCATAAAACCCAAATGAATTCCTTCATGATAATTATTAAACTCCATGGCATCTTTTATGTTTGCTAAATGAAATCCTGTTCCTGTTGTGAATTCGTTATAAGAAGTGAATTTTCCATTAGAATAATCTTCTTTGGTTTTTTCTAATAATGAAAACAATAACACTTTCAATTCTTCTATTTCTTCTTGGGTTGTAGCAGTTGGTTTTGACCCATTTTTATATTTTTCCATCATTTCGGGTGAAATATTCATTGGCAAACCCGAAAGTCGATATACCAAACCTTGTTGCGAAACAATAATATGTCCTAAATTCCAAGCCAAATTATTACTAAAACCTTCTGGAATCTTATTCAATTGTTCTAATGAATAATTCTCAATGATTTTTAAATAAATGTTTCTGCTGGTTTCCCAAATTTTAAATGTTGCTTCCATTTTGTGATTTTATAATTGTAAAAAATTATCTGATTTTGGTATTAAATTCATGACATCAATTGCAATTTGAGGTGTTGGATTTGCAATTTTTCTTAGTTTTGTGTCCATCCAAGCGCCATCTACAGTAATAGTAGCTAGAAGTTCGTCTTTGTCGTTTTTAAATTCATGAATAAGCGTCCATCGCGAAGCATCTTCTTTTATTTTACCCACTTTTGTGCTGATAAAAACCTTTTGATTCATTCGCATTTCTCTTCTAAAAACACATTCTTCACGAAACAATATTGGTCCAAAATGTTGTTCTTGCATGATACTCATTGACATTCCTAATTGTTCAAGAATTTCAACACGATGTTGTGCTCCAAAATCGTAATATGCGCTGTGACGCACGTGAAAATTTGGGTCTAAATCGGCCCAACGAATGTGTATTTCTTTAATAAATGTTGACATTGATTGCAATTTTTTTACAAAAATACAGATTATAAGTTTCAAATGAATTTTCTTTGCAAAAAGAAAAAATTATGACTGATACCATATACTATTTAGCGAGTTGCGATACGTGTAGAAAAATTATAAAATCGTTGCCGAAAAGTGCAAATTTGAAATATCACGACATAAAACAAGATCCAATTACACTTGAAGAACTAGAATATATGCGTTCACTTTCTGGAAGTTATGAAGCATTATTCAGCAAAAAAGCGCAGTTGTATAAATCGATGGATTTGAAGAACAAAAACTTAACAGAAGATGATTTTCGCAAGTATATTTTAGAACATTACACCTTTATTAGTCGTCCTGTTTTTATAATTCAAGACAAAATTTACATCGGAAACACACAACAAAATATGTTGCAAGTAATGAAAGCATTAGAAAATGTCTAAAAGAACTTGGGCATTATTTGCCGCAACATTAGTTTCAATAATTTATGGAGTAACCTTTACTATTGCTAAAGATGTTATGCCAAAATACGTCGAGCCGTTCGGATTTATCACCATGCGCGTTGGCGGTTCGGTTTTACTATTTTGGTTGGTTTCCTTTTTTGGACCAAAAGAAAAAATTGCTTTAGAAGATTTTCCACGAATTGCTGCTGCTGCTTTATTTGGCGTAGCTTTAAATATGCTTACGTTCTTTAAAGGGTTGAGTTATACTTCGCCAATTATGGGTGCTGTTTTAATGGTTACAACGCCAATGATTGTCTTAATTCTTTCAGCAATTATTATGAAAGAACGAATGCAAAAACGCAAAATATTTGGAATAATTTTAGGATTAGCAGGAACAATAACCCTGATTCTTTACGGAAAATCGATGGTTAATGCTCCAAATGCCACTTTAGGAAATTTATTAGTCTTCATAAATGCAATTTCTTATGGTTTTTACTTGATTTTGGTTAAAAAACTAATGGACAAATACAATGCATTCACTTTCGTAAAATGGATTTACACCTTTGGATTTATTATGGTTTTACCATTTGGCTGGAGCGAATTCCATGCAATAAATTGGACAACAATTCCAACAGATATTTATTGGAAAATTGGATTTGTAGTAGTGTTTTCAACCTTCCTAACTTATTTATTAAATCTAATTTCGATGCGTGAGTTAAAACCAACAACTGTTGCAGTGTTCATCTATTTACAACCTCTTTTTGCAACAATTTTTGCTGTTGGTTTAGGAAAAGACGAACTGAGTTTGGTGAAATTACTTTCGGCGGTTTTAATCTTCGCTGGAGTTTATTTAGTAACACAAAAACGAGTAAAAAGTGAATAGTAATTAGTAAATAGCTTTGAAATCGATAAATTACTAATCACTTTTCACTAATCACTAATCACTATTTCATATATTTGAAGTCTATAAAACATAAGAATGATACAATCAATGACTGGTTTTGGAAAAGCATCTTTGCAACTACAAACCAAAAAAATTACCGTAGAATTAAAATCACTAAACAGTAAAGGTTTAGACTTGAATACAAGAATGCCATCGGTTTACCGCGAAATGGAATTGGGTTTACGTAATCAAATTTCGCAACGATTAGAACGTGGAAAAATTGATTTTTCTCTATACATCGAAGTTACTGGCGAAGAAACATCTTCTAAAATTAATGTGCCTATTGTAAAAGGCTACATTAATCAAATGAAAGCAGTAATTCCAAATGCCGATGAAACTGAATTGATGAAAATGGCTGTAAGAATGCCTGATGCATTAAAAACAGAACGCGACGAAATTGACGAAAACGAATGGAAAGAAATCCAAAAAGTCATTGATGAAGCATTAGAAAATATCGCGAATTTCAGAAAAGACGAAGGCGTTTCATTAGAAAAAGAATTTCTACATCGCATTGCCAATATCATGAAATTAATGAACGATGCGGTTGCTTATGATGCTGAGCGAGTTGAAACTGTAAAAACAAGATTGAGAACCGCTTTAGACGAACTTCAAGTGAATGTTGATGAAAATCGTTTCGAACAAGAATTGATTTTTTATTTAGAAAAATACGATATTACAGAAGAGAAAGTTCGTTTAGAAAATCACCTAAATTATTTCATAGAAACCCTTGCAGGAACAGAAGCAAACGGAAGAAAACTAGGTTTCATCACGCAAGAAATGGGAAGAGAAATCAATACTATGGGTTCTAAATCAAACCATTCTGAAATGCAAAAGTTGGTAGTTATGATGAAAGATGAATTGGAGAAGATTAAGGAACAAGTTTTGAATGTTCTTTAAGAAGATAGAGAATAGAATAAAGAGAATAGACAACACAACTAAGAATGAATAAAGGAAAATTATTAGTATTCTCAGCGCCATCTGGTTCGGGAAAAACCACCATAGTAAGGCATTTATTGGCTCAAGAAGATTTGAATTTAGAGTTTTCAATATCTTGTGCAACACGCGAACCTCGTGGTCAAGAAGTAGATGGAAAAGACTACTATTTCATCAGTTGGGAAGAATTTAAAAAACACATCAAAGCCGAAGAGTTTGTGGAATGGGAAGAGGTTTATACCAACAACTATTACGGAACCTTAAAAAGCGAAGTAGAACGCATTTGGGCAAAAGGCAAAAATGTAATTTTCGACATTGATGTTTCAGGTGGATTGCGAATTAAATCGAAATTTCCTCAAGAAACATTAGCTGTTTTTGTAAAACCACCAAGTGTAGACGAACTAAAACGAAGATTAAAACAGCGTTCCACAGAAAGCGACGAAAAAATAAATATGCGCATCGCAAAAGCACACGTTGAATTAGCAACAGCTCCACAATTCGACAAAATCATTAAAAATTATGATTTGGATGTAGCCAAAGCTGAAGCTTATGAATTAGTAAAAGAATTTATTGAAAAAAAATAATTACACAGAGCTACATAGAGGAATTCACAGAGAAACACAAAACTCTGTGAATCTCTGTGAAAAAACTCTGTGAATCTCTGTGATACAAAAATGAAAATAGGATTATATTTCGGAACCTTCAACCCAATTCACGTTGGGCACATGATTATTGCCAATCACATGGCAGAACATTCCGATTTGGATCAAATTTGGATGGTTGTTACGCCACATAATCCGCACAAACAGAAGAATACCTTATTGGATGATTACCAACGATTGCATTTGGTGAATTTAGCAACCGATGATTATCCTAAAATAAAAGCTTCAGATATTGAATTCAAATTACCTCAGCCTAATTATACGGTAAATACTTTAGCGCATTTAAAAGATAAATTTCCGCCACATGAGTTTTGTTTGATTATGGGCGAAGACAATTTGAATTCGCTTCACAAATGGAAAAATTACGAATACATTTTAGAAAATCACGATATTTATGTCTATCCTCGATTGAATTCAGGTGAAATTGATGAACAATTTGTAAATCATTCTAAAATTCATCGCGTTGGCGCTCCAGTTATTGAACTTTCCTCAACTTTCATTCGTGAAAGCATCAAAAATAAAAAAAATATTCGTCCGTTATTGCCTGAAAAAGTTTGGGAATATGTGGATCATAATAATTTTTATAGGAAATAAATGAGCGAAATTCTCCGACAGCAAATAGAAGAAATAACTTCATTAACCAATGAAGAGTTTGAGTACGTCTTATCTCATTTTGAAACCAAAAAACTCAAGAAACACCAATTTCTTGTTCAGGAAAATGATATTGTAAAAAATGATTATTTCGTATTAAATGGATGTTTAAAATCCTATCATGTTGATTCAAATAGTAAAGAACATATTGTTCAATTTGCTACTCAAAATTGGTGGATTACTGATTTTCAAGCTCATTTTAATAAAACCAAAGCAACGCTTTTTATAGATTGTATTGAAGATTGTGAGTTGCTGGCATTATCTTTAGAAAACCGAGAAAAACTATGTTCAGAAATGCATAAAATTGAACATTTCTTCAGAAAAAAATCCAATTCTGGTTATGTTGCATTGCAACAACGAATTTTATCAATGCTCAATAATAATCCGCAAGAACGTTACGACAAATTATTACTTCTAAATCCATTACTTTTTCAAAAAGTACCCAAAAAACTAATTGCTTCATATCTTGGTGTGTCGCGTGAAACCTTGAGTAGATTTAATTCGAATTCAAAAAAGTGATTTTCATCACATCAAATTTGTGATTTTCATCATTTCTAAAAACTGCAAAATAGAGTAATTTTGTAACAAATAAAAGAAGATATGAAATATATAAAACTCTTGGTATTACTACCTTTGTTGTTCTCTAGTTGCAAAAATCAATCGGAAGAAAACCACAAATCACAAATTAAAAATCAAAAAGAAAAAGTTATGAAAAAAGTATTATTCGTGGTTACAAGTCACGATCAACTAGGAAATACAGGCGAAAAAACAGGTTTTTGGACAGAAGAATTGGCTGCACCATATTACGAATTGCTAGATCAAGGAATTGAAATTACAATTGCAACTCCAAAAGGCGGACAACCTCCAATTGATCCAAAAAGTGAAGATCCATCTACTGCAACTGAAGATACAAAACGTTTTGATAAAGATACCGAATTACAAACAAAATTAAAAAACACCCTAAAATTAGCGGATATAAACCAAGCAGATTATGATGCAGTATTTTATCCTGGTGGACATGGACCATTATGGGATTTAGCTACAGACAAAAACTCTATTGCTTTAATAGAATCATTTTACACCAACAATAAACCTGTTGGATTTGTGTGTCACGCACCTGCTGTTTTGAAAGATGTAAAAGTAAATGGTGAATTTCTTGTAAAAGGAAAAAAAGTAACAGGTTTTTCTAATGAAGAGGAAGAAGCGGTTGGATTAACAAAAGTAGTTCCTTTTTTGCTTGAAGATGCTTTAAAACAAAACGGCGCAACCTATTCTAAAGTAGAAAATTGGCAACCTTACGCTGTAGAAGATGGTTTATTAATTACTGGTCAAAATCCGGCTTCGTCAAAACTTGTTGCTCAAAAATTATTGAATCAATTAAAAAAATAAAACATGTTAAACTTCGAATTATACAATCCTGTCAATTATGTTTTTGGCAAAGGACAAACAGAAAAATTAGCTACGTTAGTTCCAAAAGATGCTAAAGTTTTATTGGCTTATGGTGGCGGAAGTATCTTTAAAAATGGCGTTCACGAAGCAGTTACTTCAGCTTTAAAAGGATTTGAAATTATTGAATTTGGAGGAATCGAACCCAACCCAAGATTTGAAACGTTGATGAAAGCAGTTCAAATTATCCGCGAGCAAAAAATCGATTTTATTTTAGCTGTTGGTGGCGGAAGCGTTATTGATGGCGTGAAATTCATTTCTGCAGCTTCTAAATTTGAAGGAGATGAAGCAGATATTTTAAGAAAGAGAATTTTATTTACCGATTTATCTCAAGTAATTCCATTTGGAACTGTTTTAACATTGCCTGCAACAGGTTCCGAAATGAATTCTGGTGCGGTGGTAACTATTGAAGCAACTCATGAAAAACTGACTCTTGGCGGAAGCGCTTTGTTTCCAAAATTCTCAATTGTTGATCCAACTGTAATTAATTCATTACCAAAAAGACAATTACAAAATGGTGTTGTTGATGCGTTCACACACGTTATGGAACAATATTTAACGTTTCAGCACGATGCTTTATTACAAGATAGATTTGCAGAAAGCATCTTGAAAACTTTAATCGAAGTTGGTCCAAGTATAGTAGAAAATCCTAGTGATTATAAACTAGCATCTAACTTTGTTTGGAGCGCAACTATGGCATTAAACGGATTGATTCAAAAAGGAGTTCCAAGTGATTGGGCAACGCACATGATTGGTCACGAATTAACCGCTTTGTATGAAATTGATCACGCAAGAACTTTAGCGATTATTGGTCCAAACTTATACAAAGTAATGTTTGAAACTAAGAAGGACAAACTAGCACAATATGGCGAAAGAGTTTGGAACATCACAGGAAATTCTGTAGAAGAAAAAGCTGAAAAAGCCATCGAAAAAACTATTGAATTTTTCCACACCATGGGAATGAAAACCAAAATCTCTGAAAACGCAGAAAACATCGAAAAAACAGCCGATTTTATTGTAAATAGATTTGAAGAAAGAGGCTGGAAAGCGATGGGTGAAAAGCAAAATATCACTTTAGAAAAAGTTAGAAAAATTGTGGAAATGAGCTACTAATTTTAGTGAAGAGTGAAAAGTAAATAGTGATTAGATACTGAAACGAGTTCAGCATAAATTCAAAAGGCGTTCAAGATATAGTTCCTGAACGCCTTTCTCAAACCCCAAAACAAAATTTTTAACTAACTAAACTAATGAAATCACCTAACAGAAATCATATTTAGTAATAACGCCCATTATTTCTTGTTATTGTACTGAATATCATAATTTTAAGTTAAATTTATTTTTAACAAAATCTTTCCTTAATAATCTTAAACTAACGCAATCGCATTGCTTTAAATAAATTTCAGTATTTTTGGATTATCAAACAAACTAATAATGAATCAATATCCAAAATTTGCAGTAATTGGTGGCGGAAGTTGGGCTACTGCAATTGCAAAAATGTTGTGCGTCAATTTAGACGAAATTGCTTGGTACATGAGAAATCAATCAGCAATTGACCATATAAAATCTCAAAAACACAATCCAAATTATTTAAGTTCGGTAGAATTTGATACCAATAAATTGCGATTAACTTCCGATATTAATGAAGCTGTTGCTTATGCAGATTATATCATTTTCGCTATTCCATCGGCTTTTTTAAGTGCTGAATTAGAAAAACTTACTGTTAGTTTACAAGGCAAAGTAATCTTCTCTGCCATCAAAGGAATTGTTCCTGAAACCTTTTTGATTGTTGGCGAACATTTCAATAAAAAATTTGATATTCCTTTTGAAAATATTGGAGTAATCACTGGACCATGTCATGCAGAAGAAGTGGCACTTGAACGACTTTCGTATTTGACAATTGCCTGTGGCGATTCGGCTAAAGCTAAAGTTGTTGCAAAAGTTCTAGCAGGAAATTACATTAAAACTAAAATCTCTGACGACATTATCGGAACGGAATACGCAGCGATGTTGAAAAACATTTATGCTATTGCTGCAGGAATTGCTCATGGTTTAGGTTATGGTGATAATTTTCAATCGGTTATTATGAGTAATGCCATTCGTGAGATGAAGAAGTTCATTAGAAAAGTGCATAAAATGAAACGTAATATTAATAACTCAGCTTATTTGGGCGATTTATTAGTTACAGGATATTCTGTTTTTTCAAGAAATAGAATGTTCGGAAACATGATTGGAAAAGGCTACACAGTGAAATCGGCAATGATGGAAATGAGTATGGTTGCTGAAGGTTATTATGCCGTAAAAAGTGCTTACAAATTAAACCAAGAATACAAAGCTAAAACGCCTATTATTGATGCTGTTTACGAAATTTTGTACGAAGGAAAAGATGCAAAAAGCACCTTCAAAAAACTAACCGATAAATTAGATTAAGATGAGCGAACGTTGGAAATATCAGTTAAAAATGGGTGGATTTTGGGGTGTTTTTATGGTTGTTTTTATGACCTTATTTGAGCTTAAAGAAAAAACTATTTCGCAACAACTTTCGGAAAATAATTTCTACATAAGAGCAGTTTCTTATATTGTGATAGGCATCTTCGTTTTAGGATATTTTAGCTGGAAAGAGAAGGCTAAAAGAGAAAAAATTGACAAGGAATAGGTAATATGGGTGAAAAATTAGTAGAAAAGCTGAATTTTTTCATCACTAAAAATAAATTTTCTGACTCTGAGTGGTTGAAAAGAGGGCTGAATCCAAGTGATGATAATTTATGTAACAAAATGAATGCAATTTTCAATGAATGTGCAAAATCACTAATAATTGAAGTTCAGAAAGAATTTAATCCTAAAGTAATTAAGTCAATTTTAAAAAACTATTTATTAAAATTTGACAAAAAAATATATGACACAGAAGAGAGAGAATTTATATGTGATTATTTTGAAGAATTGTCAAAAATAGTTAATGTAAAATTTAATAATGAACTAAACTCTTGGCTTTACGGTTCTTTATTGAATGAATTGATAAAATTTACATCACTCTTCAAAAGTTCTGAAAAAGTCATAGAAACATTATCCCAACAATGTACAAAATGCAAAACAGAACTCAACACAATAATTCTTGAGAAACAAGAAAACATTCCTGATTATTGTTATGATATTGTAAAATGTAAATCTTGCGGAGAATTTAATTTAATTGAAAAGGGGTCAAAAATTAAGCGTTGTCGTTTTGAAAACTATGAACTAATTGAACAATTAAAAAAACAAGAATTTAATAAAGAGGAAGCTGAAATTAGGTTAAAACAAATCCAATATTTTAGAAAATAACTACCTTACAATCACACCATTCACGAACAAAATCGGCACTTCTTCGGTAGCCCTTTCGTTGATAGTGTTTTTTCTGAAAGTGAATTTTTTGTCATACAATGTGTTTCCTATGAAATAGGTAACCATAAATTCGTTGTTTAGTGCTAGCACACTTTTCTCTACCATTTCTACTTTCACCACAGAAACAGCTGGCACACTTGGAAAAGCATGACGCAAGAGCGACGTTTTTTTCATTTCGCCATCAATAGTTCCAAAAGCTTTAGATACAACCATTACGCCGTCTAAATTGAAGTCAGAATCGTTTACTAAATAGATGTACCAAACCTTTTCCATAAAGTCGTCGCTCCATTCTTGAACGGCAGCAAGGAATACATTTTCTACTTTTGGGATGGTGATGTCTGCTTTCATTTTTGAGAGAATAGATGATAGACTAAAAGATAATAGACAAGCAGATGAATCTATCATCTATCTGTCTATTATCTGTTCGTCTTTTATATACTTGATTTAAATTGCTCTAAGAAACGTACATCATTTTCAAAAAACATTCTGATGTCGCCAATTTGGTGTAAAAGCATTGCAATACGTTCTATTCCCATTCCAAAGGCGAAACCTGAGAATTCATCTGGATTGATGCCACAGTTTTTTAGAACATTTGGATCAACCATTCCGCAACCTCCAATTTCTAACCAACCAGTTCCTTTGGTAATTCTATAATCGGTTTCGGTTTTTAAACCCCAATAAATATCAATTTCGGCACTTGGTTCAGTAAATGGAAAGTAACTTGGACGTAAACGAATTTTAGACTTTCCGAACATTTCTTTAGTGAAATAAAGTAATGTTTGTTTTAAATCAGCAAACGAAACGTCTTTGTCAATATATAAACCTTCCACTTGATGGAAAATACAGTGTGAACGAGACGAAACCGCTTCATTACGAAACACTCTTCCTGGAGAAATCGTACGAATTGGTGGTTTGTTGTTTTCCATGTAACGCACTTGCACCGATGAAGTGTGCGTACGCAACAAAACATCAGGATTGGTTTGAATGAAAAACGTGTCTTGCATATCTCTTGCTGGGTGATATTCTGGCAAGTTTAATGCTGTAAAATTATGCCAATCGTCTTCGATTTCTGGACCTTCAGAAACATTGAATCCGATGGTTGAAAAGATATCAATAATTTGATTTTTTACTAAGGAAATAGGATGACGAGAACCAATTTGAATAGGTTCACCTGGACGAGACAAATCGCCATAAAAACCTTTTACTTCTTCTTTGCTTTCTAGCTCTTCTTGAATAGTTTTTACTTTTTCTTCAGCAACTGCTTTAAGTGTATTAATCACTTGTCCGAAGTCTTTCTTTTGGTCGTTTGGAATGTTTTTGAACTCATTAAAAAGTTCTTTCAATAATCCTTTGCTTCCTAAATATTTTATACGAAATTGCTCTAACGATTCTTTATTTTTATCGTTAAATGCTTTAGCTTCTTCAATATGTTGTTTGATCTTGTCTATCATCGTTCGTTCTTTGAAGGTGCAAATTTAAGTTTTTTTAGTGATTTGTGAATAAAAAAGTGAAGAGTAAATAGTTAATAGCAGAAAAATATTTTATCCTTTCAATAGACTAATTACTTATCACTTTTTACTAATTACTTTATAAGTTCTTTTTCTACGAAATAATTCACAATTGCGTCTTTCATTAAAATAGTCTGTTCTCCTGCTTTTAATGGTGGTAATTCTTCTTTTACTTTGTAATGTGGCCATCCGTCTTTATCGAAAAATTCGAATTCGTAGTAACCATAAGGTTCTAATAATCTACAAATGGCAATGTGCATTAGGTTTACTTTTTCGTCTTTTTTAAATAACTGTTGGAATTTTCCAAGTTCTTGAACTCCAATTAAGTATATTATTGCATCTAAGTCAAGTTGTTCTCCTTCGGCAAATTGATTGGAAAGGATTTCAACGACTTTTTCCCATCGTTCTTTTAGTTGTATATCTCGAGACATTTTTTTTATTTTGAGAAAAGAAAATAGAGAAAAGAAAATAGACTTTTCAACTACAATTTTCAATTAGTTTGCAAATATATCACATTTACCATCTTTTCTCTTTGTTCTATTTTCTATATTCTTATATCTTTACCGCTCACTTTTATTAAATTTATGGGATTTATCGATATTGTTTTTGCGGTTTTGTTAGGTTTTGCGGCTTTTAAAGGTTTGCGAAACGGATTGTTTGTTGAATTGGCTTCATTGATTTCGTTTTTTGTTGGAATTTATATTGCGGTAAAATTCTCTTACGTTGTTGGAAGTTTTATTGGCGACAGCAAAACGGCGAAAGTTGCAGCATTTATAATTACTTTACTTATTGTTGTAATTGCGATTCACTTATTAGCAAAAGTATTCTCAAAAATTGCAGATTTTGTGTTTTTAGGTTGGTTGAATAAATTGGGTGGCGCATTTTTTGCCGTCTTGAAAACCACTTTATTGTTAGGCATTGTTTTGAGTTTATTTCAAAAAGTGAATATTAATGATGCTTTGATAAGTAAAGAAACTCAAGAAAATTCTGTTTTTTTCAATCCAATATTAAAAACTTCTGAATTTATGTTGCCGGTTTTAACGGATTGGTTTAAGGATTTGAAGGAAAAGGTTTAGTTAAATTTTCAATATTGTCTATATGGATAAAGCATTAGAGCTAACGCAATTAAAGTAGCACAGAAAAATAATAAAATCAACTTTTTTCTTTCTAATGTAAATTCCCATTTATCAAGATAAAAATATATAATGGAAAATAGTATTGAAATCCCTATTAAAATTGGTACAGTTAAAACGAATATTAAACTAACGCCTCCTCCTTCAACAGGAACAAATAGCATCATTATTGGAGTTAAAAAACCTAAAAATAAAATTAAAAAAACTCCTTTCTTGTTATTCTCCATTTGATATAATATATTTTAATTCATAGGTTCAAATCAAAAATGATATTCCTACGGAATGACAAACTGTCTCGATAAACTATATAAAACTGAAAACTGAGCACTGAACACTGCCAACTTTAATTCAATTCTTTAATAGCTTCATCACTTATCCAACCTGTAGTTTCATCTGTAAGTTGTACTTTTTTCCAGTTGGCTATACTTTCTAGAATGTAAACTTTTGTTCCTTCGTGAAGTAAAATAGTTTCAGGACTTGATGCTTTTGGTTCGCCTTTTACAGATGCGGTTTCGGCAAAAACTATCGCTGGTCTTTCAGTTGCTAATCGGTTTTTTTCGAAAAATGCTGAGAAGATAGAAGTTAATAACAACAACAAAACCACAAACATTCCAGTAAAATATATTCGTTTTTTGAAAGCGGTTGGTGAGAAATAGTATCCGATAAAAAATGCAAAAAACATAAATGCTAACGCAACCGCAGTCCAAGCCCAAGTATCGTAGCGATAACATGAAGTGAAATCGGAAATTAATTTATCGAAACCTACTTTTGGAATGATTTTGATGTCGTCAATTGCCATTTTTCGGGCAAAATCTAAGTTGGTTTGAATTTCAGGATCATTTGGATTTAGTTGTAAAGCCTTTTCGTAATTGTAAATGGCTGGTGCAACTTTATGCAATTTATAATAACAATTTCCAAGATTGAAATACAACTCAGCCGATTGTTGACCATTAGCTAAAACACTTTCGTAACTTGTAATTGCTGCTTCATATTTTCCGTCGTTGTATTGGATATTTCCATCTACAAAAGGATTAGAAACATCGGTTGCAAAAACAGATGCAGAAATAAATAGAAATAAATAAAAAAACTTCTTCATGATTACTATTTAATTTGTTTTTCTAAACTTGAAATGATCTCAACTGCTTTGTCATAATCTTGATGAATTATAGTACTTGTTGATGGCGCATATCGAGCTAATTCACAACTTTCTGTCAAGGTTATAAATTCTTTCACCGTTTCAGAATTTGCATTTCGCGAAAGCAGAATTTCTGTGATTTTATCTTTACTCATTTCTGAAGTTTCAATGTTTAATTTGGCTTTCAAGAAATTGTGCATTGCCTTTTCTAATGCAATATAAAACGGCTCTTTATTATTGATTTGTTTTTTGGCTTCCGATAAATATTTCTTAGCTAAAGCATTAGCTCTTTTGGTCTTATTCCCAATAATATCAGCATCTTGAGTGTCTTTTCGCTTTTTAACAATAACTAGAACTGGAATTAGTAAAAACGGCAAAAATAGCAATCCATAAAATAATCCTGAACCTAGGAAATCGTCTGATTCTATACTTTCTAACTCCGTTTTTTGTTTGATAAAGGCGAATGATTTTGAAGGTGTTGCTACAGTTTTTGAGGTAGCATCTGCAGAATTTACATTAGAATTTACAACTCCTGGTCCATCCAAAACATTCAACATAATGTTTGGAGAAGC
Source organism: Flavobacterium sp. (assembly GCF_044341265.1). Taxonomy (GTDB): domain Bacteria; phylum Bacteroidota; class Bacteroidia; order Flavobacteriales; family Flavobacteriaceae; genus Flavobacterium. The sequence continues at coordinate 95,295 of NZ_JBIISA010000010.1, forward strand.
AATTGTTTTATAGCTTCCTGTTGAAAGATCAAAATAAGAAAATTCCAAACCTTTAATCGGAAAATTTCCTTTAGATTGTGGAATAATGGTATATCTATCGGAAATACTTCCTGTCATTCCAGATAATGGCGTAGAAACATTTTCTGAATGTTCTGGATCATACATTTCAAGTTCGGAAGGAACTACTGGTTTTGGTAAATTGAATAATTTTAAGTTTCCAATTCCTGTTACTTTAATGTCTAAGTCAAGAGATTCTCCATTTTTTAAAGTTGTTTTGGATGGAAGAACACTGAAATTAAATTTACCAACTGCTCCTGTAAAATTTGCGGGTTTTCCGGCTTCTGGTAGTGGTTTTACGTCAATTACTTTACTTCCTGCTGAAACTCTTTTACTATCGTCTACAAGCTGAACTTGTCCAAAAAAGTTTGGTCTTCCTCTTGGAACTTGACAATCAATATCTAAAGACAATGGCTCTATGACAAGTTTTCCAGCTTTTTGTGGATAAAGTACCGTTTTCCTTAAAACCACATAGCGATAACGCTCGCCTTTAAACATTCCTTCTTCTGCAACTAGCTGTTTTACATCTATATTTTGACTCCAAAAATCTTTGTACTTTGGCTTATTCAGTTCTTGCCAGTTAGTTATACCAATGTTATAACTAAAATATAGTTTATAAACTACTGTTATAGGTTCATTTACATAAGGATTAGTTTTAGAAATATCAGCAACTAAATATAAATTATTATCTGCTCTAACGGTTGCAGGATCATTGGCATCATTTGGTTGATTTACTGCATTAGTTACCGTAATTTTTATTGGTAACGTTTTGTATATCTGACCATTAATTTCAATTAAAGCTTGTTTGATAACCAAGTTCCCTTTTTTTAATGGCAACAATACATAAGAGTACGTTTTTTGAAATGAACCTCTTCCATTAACCCAAGATTCACTAATAGACTGACTTGGTCCACCAACTACCCTAAAACCACTGGCTTCAAAATTTGGTGGAACAAAATTATCACCATCTTCATTCATTGAAAATTCAATTCGAACTCTTTCATTTAAGCCCAAAGTGTTTTTGCTCACATTTGCTTCAAATTTTACTTGAGCAACTAGTGAATTAGCTAAAAATAAAACAATTAAAATTACTATTCTTCTCATCTTCTTCATTGTAATTATAAAATAACTACCAATCTTTTTCAGGTTTTTTAGGATTTGCTAATGCCTTTTGAGCATTTACTTTTTCTTGAACTTTTTTCTCTTCGTTGTTCACTGCGTCAAGCAAATTATCTATTCGTTGTTTTGACGCACCAGACGGTTTAGGTTGTTGAGGTTGATTCCCTTTATCCTTATCTTTATCGTCGTTTCCGTCTTTTTTATCTTTATTTTTGTCCTTGTTTTTATCGTTATCTTTTTCAGGCTCTTTCTTTTCCTCTTTTTTCTCTTTTTCTTGGTCTTTTTTATTCTCTTTAGGTTTTTCTGGCGGTGGATTGTCTTTTAGCATTTTCTTTGCTAAAGCATAATTGTATCGAGTTTCTTCATCATTCGGATTGTTTCTCAATGCGTTTTTATAAGCTTCAACGGCACCTTGATATTCTTTTTCTTTCATCAAAACATTTCCTAGATTATGAAAGGCTTTGTGTTTTTCGGGTTTTGTCTTAGCATCTTGAATGGCTTTTGCAAATTGGTATTTTGCTTCAGAATGTTGATTTTGCTTATAAATTGATGTGCCTAAATTATAGGATGAAACTGCTTTTTTCTTGAATTTAGATTGTGAAATTCTATAATTTGCTTCAGCATCGGCATATTTTTTTTCTGCAAATTCTTCGTTTCCTTTGGGCAAAAACTTATCTTTCTCTTGTGCCTTTATTGCAAAAGAGATTAGGATTAGACAATATGTAATTAATTTTTTCATTTTTATTTAGACGTGATAAATCGCATCTCTACTTTGTTTCGTTAAATAAATTCATTTTTCTAACCCATTTGGTTCTTCTTTCCAACAAAAATGTGTCTAAAAACAATAAGAAAAACCCAAAACCTAAAAACCATTGAAACTGTGATTTTAAATCGGCCATTTGTGTAGCACCAAATTCAGTTTTTTCAGTATTATCAATCACTTTTTTCACGTAATCAACTACAACTTTGGTTGAATTTCCATCAATATATCCGCCTTTTGAACTGTTAGCTATTTTAGAAAGAATTTCAGCATTTCTTTTAGTGATAACAACTTGGTCGTCTTTGTCACGTTGAAAACTCTCAACAACTCCATTTCTTTTTAATGGAATTGGACCACCTTTTTCTGTTCCTACTCCAATGGTTATGATTTTGATTCCATTCTTCTGAGCGTCTTCTGCGGCTGTTTCAGCATTATCTGTGTGGTCTTCTCCATCAGAAATTAGTATCAACAACTTATTGGTTTTGTCTTTTTTGTCAAAAAACTTAATATTGGCTAAGTCAATAGCTTGGTCTATAGAAGTTCCTTGAGAAGAAATCATTGCCGGATTCATACTTTGAAGAAACATTTTGGCTACAGCATAATCTGAAGTCATTGGTAAAACCGGAAAAGCACTTCCTGAATAGGCAATGATTCCAATTCTATCACTTCCTAATTGATTGATTAATTGTGAAACCAATTGTTTACTTTTCTCTAATCTATTAGGCGCGACATCTTCTGCAAGCATACTTTTAGAAACATCAACCGCAAAAACGATATCGATTCCTTGGCGTTTTACTTTTTCAACTTTGGTTCCCATTTTAGGATTAACCAATCCGATAATAATAAACGTAAGTCCTAATAAAAACAAAACCATTTTCAAAATCGGCTTAAAAGTAGATTTCTCTGGACTCAATTTTTGAATCAAATCTAAATCACCAAATTCTTTCTGCTTTTTTCTTTTCCAAAATTGAACATAAAGAAAAAGCACAGCCAATATTGGGATGATGAATAATAAATATAAATAACCTTTTTCTTCTAATTCGTACATTAAATATTAGATTTTTGATATTAGATATTAGATTTGCTCTCTAATTCTAAACCTTATTTTGTTCTGATTTTATATAAAACTTTTAAAAATTGTATTTCTTAATGCGATTTCTATCAATAATAATATTCCTGCGATAATAACGAATAATCTGTATTTTTCGTCGTAATCATAGTATTTCAATTCTTCAATTTCTGTTGTTTCTAATTTATTGATTTCGTTGTATATACTTTCTAACTTACTATTGTTATTTGCTCTAAAATATTTTCCTCCTGTATTTTTTGCGATTGTTTTCATTAGTTCTTGATCAATTTCTACAGGCAACATTCTATATAAAAAATCCCTTCCGTTTGGAGCATAAGCATAAGGAAATTCGGCCATTCCATTAGTTCCTAATCCAATTGTATACACTTTTATTCCGTATTCTTTTGCAATTTCTGATGCTGTTTCTGGTTCTATAAATCCTGAATTGTTTACACCATCAGTTAAAAGAATAATGATTTTGCTTTTGGCTTTACTCTCTTTCAATCGATTTACAGCTGTGGTCAATCCCATTCCAATACCAGTTCCGTCTTGAAGAACGTTGTCAAATTTAATGTCTGAAATAGCTTGTTTTACGATAGCTTTATCGCTTGTAACTGGAGTTTTTGTATAAGCTTCGCCTGCATAAACCACAACACCAATTCTATCATTTGGTCGAGCGTCAACGAAATTAGTTGCTACTTCTTTCAAAGCTTCCATTCTGTTGGGTTTCAAATCTTTTGCCAACATACTACTGGAAAGGTCAATTGCCATAACAATATCGATTCCTTTAGTAGTTTTGGTCTGATTGCTTATGTCAACGGTTCTAGGTCGAGCTAAAGCAATAATTAAAAAACATAAAGACAAAATTCGAAATCCTGACAAATATGGTTTTAATTTTGCCAAAATAGATTTTGAACCTTTAAATCCTTTAACGGAACTTATTTTTAGAGTGGCTGTTTGTTCTTTGTTTTTCCACCAAAGCCAAGCTATTGCTAAAGGAATTAGCAAAAACAACCAAAAAAATTCAGGATTTAAAAAACTTATTTTTTCCATTGTTATTGTGCTTGTTTTAATTCGGCAGAATTAATAATTCTCTTTCCAATTTTTTCGCCATATTCATCACCCTCTCTATGAGCTACTGTTATTTGTTGCAAACCACCATCTTGTTTGAACAATAAAATTTCATAGTACATTTTCTCGCTTTCATCCTCTTCTTTATCAAAAACAGTCATTGTTCCATAAGCTTTCACACCTGTTACACCTTTTCCTGTATTGAATTCCTCTTGTTTGAAAAGCATATTTTGTGCTCCAAGTTTTTCCCAATTTTTGGTAATTCCGTCTAAAACTGTTTCAAATTTAATATCGGTTGTATCTTTGAATTTAATAGTTGAAACGCCAATAAATAGCTTCTGATTTAATGCACCATATTCAAACAATTGCATTTCTTTCAGTATGGCATACGATTCTTTTGGAAGTGCTTTTTTAGCATCAATTCTTTTTAAAACCTGAGGAGTTTCAACAATCACTCCCGGATTTCCATATTCACTTAAAACCCATTCGCCTTCTACTAACTCTTTGGTCTCATTACCTAAAACAAAATCTTTGACAAAGTCGAATCCTTTTATTGCAGACGTTATTCCAACAGCTAATGCAAGAACCAAAACTGTAATAAAGACCGCGTTTTTGATGCGTTTCATTTTTTGTTCTGATGCTTTTTTGGCTAATGCCTTTTGCTTTTGCTCTTCATTCCAAACTTCTAATTCATCTTTGTCTTCTACAATTTCAGGAATAGCTTTGTGAATGGTTACAATAGTACTTGTAATTCGCTTTTTATCTTCTTCGATTTCAAAATCTAGTGGCTTTACTTTAGCAAATTTTACTAAATCGGCTTGTTGCAATACTTTCTCTAAATTTTCAAGTATTTCTTTAGAAAGCTTTAATTTTTTGCTTTTGGCAACGTTTCTCAAACTTACAATTAGCTCTGAAGTCGTGCTTTCCATAGCTGGAATGTGAATTTCTTCTTCGATATAGGTTCTGGCAATATCGGTTAATTCAGAATAATACGATTTTATTTCACCACGTTGAATAAGTTCTTTTCGTTCTAATTGTTGTAATAACGATGTTGCTTTTTCAATTGGAGTTTTATAAACGATTTCTTCAATTTTTTCTGGTTTTTTATAATACTTTTTGAATATCCAATATCCTAAAAATCCTAATCCAACTAAAAGTAAAATTCCTAAAAGATATTTCCACCAATCGCTTGAGCTTTCAACAGGAATAACATCTTTTATTTCATACATTTTCTGTTTTAAGGTATCGACTTTTACATCAGCAACCTCAACTTTTAAACTATCTGAAAAAGAAGGTTTTCCGTTAATTAAAATTTGAATTCTTGGAATAGTATATTTTCCTGAATCAAACTGAGTCAATCCATATTTTTTGATTAATTCGTATTTGTCATTTGATTTAATCGTGTCAATTTTATAGGATTCAATAACTTCTAAAGCTCCAAAATTCTTAGCTTTTGGAAAAACAACTTTATCTGTTTTATTCACTGATGCTTTTAAAGTCAACTTGAATTCTGCTCCGATTTTTTTCTTAGTAGAATCAATAGAAGTCGTGACTTTTTGCGCAAAAAGTGACGTTGTAAGTAGAAAAAATAATATATATAATTTGAATTTCATTTATCCTCTGGATTTAAAATAACCCAATAATTTTTTTACATAACTCTCATCAACACGAGTATTTACGGTTCCTGAACCGCATTTTGAAAAAATATCTTTAAAATAACCAACTTTCTGTTGATAGTTTTTTTCGTAATTTAATCGAACATTTTTAGAACTCGTATCAACAACCATAATTTCGCCCGATTCGGCATCTTCCATTTCAACTATACCAATGTTTGGCATTGTTTCTTCGCGAACATCATAAACTCGAATTCCAGTAATATCGTGTTTTTTTCCTGCTATTTTAAGTGTTTTTTCATAATCATCGTCTACCATAAAATCGGAAATTAGAAATACAATGGCTTTCTTTTTTTGGGTTGATGATAGAAATTTTAAAGCTTGAGATAAATCGGTTTTTCTACTTTTAGGTTGGAATTCGATTAATTCTCGTATGATTCGAAGTACGTGTGATTTTCCTTTTTTTGGTGGAATATACAACTCGATGGCATCGGAAAACAAAATCAATCCAATTTTATCGTTATTTTGAGTTGCTGAAAATGCCATTGTCGCAGCAATTTCAGTTACAATTTCACTTTTCAACTGATTTTTAGTTCCAAAACTTTCTGAACCCGAAATATCGACCATTAACATCATTGTTAATTCGCGTTCTTCTTCAAAAACCTTTACGTGTGCTTCATTGTAACGCGCAGTCACATTCCAATCGATAGCACGCACATCATCACCAAATTGATAAGGTCGCACTTCAGAAAATGTCATTCCGCGTCCTTTAAAAGACGTATGGTATTCTCCCGAAAAGATATGATCGCTCAATCTTCGGGTTTTGATTTCTATTTTACGAACTTTTTTTAGTAGGTCTTTCGTCTCCATTTTTTAGTGTTCAGTATTCAGTGTTCAGTATTCAGTTTACCAACTGAACACTAAGCACTGCCAACTAAATTTAAGGTACTTCAATTTCGTTAACGATTTTGTTGATGATGTCAACTGAAGTTACATTTTCAGCTTCGGCTTCATAAGTAATTCCGATTCTGTGACGTAAAACATCGTGAACAACGGCGCGAACGTCTTCTGGAATTACATAACCGCGACGTTTGATGAATGCATAACATTTAGCAGCTGTTGCTAAATTGATACTTCCACGAGGTGATGAACCAAAACTGATTAATGGTTTTAACGATTCTAATTTATATTTTTCTGGAAAACGTGTTGCGAAAATGATATCAAGAATATATTTCTCGATTTTTTCATCCATATAAACTTCGCGAACCGCTTCTTGAGCGCGCAAAATTTGTTCTACTGAAACAACAGCGTTTACTTTTTCGTAAGAACCTTTCAGATTTTGACGAATTACCATTCGTTCTTCATCCATTTTAGGGTAATCAATCACTGTTTTAAGCATAAAACGATCGACTTGTGCTTCTGGTAAAGGATAAGTTCCTTCTTGCTCAATTGGGTTTTGCGTAGCAAGAACTAAAAATGGTTTTTCTAGCTTGAAAGTAGTATCACCAATAGTCACTTGTTTTTCTTGCATAGCTTCAAGCAAAGCCGATTGCACTTTAGCTGGCGCACGATTAATCTCATCTGCAAGAACGAAATTTGCAAAAATTGGTCCTTTTTTTATTGAAAACTCATTGGCTTTAATGTTGTAAATCATTGTTCCCACAACATCGGCTGGAAGCAAATCTGGTGTAAACTGAATACGACTAAAACTGCCCTGAACTGCTTGAGACAAGGTGTTAATTGCCAACGTTTTTGCCAATCCTGGAACTCCTTCAAGAAGAATATGTCCTTGACCTAAAAGTCCAATCAACAATCGTTCAACCATGTGCTTTTGACCCACAATGACTTTGTTCATTTCCATTGTCAATAAGTCAATAAAAGCACTTTCTCTTTCTATCTTTTCATTGATGGCTCTAATATCTAAAGCGGCAACATTTTCTTCCATAAATTCTATTTTTTTCGAGGCACAATTAACTATAAAATTTTAACATTTCAAAATTGAATATTTTAGCACGAATACAATGTTAACAATGCGTTAAAACTTGTCTCTAATTCTGGTTTTTAAGGATGATTTATGATTTTGTTTTAGTAATATTAAAGGTTGCGAGTTTCGGGTTGCAAGTTTCGGGTTACTATATGTGAAATTAAAATTGCAATGCAAAATGTAAAAATTTGCTAAATTTGAAATGAAATAACTTTTAAGTAACAAATGCTATGGCTACAATAACTACATTTGAAGAACTTGATATTTGACAGTTAGGAAGAGAAATTTGTCAAGATGTTTGGGATAAATTTGAAAATTCTGCACTTGGAAAAGATTTTGAATTGAGAAATCAAATGAATCGCTCTTCAGGTTCAATCATGGATAATATTGCCGAAGGTTTTGAACGAAATGGAAGAAAAGAATTTATTCAATTTTTGAGTTATTCGAAAGGATCATGTGGTGAATTACGTTCTCAATTGTATCGTGCTTTTGACAGAAAACATATTACGGAAGAAGAATTTGAATTTTTAAAAGAAAAAACAATTACTGAAAGTAAGAAAATAGGTTCTTTTATGTCCTATCTTGTAAAATCTGAAAATAATGGAAGTAAATTTAATAAATAAAATATATGCAACCTCAAGGTAAAAACCCGAAACTCGAAACTCGAAACTCGAAACTTTCAGAAATAATTGTAGGAACGATGAATTGGGGTGTTTGGGATAAAAAACTCAACACACAAGAAATGAACCATTTGATAAACATTTGTATCGAAAATAAAATTACCACTTTTGACCATGCCGATATTTATGGTGGTTACACTACAGAAGAGCAATTTGGAAAAGCATATGGCGAAAGCAAAATTTCAAGAGAGAAATTGCAATTAATTTCTAAATGCGGTATTCAACTTGAAGGAAGTAGAACTAATAAAATCAAACACTACGATTACTCGAAAGAATACATAATTTGGTCTGTTGAAAATTCGTTGAAAAATCTTCAAACGGATTATTTAGATGTTTTGCTTTTGCATCGTCCAAGTCCATTGATGATTGCTGACGAAATTGCTGAAGCGGTTGAAAAACTTAAATCGGATGGGAAAATTATCGATTTTGGATTATCAAATTTTACAACCTCTCAAACCGAACTAATTAGAAGTAAAACGGAAGTTAGTTATAATCAAATTCAATTTTCGGCAACACATTATGAAGCGATGTTGGATGGAAGTTTAGATTATATGCAAACACACGATATTCGACCGATGAGTTGGAATCCGTTAGGGACCGTTTTTAGAGAAGATATTGAGCAAACAAGACGATTAAAAAAACTTTTGGTACAATTGGTTGAAAAATATGGAGTTGGTTCAGATACCATTTTACTTTCCTGGATTTTAAAACATCCTTCCAAAGTTATTCCTGTTGCCGGAACTGTAAATATTGCTAGAATTCAAGCATTAATGAAAGCGGTAGAATTGCCTTTAGACAACCTAGATTGGTTTGCTATTTGGACAGAAAGTATGGGAAAAAAGGTTGATTAGTTATAAAGTTGCGAGTTGCGAGTTGAATATTTTGCATTTAAACAACACGCAACTTTAAACCCGAAACCCGAAACTGGAACATGATAAACAAACGCCTACTTATCAAGAACTTATTGGCTCACAATGATGAGTGCAGTTTTTATGATAAAAAGCGGCAGTTGAATTTGCATACCAAAGAAGGAAAAGCGAAGTTTTTGAAACATATTTGTGCTTTGTCTAATTCTAATCCTTCTAATAATTCCTATATCGTTGTTGGTGTTGAAGATGAAAATAATGAAATAACCGGCGACGATTTTTTTGACGACAGTCGTATTCAGAATTTAGTGAATGCTTTTTTGGAAAATCCTCCTAAAATTCAGTATGAAAATGTTCCTTTTCCGAATTTACCACGAGATAAAGTCGTTGGATTGGTTACGATAAAACCAAAATCTAAAACTTCCTATTTTAAGAAAAACATTCATACCATTTTGGCCAATGCCACTTTTGTTAGAAGAGGAAGCAATACTATTCCTACTGATGAAAAAATACCCTATTCTAAACTCAATATTGAAACGGTTTTAAGCATTGAAAATAGCTCTAGAAACAGCATTTCTAACACACTTGATGGCGTAATTGATTTTGTGAATAATCGTCACAAGGATATGCCATCAAAGTACAAGGTTTTCAAGGAATTGTTTGTGATTTGTTGGGCAGGAATTCCGAAAAAAAATAGAGATAAAACTTTTTTTACGCGAGTTGATATCGAATTGGTGAACGAGCAAATTAAGTTGTTTTATTCGGCTCAAGATGATGTGACGATTGATTATGACGAAAATACTTTTACGATAACCGAATATGTGCCTTTGGGATTGAATGATAAAACAAGTTATTATCCTTTGGAACAGCAAAAGTTGTCATTTTTTGACAATGGTTATTATAAAATAGAAACCGAAATGCTTTTTGAACCACCACAATACAATAGAAAAGTTTTGTTTCATATTTATAATTCTAATTTATCTTTGTTGAACAAATTGCAAAAAGGAATCGAATTATCTGATAGAGAACATCAAGATTTGATTAATTTGCCATCTACTTTAATGATTTGTTACCTCAACGGATTTGAAGATGCCAAACAGAAATTAATTGAAGCAAAACCTTTATTGAAAATGCATCCGTTTACAGCTGTTTATGTAAATTTTAAGGAAGTAATGCGGGTTTTGAGGAAGGTGAAATATAATTTATAGATTTTGAAAAAAGTTTAAAATAAATAAAAACGACAATATTTCTACTGTCGTTTTATTTAATTTGTTTGTAATTAACTTCGTTTCTTTTTATTTACAAAAAAATAAAATAAACATCCAACATACGGAAAGGCCAGAATAACAACATACCAATATAATGCTTTTCTTTTTGAGTAAACATCTAACAATGTTATTACTATCAATAACAAATAGATTAAAAAAAAGAATATAAAAATTTCCATTTGAATTATTTAACGAGTTGCACAATATGTTGCTGCCCAAGCCGCTAACATGGGCAGACAAGATGGATTAAGATCACACATCATATCACAAAAATCATCAGCTTGACAAGCATTTTTCAAAGTTCTATAAGTTTTTGAAATACAATCAACTCTATAATTAGCTTGACCTCCAAATGTAGTTGGATTGAAAGCTTCTCTTATCTTAAAATTATAATTTGTATCTGATTTAATTACATCAAAAATAGCATATAAATTTCCATATTCATCAAAATGCTGTGAAATATTTTTTGAAAAATCAATATTTTCATAGCTTAGAGCATAATTTTTCCCGTCATTATCGGTAAAAAAAGTAATAAAGTTTTTGTTGCCTTGCACTGTAACACTTACCCTGTAAATTTTATATAATTTAGATTCGTGGCTCAATGAAGCGTAATTTTTAGTATCAATATCAGTATTTTTAATTGAAAATTTATTTGATAGTTGATTAAACTCTTTACTTGAAAAAAACGAAACAAAGTTTTTATCTTGCGCACTTCCAACAAACCCAAACATTACTGTGGCGATTAAGCCGAATAGAATTTTTTTCATTTTTAATAGTTTTATAAAATTAATAATTTATTTGTTATACTTCAAATATTCGCGAGTAATTTGATACTTCAAAAATAGTTGTAGTAGTTGTGATGGTTTTACACTAAAAGTGTAAAAAAAGTTAAGATTTTAAAAGATAAGATGCTGAAATAAATTCAGCATAAAAAAAACGACAGCATTACTACTGTCGTTTTAAAAGAAAAATTAACCCAATTTTTCAACTTACTAACTATTTTAATCAAATTCGTTCAATCCGTAGAGTATTTCCTTCATTTTGGTTCCGTTTATTTCTACTGGTTTGTAGGCAACGTTAAACTTGTTTATGGCAACATCAATATCAGCTTTAAGTTTTTTGTATTCTAGTGGTAATTTGGTTTCGCACTGTTTTTCATTTTCATAGCTGTTCAAAATGATTTTAAACTTCTCATAAAACTTTCCGCCTTGATCTATAAAATTATTGTATTGCGTAATAAATTGAAGCAATCTATCTATAGGAAATTCTAGATTAACTTGCATCTTAAACTGTGTTGTGCCGGTTGCAGATTTCATTTTAGAAAGATATTCCTCCATTTTCTGATTTACTGTTTCCCAATCGTCACTAGCTCTGCAGTTTTCTAAAGATGCAACATACCCAATTGGTTTGGTATAATCTTTAAACAAAAGTTCGATTTCTTGCTTAATTTTATCGTTACTGGTTTGCAAAAAAGCGGTTTCAAAATAAATAGTATTTAAGTCGTTTTGCATTCTCAAAGTAAAATCTAAAATACAATCTACATTGGCTAATTCTTTTTCTTTTTCTTCTTTAGTGAGTGATGAACTGAACATATTGGAGAACGTTTGCACTACAGAAACAATTGTGTTGGTTCCTAAAACGGATGTTAAATCGAATCCTGCTTTTTTATCTTTTTTAGAAGCTAAAAGTTCTTTAAGTTTTTCATATTCTGGATATTGATTTGGATTGGATATTTTATTAATTTCATTAAGCGTTCGTACAGAGGCAAAATGATGGTCTAAACCCAAAACCTTTTCGTATAGAATTTTAATGATTTGTAAACCCTTTAAGTATCTGATTTTGGATATCTCACCAGAACTTTGCTCTAACAATTCTTTGATTTCTGTTTTAATCAAATCTTTTCTTACTAATAAATCTACTTTTTGATCAGTACCGTAGGCGACTGCAAGCGATTTATTAATTTCGTTTAGTTCGTCCTCCTTAATGTCAATAAGAAGTTCATATTTATGGTTTACCGCTTTAATTTCGTTTATCAATTCAGCAACAACCTCATTGGGATCGCTGTATTCTACTTTTGCAAAAGCATTGGCTTTTACAACAAGTAGAAAAAGAACCACTATGTATTTAATCGTTTTCATTTTTCTTGATTTTTAGTTGTTACTATATGTTTAGACTATTGCTTTGTCAGCGTTAGCGTGACGTATATTTTATCATCTTTAATTTCTAAAGGATAACTTCCTTTTTTTAAATATTTATAATGGTAATCAAAATCCAAATAAAGTAATGTGTCTAGATCGAAAACATAATCTTCATCCTGGATAAAATAAAGTTTTTCATCTGAAGTTATTCGCGAATATTCTTTGCCAAAAAATTTGTTTTGTTCTTCTTTGGATAAATTCATAACATCCATTTCGATAACCATTGTGTTCTCTGATTTTTTATAGGTTTTAATTGCTTTCATTATGGTTGATCTATTTGATGTTGAAAATGAATCCAGATTGCATAAACCTCTTCCAATATCGCAAAGTTTTCCGTTGAAATTGGCTTGTGCAGTTTTGCCTTCTGTTTGTGCTGTTGCAAAAAAAGACATTATTAAAGTGGCTATTGTAATAACAATTTTTATCATGATTTCTGTTTATATTGATTTGTAAGTGTAAAATTACTATGATGACAAAAGTTGATTTTACACTAAAAGTGTAAAAAAAGTTAAAAGTTTAAAAATTCGTTAATTTTTTGAGATTCAGAAACAAACTAAAATAAATTCAGTTCAAGAGTAAAGAATAAAAAAAACGACAAGTGTTAGTTGTCGTTTTAAGAGTAATTATTTATTTTTCATTTTGACAAAATAATAAATAGTCATAAAAAATGCAACAGTCGAGATGCCTAATAAAATTTTGGCAATCAATCTATAATCATTAGTTGAAAGGTATATATAACCACCAATCAGACCAATTACTAGATAAATAATGAATAAATTTTTTGGATTTTTCATGTTATATGTATTTTAAGGTTGATATGCTGCAGGGCAAGCTCTTCCCCATTTCACGCAAGAATAACACATACCTGCGGCTAGAGCTTGTATTCCTGGATGAGTATTCCAAGCAACCCATCCAACTAAATCATCTGTAAAATCATCTTCAACAGCATCCATGCATTGTCCAAATGCACTTCTTGCTTGAGGATTATAAGTAATTAGTGTATTTCCCTTATTATTTGAACCTGTGTAAAGCAAAACCTTGTCATTTGAAAATGTATATGTCTTTTCATCTTTTGTGCTGATAAAATTGTACGCATAACCATCAACACCTTCAAACATATACACATATAAAGTATTAAATTCACTGTTTATTAATGGAATATATAATCCTTGCGATGAGTTTTTAAAAGTTTGCAACTCTAATTTCAAATTATCAAACTTTATTGTTGGATTTAATTCAAAAAACTTAGTTTTAGTTAAAAAATCTTTAATCTTTGGATTATCGACTGTTATTTTCTCACTTTTAACAACTGAATACTGTTCAATATCTGATTTACTTTGCGCATTCCCAACAAAACCAAACATAACTGTGGCAATTAAGCCGAATAATAATTTTTTCATAATAAATAAAATTTTAGTGTTAAATAGTCCAAAACCTTTTCGGACCTGTTTTTAATAATTGTTTTGATAACAAATAATTCTCGAGTAATTTGTTATGTCAAAACTACTACAACCCTCAAAGGTGGCATTACACTAAAAGTGTAAAAAACGTTAAAACTTTATTTATGTATGAAATATAAAATTCTTCTTTTATTAACTATACTATTCAAATATTACTCTTTTGGTAAACTTATATAATAACTGTTAGTAAAGTATGTGATTTCTCCAAAGTCGAAATGATAAAATGAAAAAGAAACTACAGCAATCCCAATGCTCTACATTCTCTTAGAATGTCTTCATCGCTTCCTTTTTCTATACCAAGAAGGTCTTTTATTTTACTTTTTCTCTTTTTTATTTTATCTTCAGAAACATTCATTTTATCTGCAATAGACTTTATTTGTAAACCTTCTGCTAATAATTCAATAATCTTTCTGTCTTCACTATCCAACAACCCTTGGGTAAATAAAGGTTCTCTGAGCTTTTCTTTTGCAGTAGAAGTCATATAAAGTTCTCCTCTAAGAACTGATTCGAAGGCTTCTAAAAGTTGAGGTGGTTTGAAATCACTTTTAATCAATAACCCATTTGGGTTGATTTTCTTTACAACGTTGTATAATCTGATGGCATCAAAGTGAGCCGTAAGCATAATAATTTTGGTATTAGGCATTTGTTTTCTAATTAAAATACCTAAATCTTCACCGTTAAGAATTTTTTTTTCGGGATAACTTTGAATAGAGTAGTCTAAAAAAACTAAGTCAAAATAATTGGTGTTTTTAGCGTCTGAAATAATAGTATATGCTTCTTCACAAGTATTGGCAGTTGTAACTTCGACAGTATGTTGCTCTTTATTGAGTGCTAACATTGCTTTATAACCTTCAATCATTAATTGATGATCATCAATCATTAAAATTTTCACAATCATATAAATGGAAATTTTGATTGTGAAGATAAAAAATTACATTGGAATAGTCAAATTTATTTTTGTTCCTTTCCCAATTTCAGATTGAATATCAAAAGAACCATTTAATTCTTCGATTCTTAGTTTCATGTTTTTAATACCTATACCTGAAGATTTTTTTGAATTATCAAAACCAGTTCCATCATCTGAAATTATAATTACAATTTCATTTGTTTCTGACAAAGTCATTACAATAGCAACGCTTTTAGCTTCAGCATACTTTTCGATATTCTGTAATGCTTCTTGAAGAATTCTGTAAAGATTAATTTTAATATTATTTGAAACCAAATCCCAATTAAGCGCATCACTAACATGAAGATTAAATTGTAATTGTGAATGATTTTCAATTTTATTAAAAAGTTGTTGTACTACGCTAATAAAATTAGCATTATCTGAAAACAAATCAGAATTTAAATTATGGGCTATTGCTCTTATTTCTTTTTCAACTTCTTGAATTTCGTCAATTTGTTTTGAAAAATCTATATCATCTGCAAGATTATTTTTTAGTAATGCAACATATAAATTCATCCTTACTGCTGTTAACTTTCCCATCACACTATCATGAAGATCTAGCGAAATTCTTTGCTTTTCAATATTTTTTCCTTCTTCAATTTTTTGTTGTTGGTCTATTATTAATTGATAGATTTCTTCGTTGGCTTTTTGTTGTTCTTGTTTTAAGAGCAATTCACGTGTTTTGGCCTTTTGCGATTTATTTTTAAACCATAAAAACAAAATTAAAAGTAACAAAAAACTAAAACCTATAATTATCCATATTCTACTATTGAGTAAAACGTTTTGTTTTTCAACGGCTTCTTTCTCTGTAATAATTTGGTCGGTTTCAAATTCAATTCTTGCAAATTTGTCTCGAGTTTTTCTTTCCTCAATTTGAAGACTATCATTCAAATGAATAAATCGATTACTATAATAAGAATATTGTTGTGGATTGGCTTCACCAAGAAGTTTTAAAATAATTAGCTCATCTTCAAAAATATCGTTTTGATGTGCTTGCTTTTGAGCGTCTTTGAAGTAAAAGTTTGCTTTAGTTGTATCTTTTTGAGCTAAATAATATTCTCCTAAATAGGTTTTAGAAGTAATTTGAATAGGTGCAAACTTCAAGCTATCACCAATTTTAAGCGTTTCTAAAAACTGATTTACAACCGATTTGTCGCCTTGTTTGAATTTGGAATATGCAATATTATTTTTAAGATAGCAATAAATATATATTTGGCTATTTTTATCTATCAAAAAAGACAATCCTTTTTTAGAAAAAAATAATGACTCATTAAATTGTTTTTGCTTTTGTTTGACTAATGCCGTATAATTTAGTGCTTGTATTTTATTATGTAAATAATTTGAATCTAATTTAAAATCTTCGCAGATTTCATAAGCCTTTTGGTAATATTCGAAAGCCTTATCATAATATTGTAATCCAGACTGAGAATTTCCTAATGTAATATAACAATTGTATTCTAATAATACATCATTTTCAGATTTTGCAATTTTTAAAGATCTGATTGCTAATTTTTCTGCTTCAACAAAATCTTTTTTAAAGGTTAAAATATTAGCTTTAGTTATAGAAACATAAGAAACTAATAAATCATCATCAAGCTTTTTATAGTTTTTTTCTGCAATTTTAAGAAAGTAATATGCTTTTTCGTAATTTGATATATCATAATAATAGTTTCCTAATGCGTTATTACAATATGCTATTTCTCTGACTTTTAAAAGTTTATTATTTTTTAATAATTCGTAACAAATATTTACATATTTTGGGTTTTTAAATGATTGATATAAATAAGAAAGATTTAGATGTCTTTTCCGACTAACGGAATCATTACTATCAAATTTTAAAATTGAATAAATACTATCAGCAACATTTAATTTAAATTTATAATCTTGGGATTTTTCGGCTTCGTTTAAAAGACTATCAATATTTTTTTCTTTAAGTAAAAACGTATTCTCTTTTTTACAACTAAAAAAGAGAATACATATTAAAATCAAAAAGAGATTATTTTTCAAAGTGGAATTCTTGATTAATCAAAAATACAAAAATATTATTACTTATGGCTTTTTTGGTGGTATTTGTGAAGTCGGCGGAACAATATCTACTTCTTTATTAGTTTCAGGAATTGTATCTCCTTTTTGAAAAAATTGTTCTTTTACAGTAATAGAATTTTTGTTATTGTTTGGCGTTGTTTCAATTTCATCAACAGTACACGAGGTCATTAATGATAGTAGCGCAATTCCTGCTAATGATAAAATAAGAGATTTTGAATTGTTTTTTTGAATAGTAGATGGTTTCATAATTTGTAAGTATTAAAATAAGACAATAGTTTTCTTTGTAAGACATTTTTAAAAATGCTTTACTTTTTTTGTTAAATTTTTAAGGAATTCCTTGTACTTGTATTAATACGATGTAAAATTACTATTGTTGAAAAGAGTAGATTTACGTTAAAAGTGTAAAAAATGTTAAAATATGTTTAGCTTTGTGAAATAATGGATAAACAAAATGAATAGAACATTAGTAATTGGAGATATACACGGCGGTTTAAGAGCGTTGCATCAAATAATGGAGCGAGCTAATGTTACCCTAAACGATAGTTTAATTTTTCTTGGTGATTATGTTGATGGATGGAGTCAATCGCCTCAGGTTATAGATTATTTGATTGATTTAGGTCAAAAACAAAAATGCATCTTCATCAGAGGAAATCACGACGAACTCCTTTTAGATTGGCTTGAAAACAGCACTGATAATAGAGAATGGTATAAACATGGTGGAGAAGCTACTGTTATTGCCTATTCAACAATTTCTGAAGCAACAAAGTTGAAGCATATTGCATTTTTAAAGTCATTGGAAAACTATTATTTAGATGATAAAAACAGGTTGTTTATTCATGCTGGTTTTACCAATATGAATGGCATTGCTTATGAATATTTTCCGAAATTATTTTATTGGGATAGAACCTTGTGGGAAACTGCGTTATCGTTGGATGAAAACTTAGAAAAAACAAGTTGGTTTTATCCAAGAAGATTGAGTTTATATGATGAAATTTATATTGGCCACACACCTGTTACAAGAATTGGTGAAACTATTCCAATCAAAAAAGCTTGCATTTGGAATGTAGATACTGGAGCTGCTTTTAAAGGACCTTTGACAATTATGGATGTAGATTCTAAAGAATTTTGGCAAAGCGAACCTTTGAACCATTTGTATCACACTGAAAAAGGACGTAATTAAATTAATAAACTATTATATTTGCACTCTAAAATTTACAGAAATTATGAAAAGAGTTATTACATTATTACTTGTGTTAACTGCAAGTTTTGCAAATTCGCAAGCGTTTAAAGGAAAAGGAGATAAAAAATTTCAAGTTGGAGCGACGATGCAAGAATATGGAACTGGAATTGCTGCGACTATTGATTTTGGAGCAGGAGAAAATATTTCTTATGGATTTACAACTTCCTATTTATTGAATACCACAACCAAAGCAGGAACACCTAAATTTGTTGATAAATTCGATGCAAAAGCACGTTTCAATGCTAATATTGGAAATGTTTTGAATATTAGTGACAAGTTAGATATTTACCCAGGACTTGATTTAGGTTTAAGAAACTTTGGTGCTCATCTTGGTGCAAGATATTTTTTTACAGAAGGTTTTGGAATTTACACAGAAGCTGGAATTCCTTTGGCGAAATATGATTCAAACACTATTGGATATGAGAGATTCAATAATCAGTTTGTGTTTCAAATTGGCGCTTCATTCAACTTATAATCTTATAAAATGAGTGTAGTTACCGAAAAAAGATTAAAAGACAGAAGTGGTTCTTTATGCGAAATTAGTGGAAGTGATGAAAATTTAGTAGTCTATTTGGTAGAACCAAAAACAGAAGCTACTCCAGAAAACTGTATTTTAATTACAAAATCATTAAGAGACCAAATTGAAAATCCTGAAACTACCAATGCAAATGATTGGCGTGGTTTAAGTGATAGTATGTGGAATGAAAATCTTCCGGTTCAAATTGTTTCTTGGAGAATGCATGCACGATTAAAAAACATGGATATGTTAGAAATGATGTATCTTGATGAAGATGCCTTAGAATGGGCAAAAGCAACTGGTGAAGCCGATGATGACGAAGGAAAAATTGTTCACAAAGATTCAAATGGAAATGTACTTTTGGATGGTGATTCAGTAGTTTTAATAAAAGATTTAGATGTAAAAGGAGCGACTTTCACTGCAAAACGTGGTGCGGCTGTACATAATATTAAATTAGTTTGGGACGATGCTAACCTTATTGAAGGACGTGTTGAAAACCAAAGTATATTTATATTGACACAATATGTAAAGAAGACTAAGTAATAAAATTCAAACAAAAAAATGAAAAAAATCTTCCTTTTAATATTATTTGTTTTTACTCAACTAAGTAATGCCGTAGAATTATTTTCATATAAATTAAATGAGAATGAAAAACTCGAAGGCAATTTTTCAATAGTTGTAAATGATAAAGAAACATGTCATTTTTTGTTTATTAAAAATACCGAGTCTAAAAAATATATAGTTAAGGCGATCTTATTATCATCTGAAAAAAAAATAAAACAGCTTGATGATTTAGTTCTTGATGTAGAACCAAATTTTTATACAAGTCATACCAATGGCGATTTGCTAACAATTTCTAATTATGATGAAAAAAAGAAAATGTTGACCATCATTGACTTCAATATGATATCAGGAAAAAGTACTTCTGAAAATTTAAATGATTTTAAACCTGACTTATATTTTAAAGAAAAGAATAAATCGTTTTTAGTAAATCTTGGTAAAAATGATGTTTATGTACAAATAATTACAAATTCAAAATCTACTCAAAAGAAAGTTTTTAATATTCCAGAATCTATACTTAAGGACTATAAAGATATTAAAAACGCAACTTTGCCAATAGAAGGCATCAATCAAAGTGAGTTTGTTAAAAATGGTTCTATAAATAAATTTAGGGCCTATATAACAGACAATAATTTATACTTTACAAGTACTAAGAACGATTCTCAAACTGGTGTTATAAAGTTTGATTTTAATAGTAATTTAGTTGAAAATACAATTATAGATTATAATTTCAACACTACTTACATGAGCAGAAATACATTTATTAATAATGATAATTTGTATGCCATTTCATCTTCAGAAAATGATATAATCATAAAATCATTTAATCTTATCAATAACAAAGAAAATGCAAAACTATCTGTAATGTCTGATTTGATAGAAATTATTGATAAAACTGCAATTCAAAATTTCTTGTCACAATCTAAAGTATCAAATTTAGTTACTACAATTACTTTAAACAAAACTACTGATAACTTGTACAAGGTTAGAGTAGATAGAGTTAATAGAAACCTATATAGTTATAATTATAATTGGTGGTGGCATCATGAATTTATGATGATGCAAATGCAAATGATGCAGATGCAACAGATTAGAATGTCAAGTATGGGAAGACCTGGTGGATTTGGTCCAAACAACAATTTTGAAGAGGATTTGTTGATGTCTTTAGGTAAAGAAAAAGAATATTACTATATTGAATTTGTAGTTGATTCAAATTTTGTTCCACAGAAAAATTCTACTTCAGAGACACTATTTAAAAATTTTAATGTTGATAAATTGATTAAAGAATTTGAAGATGATTCTAGTATTAAAAAATTTGCACCTGCTTTTTTATCAAACGAAGTAAGGTATATTTATCAAAACAATAAAACAAAAGAAATTCTAATTGATTATAAAAAATTATAAAATCTTCAACTAATAAAAAAAGCGACTTAAAAATATTTAAGTCGCTTTTTGTTTATTTAGATTTCTCTTGGTTTTTTTAAACTACAAATCAAATTTAATTCCTTGAGCTAATGGCAATTGATCCGAATAATTGATTGTATTTGTTTGTCTTCTCATATATACTTTCCAAGAATCAGAACCAGATTCTCTTCCACCACCAGTTTCTTTTTCACCACCAAAAGCTCCTCCAATTTCAGCTCCAGAAGTTCCGATATTTACGTTGGCAATTCCACAATCTGAACCTGCAAAAGACAAGAATTTTTCAGCTTCTTTCATTTCGTTAGTCATAATAGCAGATGATAAACCTTGAGCAACACCATTTTGTTTTGCAATTGCATTTTCAACTTCACCACTGTATTTCATTAAATATAAAATTGGTGCAAAAGTTTCGTGTTGTACGATTTCAAAAGAATTTTCAGCTTCAATAATTGCTGGTTTTACATAACAACCAGATTCGTAACCTTCGCCAGATAGAACTCCACCTTCAACTAGTACTTTTCCACCTTCAGCTTTTGCTTTTTCAATAGCTGCTAAATAAGTGTTTACTGCATCCGTATCAATTAATGGTCCGATATGATTTTTTTGATCTAATGGATTTCCAATAGTCAATTGACCATAAGCACCAACAATAGCGTCTCTAACTTTATCATAAACCGATTCGTGAATGATTAATCTTCTAGTAGAAGTACAACGTTGACCAGCAGTTCCCACAGCACCAAAAACAGCACCAGGAACAACCACTTTTAAATCAGCTGTTGGCGTAATAATTATGGCATTGTTTCCACCTAATTCTAATAAAGATTTTCCGAATCGTTGTGCAACGGTTGCGCCAACAATTCTTCCCATTCGAGTTGAACCTGTAGCAGAAATTAAAGGAATTCTAGCATCAGTAGTCATCATTTCTCCTACCTTATAATCGCCATTGATGATACATGAAATACCTTCAGGTAAATTATTTGCTTTTAAAACTTCTGCAATAATATTTTGACATGCAATTGAACATAGAGGTGCTTTTTCTGAAGCTTTCCACACACAAACATCACCACAAATCCATGCTAATGCTGTATTCCAAGACCAAACCGCTACTGGAAAGTTGAAAGCAGAAATGATTCCAACAACTCCAATTGGATGCCATTGTTCTCTCATAACGTGGCCTGGGCGTTCTGATGGCATAGTTTGTCCGTTTAGTTGACGTGATAAACCAACTGCAAAATCGCAGATGTCAATCATTTCTTGAACTTCACCGTAACCTTCTTGCAAAGATTT
Source organism: Flavobacterium sp. (assembly GCF_044341265.1). GTDB lineage: Bacteria > Bacteroidota > Bacteroidia > Flavobacteriales > Flavobacteriaceae > Flavobacterium. The sequence goes on from NZ_JBIISA010000010.1 coordinate 117,459, forward strand.
CCCCATTTCATAAGAAACTAATTTCCCTAATGGTTCTTTTAATTCTCTTAATTTATTTCCAAATTGACGAACAATTTCTCCACGTTGAGGAGCTGGCATTGCTCTAAAAGTTAGGAAAGCAGCCGTTGCAGTTTGCATTACTTTTTCGTAATCTTCTGCGGTAGTTGTTTTTACTTTTCCTATTAGTTGACCATCAACTGGCGAGTAGCTTTCAATAATTTCACCATTTGAAAAATGATTATTTCCTGTAGAAGTTCCTTCATTAATAGCTTTTACTCCAAGAATTTCTAATGCTTCGGTCATGCCGAATTGTTGAGCAATTGTTGACATTATGTGTTTTTTTTGAATGTTTTTTAAATTTTATACAAAAATAGTAGTTTTTTTTGAATATTAGGCAGTTTATATCTTTTGGCAAAAACACTAAAAACCTTATTTTTTATCTACAAATCTTTCGTCGGATTCCATAGTTGTCCCACACTTTTCACAAGTTCGAAGGTGTTCTGAATTGTAAAAATGTTTAAAATGAGATAAGAAATCAGTTTCTATGTTGTGAAGTTCAAAATAGACTTCATATAGTTTATGATTACAATTTTCACAAAACCAAAGCAAACCATCTGGAATATCTTTACCTTCTCTTTTTCGTTCAACAACTAAACCTATTGAACCTTCTGTTCTTGATGGAGAATGAGGTACTTTAGCTGGAAGTAGAAACATATCTCCTGCGGAAAGTTTCATAGCTTTCTTTTTGCCATTATCTTGAACATAAACCGTTATTTCTCCTTCTAACTGATAAAATAATTCTTCGGTTTCATTATAATGAAAATCTTTGCGTGCATTTGGCCCACCAACTATCATTACAATATAATCACCAGAATCTATGTACAGATTTTTATTTCCAACTGGTGGTTTTAAAAGGTATCTGTTTTCTTCAATCCATTTGTTGAGATTGAAAGGTTTTTGAATTGACATAATACTATAATGTTTTTACGAAATTACAAAAAATAAAAAAGGTTAGCCTTAAACTAACCTTTTAATATCTTTATTTTATTTCAATTTCTAGCGGATTAAATATCTGAGGGATTTTTTTGGGATCTTTTTCATAAACTGAGATAGTCCCTTTTACTGTAATTTCTTTTCCAACAGATTGAGAAAGATCTAATTGATGTTCTTCAAGGTATTTGTTAGAGATAACAACTGTAAATACATTGTCTGGATAAGGTTTATCAATATTTATATAATTAGTTGATTTTCCTTCAGATGCCAACTTAAAAGAAGCAACTTTACCTTTCAAAATAACTTCTTTCCCAATATATTCTTTTGCTTGAGATGTTGTTATAGTTTCTTGAGCAAATGATGTTGTAACAAGAATTAAAAATGTGATAATAAAAAACTTTTTCATAATACTAATTTAAAAAGGTTAGCATAAACTAACCTTAGATTTTTTTAATTCAATTGTTTAATCAAATAGATATAAACTGGAAAGTGATCGCTAAATCCGGGTTCGCTTTGAGAATTTCTGAGTGGATATCCTTTATATTGTCCAGTGGTCTGAATTAGGAATGGTTTGTTATAAATTCCTGCCTTCCAATATCTAAAAGAGGTATAATCATTTCTGGTTAATGGTTCTGTAAACATAATTTGATCGAAAATATCTCCTGAATCTCTATAAAAAAGGGACGCATTTCCTTCCTTAGCCATTTGCTCAAAAGGATTGTATATATCTCCAGATGTTTTTAATTCTGATTTTTTAAGTTTAGCTCCAATACCAACTTTAACACTTTTATTGTAAGAACCATCATTTAAATCACCCATAGTAATGATTTTAGCATCTGGATTAATCTTAATTAACGAATCAATTATTTTTCTATTAAGTGCTCCGGCAGCCTCACGAAATGGTGAACTTTTTTTCTCACCACCAGAACGAGAAGGCCAGTGATTAACAATAATATTTACTTCTTCTCCATCTAGAAAGCCCGTAACCAAAAGTTGATCACGAGTGTAAACTCTTTCAGAAGTATTATCGACCTCTACATTATCATCTGTTGCTTCTCCTTTGTCTTTCTTATCTTCTTTACCTTGTTGATTTTTATAAATCAATAATGGAATGTTAACATAGCTTGTTGGCTTAAAATGTTTTTTCTGATATAGCAAAGCCACATCAATTCCTCTTTTGTCAGGAGAATCAAAGTGAACAATTCCATAATCTCTATTAATTAATTTTGGTTGCTTAACTAAGTCTTCTAAAACCCTTCTGTTTTCAATTTCACAGCCACCTATTAATGTTGGAGAATTTGTTGGATTTTCACCGGTACCTATTTCAGAAAGTACTCTAGCTAAATTGTCTAATTTCTTTTTATATTTTCTTCCTGTCCAATTCATTGCTCCATCTGGTAACCACTCTTCATCATTATTAGAACCATTAATTGTATCAAACAAGTTTTCAAAATTGTAAAACGCAACGGTATGAATAATATACTTTTTTGACTGGGCATTTACCGCTATTGTTGCGAATAAAACAAAGAAAACGGCAATTAAGTTTTTAATTTTCATTTTAACTATATTAATTAATTATGAAGTTTAACACAAACTTCACGCCAAAAGTAAATAATATTATTAAAAGATGTACATTTGTAGGCTGTTAAGTTTGTATTAAGACTTAACGAAAAGAAAATTAATTTAATTCAATTTATGAAAAAACTTGTCATTAGTATTTTGTTTGTGATGCAAGTGTGTTTTGCTTTTGCACAAACAGGTACTGGATTTTCCGGAAAAGTTGTTGACTCAAAAACACAAAAGCCATTACAAAATGTTGTTGCTTCTATTCAGAACAGTAATTTAACTGAAATTACAGATGCTGAAGGAAAATTTGTTTTTAAATCAGTCCCAGCTGGTTCACAATTATTGGTAGTTAAAAGTGATGGTTATAAAGACCAACTATTAGCTATTGATGTAGAACAAGGAAAAATTTTAGATTTGGGAGTTGTTGTTTTGGAAGAAGATGTTACTGAAGAACAACAATTAAGTTTAGTTACCATCACTGATAACGATTTGGGTGATGATAATAGTGGTTCAGAGAGTACTTCTGGACTTTTACAAGCTTCAAGAGATGCTTTTCAACAAGCTGCTGCTTTCAACTGGGGTCTTGCAAGATTTAGAATTCGTGGTTTAGATAATGAAAATGCTACAACCATGATTAATGGAGTAGCAATGAATAAAATATATGATGGAAGACCACAATGGGGTAACTGGGGTGGATTGAATGATGCTACTCGTAACCAAGAATTTACAATGGGTTCTGCACCATCTGACTACACTTTTGGTGGGATTTTAGGAACACAAGAGATTAATACAAGAGCTTCTATTTACAGACCAGGTTCGAGAGTGTCGTTTTCAGGAACAAACACTAATTATAGCTGGAGAACTATGGGTACACATGCTTCAGGAATGAATAAAAATGGATGGGCTTTTGTAGTGTCAGCATCTAGAAGATGGGCTCAAGAAGGATATTTTGAAGGAACTGATTACAGTGCTAACTCAGTTTTTGCAAGTGTTGAGAAAAAAATCAACGAAAAACATTCGTTAAACTTTACTTCAATATACGCTGAAAATAGTCGTGGAAGAAATTCTCCTAATACCGATGAAGTAAACAGAATTGCAGGATACAGATATAATTCTTATTGGGGATATCAAGATGGGAAAAAACGTAATTCTAGAGATAGAGATGTAACTGAACCAATATTAATGTTAAATCATTTCTGGAAAGTTACTAACAAAACTAATATAACTTCTGGTATTACTCATCAATTTGGTAAAATTGGAAGTAGTAGAATCGATAACCAAGGTGCAGATAATCCTGATCCAACTTATTACAGAAATTTACCAAGTTACTATACTTCACTTTGGAATCCAGATGATTACACAGATTTCCAAGGAGATGATCCTGCAAATATTGCTTTAGCAGCCGATGCTAAATTTTTAAATAACAGACAATTAAATTGGAATGAAATGTATCAAGCCAATTTGTCTACTGCAGATGGTCATAGTGCCTATATCTTGTATGAAGATAGAACTGATGACAAATTATGGACAGCCAATACCGTAATTAATTCTCAATTAGCAGATAATATAGTATTAAATGCTGGTGGGACTTTTAAAAGTTTAAAATCACACAACTTTGCCAACCTTCTTGATTTACTTGGTGGTCAGTATTATGAAGACTACGATAATTTTCAAGTTGGTAATGAACAACAATCTGATTTAAATAATCCAAATAGAAAAGTTGGTGTTGGTGACACTTTTGCATACAACTACAATTTAATGGCAACTACATTTGAAGCCTTTACTCAATTTAAATTTACATACAAAAAAGTAGATTTTTATTTAGCTCAGACTTATACTAAAAACCAATATCAAAGAGAAGGTTTATACAAAAATGGTTTATATCCAACAAACTCATTTGGTAAAGGTGATAAGATATCTTTTGAGAACTTTGGTTTTAAAGGTGGCTTAACTTATAAAATATCTGGTAGACATTTCTTGAATTTTAATGGAGTTTATTTGACTAAAGCGCCTTCAATGCGTAATGTTTTTCCAAATGCTAGATTAAATAATAATATTACTTTGGGAATTGAAAATGAAAATATTTCAAGTGTAGATGCAAGTTATGTGATTAGAACTCCTAAATTTAAATCTAGAATTACAGCTTACATGTCAAGCATTAAAAATGCAACAGAAACTTCATTTTTCTTTGGTGAAGGTATTTTTGATGATGATAATGGAGATGGTGGAGATGCATTTGTTGCAGAAACTGTAACAAATATTGAAAAAAGAAATATAGGTCTTGAATTGGGTATGGAGTATCAGCTTACTTCTACAATTAAATTGACTGCAAATGCTGCATACGGAGAGTACACTTATAACAACAACCCTAATGTTGTGTTGAATAACGATAACTTAGCTTCTCCTACCAATACAAATCCAATTATTGATTTTGGACAAGCAAATCTAAAAGGATATAGATTATCTGGTGGACCTCAAACTGCAGCTTCATTTGGTATTGAATATCGTGATCCAAAGTTTTGGTGGATTGGAGCTAATGCAAATTACTTAGCAAACAATTATCTTGATGTTTCGGCATTATTAAGAACGCAAAACTTTTTTAGAAATCCATTAGATAATGAAGGACTTCCTTTTCCTGAAGCTACTAACGAAAGAGCTAAAGAATTGCTAAAACAAAAAGAATTTAATAACTTTACTTTGGTAAACTTAACTGGTGGTAAATCTTGGAAAATCAAAAGTAGCACTTTCGGATTTTTTGCATCATTAAACAATGTATTTGATATTCAATATAAAACTGGCGGTTTTGAACAAGCTAGAAATGCAAATTTCAGAGAAGTTAACCAAGATGTATCAAGTGGAACACCTGCTTTTGCACCAAAATATTTTTACGGTTTTGGAAGATCATACTTCCTAAATTTATATGTAAACTTTTAATAAAATATAGTTATGAAAAAAACAATTTTATTCCTTTTAGGAGTTATGGTAATGACTTCTTTTACGGCATGTTCTCCGGAAGAAGATATTAAAAACCCAGATTTTCAACCATACAAACTTTTTGAAGATTTTACTTCAAATACTACTGATGGTGCTGTAATTAATTTAGCTGGATGGACAAATTTTGCTGAAGCAGGAACTGTAAAGTGGAACCAAGGTATTTATTATTCTGATAAATATGCTGAATTTACAAGCTTTCAGTCTGGACAAGCTGTAAATATTGCTTGGTTAGTATCACCAAAAATCAATGTTGAATCAAACTCAAAATTAGCATTTGATGTGGCACAAGCTTATGTGTCAACTGCTGCAAATTCAATTGAGCTTTTAGTTTCAACAGATTTTGATGGAACAAATGTTACTGCAGCTAATTGGACGGTTTTAAATTTTACAAAACCACCATTAAACTTTGATACTAATTTTGATTTCTTTAGCGCAGGATTAATCGATTTATCTGCTTATGCATCTAAAGATGTTTATCTAGCATTTAAAGTTAAAGGTTCTGGTACTAACACTACATTAGATGGTACTTATGAAATTGACAATGTTAGAATTATTAATAAAAACTAATTGTAAAGGTAAAAATGAAAAAATCAATTTTTAAAAATATATTTACTCTGGCATTGACTACAATTTGTTTATCAAGTTGTGTTAATGACGACTCATACGATGTGCCAGAAAATACACTGAAAACTTACGAGTTGACTCCAACGATAGCTGTTAACCAAATTGTGGCTACGTCAACACCTGTTCTTTATACTGCAGATGATATTATCGAAGCTTATGTAACATCAAGTGATGAAAAAGGAACTTTTTACAAATCAATTTCTTTTCAAGATTTGAAAAATACCGCTACAACAATAAAAGGTTTTAGTGTTCCTTTAAACATTACTACTTTATATGGTAAAGGTTTTACACCAGGTAGAAAAGTGTATATTAAACTTAAAGGACTTTATGTTGCTAACGTTTTTGGTTCATTACAAATTGGTAGTCTATTTGAAGGCGAAATTGGAAGAATTGCTGAGAATGTATGGCAAAATCATTTGTTGCCATCAGCTACTATAGTACCAGAAAGTGACTTAGTAAGACCTTTTTCATTAAGCGCTGCTTACGCTGATGTAAACCAAAATACATTGATTGACTTGAGTCCTGTTCAATTTGACGAAAGTTCTATAAATAGAACCTATTATGATGTTGATTCTGGTGGTGGTGCTACTAATCATGCAATAATTGCAACATCAGGAGGAACTAGCAGAATATTAAGAATGAGTAGTTTTTGTCCATTTTCTGGTAACACAGTTCCATCTGGAAGTGGTACAATCAGAGGTGTTTTAACAAAATATGATACTGATTTTCAATTTATTGTAAGATATGAAAGTGACTTTAAATTAAATAGTCCTAGAGTTGATGTTTTCCCTCCGATAGTTGGTAATGCATTACAATATCTTGGTGTGTTTACAGAAAACTTTGAGAGTTATACAGCTGGTTCTGCAACAACAGGACAAAATAATTTTCCAAAATATGTAAATGATCCTGTTGTTGGTTCAAAAACATGGAGAACAAGATCATCTAGTGGTACTAAATATATCGAAATGTCATCTTTTGGTAATCCTGTAGAAAATAACAGAACTTTATTCATTGTTCCAGTTGATATGACTGCTGCAAATAACTTATCATTTAAAACTAGAACAAATTTCTATAATGGTGAAACTTTAAAAGTTTACTATAGTACTAATTATGTTCCTGGTTCTGCAATAAGTTCTGCAACATTAGTAAATATTACTTCTAATTTTACTTTTTCGACTGCGAATACTTCAACTGCATCATTTACAAATAGTGGTGTATATTCTATACCAACATCTGTAACTGGAAATGGATTTTTCATATTTGAATATACTGGTTCAGGTTTATCAAGCCCTGCACTTACTACAAATATGCAAATTGACGATATTGTTGTGAATTAATTTTTACAACGTAAATTATATAAAAAGAGCTTCCTGAATTGGAGGGCACTGAAAAACATCGTTTATTTTGATTAGCACCGTTTTTTAGAGAATAAAAAAACGCTTATAGTAGGATTTTATACATCCGTTATAAGCGTTTTACTTTTTGCAACTGTTTTTTATTGTAG
>NZ_JBIISA010000032.1:0-43046 GCF_044341265.1 Flavobacterium sp.
CATATTCCTTATCAGAAGCTTCCATAGCTTTTTCTAATAGAGTGTTTTTAACAACTTCTAATTTGATTCCAGCTTTAAAACAAGCTCTTCTTAAATTTGAAGTAGTGTCTGCATCTAATCCTGAAGTATCAGCAATATATACTATGTTTGCTTCAGCCAACTTTGCAGTTAAATCTTCTATCGCGATTGATTTTTCTTCTCTAGTCATAATAAAATTTGTTAACTACCAATTATACGGCTTTAGGATCTAAAGCTATAGCAGGACTCATTGTACTTGACAAGTGAATAGACTTGATGTAAGTACCTTTAGCTGCAGTTGGTTTTAATTTAAGTAATGTTTGAATAATTTCATGAGCGTTATCTACAATTTTATCAGCTTCGAAAGAAATTCTTCCAATACCTGCATGTACGATACCTGTTTTATCAACTTTGAAATCGATTTTACCAGCTTTTACTTCCGCAACAGCTTTACCAATTTCCATAGTTACAGTTCCTGTTTTAGGGTTCGGCATTAAACCTCTTGGTCCTAAAACACGTCCTAATGGACCTAATTTACCCATGATAGCAGGCATAGTGATGATTACATCAACATCTGTCCAACCATCTTTAATTTTTTGAAGGTAATCGTCTAAACCTACATAGTCAGCACCAGCTGCTTTAGCTTCTGCTTCTTTATCTGGAGTTACTAAAGCCAATACTTTAGTATCTTTACCAGTTCCATGAGGAAGAGTTACAACACCTCTTACCATTTGATTTGCTTTTCTAGGATCAACTCCAAGCTTAACAGCAATATCTACAGACTCATCAAATTTTGCTGAAGCAACAACTTTCAATAAAGATGAAGCATCTTTTAAAGAATAAAGTTTGTTTTTTTCAATTTTTGAAGCAGCCTCTTTTTGTTTTTTTGTCAATTTTGCCATTTCTTACCTTATTTTAGAGGAGAATCTCCAGTTACAGTTATACCCATAGATCTAGCTGTTCCAGCAATCATGCTCATCGCTTTTTCAATTGTGAAAGCATTTAAATCAACCATCTTGTCTTCAGCAATAGCCTTAATTTGATCCCAAGTTACATTAGCAACTTTTTTTCTATTAGGCTGGCCTGAACCAGATTTCAATTTAGCAGCATCCAATAATTGAATAGCAGCAGGTGGAGTTTTTACAACAAAATCAAACGATTTGTCTTTATACACAGTAATTTGTACTGGTAAAACTTTGCCAGGTTGATCTTGAGTTCTAGCATTAAATTGCTTACAGAACTCCATGATGTTAACCCCAGCAGCTCCCAAAGCAGGTCCAACCGGTGGCGACGGGTTCGCAGCACCTCCCTTAACTTGTAGTTTAACTACTTTACTAATTTCTTTAGCCATTTCTTAAAAATTTTACATCTCTCAATTGGAAGCGATTGATGCGGTTTATTATATATGTAACAAAAATTATACTTTTTCAACTTGCATAAAACTCAATTCAAGAGGTGTTCTTCTTCCGAAGATTTTCACCATAACTTCAAGTTTACGCTTCTCTTCATTGATTTTCTCAATAGTTCCGTTAAAACCATTGAAAGGTCCATCAATAACCTTAATTGTTTCATTAATTTTGAATGGAATAGATTGTGTATCAACATTAACCGCCAATTCATCAACCTTACCTAACATTCTGTTTACTTCTGACAATCTCAATGGAACTGGATCACCTCCTTTTACCTCTCCTAAAAATCCAATTACTCCTGTAATTGACTTAATAATGTGAGGTATTTCACCTGTAAGATTTGCTTCAATCATTACATAGCCAGGAAAATAAACTTTATCTTTAGAAATCTTTTTTCCATCACGAACTTGAACAACTTTTTCAGTAGGAACAAGAACTTGTGAAATATAATCACTCATTCCAAGTCTGCTAATCTCAGTTTCAATATAGGCTTTCACCTTATTTTCCTGACCACTTACAGCTCTTACTACGTACCATTTTTTCACACTATTATCAGCCATGGTAAAAATATTAACCTTTTATCAATTTGAAAAAACCTTCAATAGCTCTTGAACAAAGTTCATCAACTCCCCATGTAGCCAAAGCAAATAGAATTGAAAAAAGAGCAACAATAATAGTTAATCTTTGCACTTCAGCCCATTCTGGCCAAGTTACATTTGACTTCAACTCTTCAAATGCTTCTGAAAAATAATTTAATACTTTTGACATAATAATGTATTTATTTTTTTGCACGGGCGGAGGGATTCGAACCCCCATCAACGGTTTTGGAGACCGCTATTCTACCCTTGAACTACGCCCGTTTCATTAAAAACCAGTGTCGTCAAAAAAACGACACTGGCTCTTTATTTATTTTGAAATTATTCTACGATTTCAGTTACTTGACCAGCACCAACTGTTCTACCACCTTCACGGATAGCGAAACGTAAACCTACGTTCATTGCAATTGGGCTTAATAAAGCTACATCAATAGTTAAGTTATCACCTGGCATTACCATCTCTACACCTGCTGGTAAAGAAATAACTCCTGTTACGTCAGTTGTACGAACGTAGAACTGTGGACGGTAGTTATTGTGGAATGGTGTGTGACGACCACCTTCTTCTTTTTTCAAGATATAAACCTCAGCTTTAAATTTAGCGTGTGGTTTTACAGATCCTGGCTTAACAATAACCATTCCTCTTTTGATATCTTCTTTAGCAACACCTCTTAACAAGATACCTGCGTTATCTCCAGCCTCACCTCTATCAAGGATTTGACGGAACATTTCGATACCTGTAATAGTTGAAGTTAATTTTTCAGCACCCATACCAATGATTTCAACTGGATCTCCTGTATTACAAACTCCTGTTTCGATACGACCTGTAGCAACAGTTCCACGACCAGTAATTGTAAACACGTCCTCAACTGGCATCAAGAATGGTTTTTCTGTATCACGGATTGGCTCTTCAATCCAGTTATCAACTGCTTCCATTAATTCAATAATTTTTGGAACCCAATTTGGATCATTATTCAATCCTCCTAAAGCTGAACCTTGAACTACAGGACCATTATCTCCATCATATTCGTAGAAAGATAATAAATCTCTGATTTCCATTTCAACTAATTCTAGTAATTCCGCGTCATCAACCATATCCACTTTATTCATGAATACAACGATTCTTGGAATACCTACTTGACGTCCTAAAAGGATGTGCTCACGTGTTTGTGGCATTGGTCCATCAGTTGCAGCAACAACAAGGATAGCACCATCCATTTGAGCAGCTCCTGTAACCATGTTCTTAACGTAATCCGCGTGACCTGGACAGTCAACGTGTGCGTAGTGACGGTTAGCAGTTTCATATTCTACGTGAGACGTATTAATAGTAATACCTCTTTCTTTTTCTTCAGGTGCATTATCAATTTGATCAAATGATTTTGCTTGACAGTAACCAGCATCAGATAATACTTTCGTGATTGCTGCTGTTAAAGTTGTTTTACCGTGATCCACGTGTCCGATCGTACCAATATTTAAGTGTGGTTTCGAACGGTTAAAGGTTTCTTTTGCCATTTTACTTAATTTTTAATCTTAGTTATATATTTATTAGTGTTCAAATTTTCAATTTTGAGCCAACTACGGGAATTGAACCCGTGACCTCTTCCTTACCAAGGAAGCACTCTACCCCTGAGCTAAGTCGGCAGAGTTTTTTTTATTCATTCAAGCAAAAACCCTTGAATTTGTGGGGAGAGCAGGATTCGAACCTGCGAAGACGTAGTCAGCAGATTTACAGTCTGCCCTCGTTGGCCGCTTGAGTATCTCCCCAAACCATTATTATTCAATACCTTAAAAGAGCCGGCGGAGGGACTCGAACCCACGACCTGCTGATTACAAATCAGCTGCTCTAGCCAACTGAGCTACGCTGGCAATATCAATAAAAAAAGTCCGCTATTTCTAACGGACTGCAAATGTAGGCATTTTATTTTTTAATCAAAATATTTTTTATAAAAATTTTAATTAAATATGAGTTCTAATTTTTTCTTTTCTTTTTACCAATAATCGTTCTAAAGATTCTGCTGATAATTCAACGGCTTCTTCAAAAGTTTTGCATTGTTTTTTTACTAAAAAATCATCTCCTGGAACGTGAATTTTTACTTCGACAATTTTATTTTCTTTATCACTTGTATTTTCAACTTTCAAAAAAACATCTGAAGAAACAATTTTATCATAATACTTTTCTAATTTATCCATTCTTAGTTGAATAAAATCTATTAGCTTTCTATCAACTGTAAAATTTACTGCATTTACATTTACCTTCATAATTTTTAAAATTAATGGTTACACTTTTAATTTATTTTTGATTCCTTGGATGCGAATTCCCATACACTTTTTTCAACTCTGCTAAACTATTGTGCGTATATACTTGAGTAGAAGCCAAACTTGAATGACCTAATAACTCTTTTACAGAATTTAAATCTGCTCCATTGTTTAACATATGAGTTGCAAATGTATGACGTAATATATGCGGACTCCTTTTTACCTTCTCGGAAACATTACTAAAGTAATAATTTATTAATCGATACACAAATGAATCATTCAATTTAACTCCTTTTAACATTAAAAAAAAATGTTCCTTATCTTTAATACTCTCAATTTTAGTTCTTTCTGATAAATAACTTCTAATTTGTTTAGATATAATTGGCAAAATTGGAAGAATTCTTTCTTTGTTTCTTTTCCCTAATACTTTTAGCGTATTGCTCGATAAATCAACATTTTGCATTTTTAAATCGATTAGTTCTACTCTTCTTATGCCTGTTGTATAAAAAAGGTCTATTATCAATTTATCTCTAATTCCGTCAAATCCTTCTGGATAAGTAAACTGATTTAAAACTTGGTCTAGTTCTTTTTCGGAGAATGGAATTTGAATTTTTTTTGGTGTTTTTAATGATTTGTGTTTTAAAAGTGGACTATTTTCTATTTGTTTTGTTTTTAATAAAAACTTGTAGAATGATTTTAAGGAAGAAATTTTTCTGTTTACCGAACTATTAGAAATATCATTATCAACCATTGACACTATCCAACTTCTAATCATACTATAATTTACATCTTCTAGTTTTTCGGTATCAAAATTTTCTATTAAAAATTCTTTAAAAAAAATCAAATCATTTACATAAGCATTGACTGTATGTAAAGAATAATTCTTTTCTAGTTGAAGATAGTCTTGAAATGCTTTTAAATTATTCATTAATGATTTAGGGATTTGAAAAATAAAAAAACCGCTAGTAACAAAGTTATGAAACTTTATTGACTAGCGGTTGTATTTTTATTCTAAAAAATTAATTAACTTTCTAATGAGTCTCTTAAGTTTTGAATATACGCTGCTTTTTGAACTTGTGCTCTTTTAACAACAGAAGGTTTTATGAATGCTTGACGTGCACGTAACTGACGAACAGTACCTGTTTTATCAAATTTTCTTTTATAGCGCTTTAATGCTCTATCGATATTTTCTCCGTCTTTAATTGGTATAATTAACATAATCTAGACACCTCCTCTCATTTAGTGGTGCAAAAGTAGTATTATTTTTGATATCTGAAATAGAATTGTGTGTTTTTTTTAGCCCAGATAGAAACGGATATCCTTTTTTGATAAAATTGTAGTTTTTCATATATGTAAAATTTATTTGTTAGCGGTCATATATGGTATCGCCTTTTTATTTATTTGTGTTTGCAAGCAAACTCGTGTTTATGGCGATTTGTTATAAAAAAAGAGCGACCAACGGAAGCTCCTTTATTTATATATAGAAAAACACAATTTTATTAAAAAGATAATAGTGTATAGCTGGATTAGCTTCTATACTTAACAATGACTATTTCTTTTCTGCTGGTTTGTAATTTTGGTTATCAATAATCATTTTGGACAAAATTTCTTTCAAAATTTCAGATGTTCCTCCTCCTATTGGTCCAAGACGACTGTCTCTTAACAATCTTGCCATAGGATATTCTTCCATATAGCCATAACCACCTAACATTTGAAGACAACTATAAATAGTTTCATCGGCAACTTTTGTAGATTTAAGTTTTGCCATAGTCGCTTCTTTAACTACGTATTCACCTTGATTTAATCTTGCTACTGCAGCATAATTGAAAATTTTGCAATGTTCAACATCTGTTGCATGCTCTACCATTGTGTGACGTAATGCTTGAAATTTATTGATTTTTGTTCCAAACGCTTCACGCTCGGACATGTATTTTATTGTGTAATCAATTGCGTATTCTGCTCTTGCGTGTGCATTGATTGCCATAATTAATCGTTCTAGTGCAAAGTGCTCCATAATATATGGAAAGCCTTTACCTTCTAATCCCATTAAATTTTCGGCTGGAATTTCAACATTGTCGAATGCAATTTCGGCAGTATCGGAAGCTCTCCATCCTAATTTATCAAGTTTTGAAGCAGAAATTCCGTTTAAATTGGTATCAACCAAAAATATACTTATTCCTTTATTCCCTAATTCTGGACTTGTTTTGGCAGCAACCACATAATAATCTGCATAAACTCCATTAGTGATAAAGGTTTTTGAACCGTTAATTACATATTTATCACCTTTTTTGATAGCAGTAGTTCTCATTCCGGCAACATCACTACCTCCAAAAGGTTCTGTGATACATAATGCACCAATTTTATCACCTGAAATACTTGGAGCTAAATAGTCTTGTTTGATTCGCTCGTCTCCTTCTGCGTTTAAGTGCGTCATAGCTAAATAAGCATGTGCCCACATAGCAGCTGCAAAACCTGAAGATTTTATTTTTTGTAGTTCTTCTAGAAAAATTACAGTATAGAACAAATCTAAGTTTAAACCTCCGTATGCCTCTGGATAATTGATTCCGAAGAAACCCATTTCACCGAATTTTTTCCAGATAAAGCGTTCTATCGTTCCTGTTTTTTCCCATTTTTCAATATGAGGTACTACTTCTTTTTGCAAAAAATCTTGCAAACTCTTCCTAAATAGTTCGTGTTCTTCTGTGAAATATGTTGAATTCATATTGATAAGCAATTTTAAAAAAATGTTGATTTATTTTAGAATTCCAAATATAAGGCAATTATTTTTATTTTATCAACAGGAAAAGCTTTAATATTTGTTAAATCCTCAATTTTTAAATCGCCATTCATACTTCTATAAGTTACAATATTTTTAGAAATTGGATATTTGAAGTATGGAAATTGCCCTAATTCCTTGATTGAAGCATTATTAATGTTGATTTTCTTGGGTTTTGGATTGACAACTTTGAAACTTTGATTGAGTTTTTCAATAACTTCTGGAGACAATCCCCAAACATCATTCATTTGTTCCATAGAAACAAACTGGCCAAACACTTCTTTTTGTTTTAAAATTCTGTAAGAAATGGCATCACCAATTCCATAAACTTTCATTAAATCTTCTTTAGTTGCTGCGTTTATATCGAGAACGACTATCTTTTTTTCTTTCTTTTCGTATTTGTCTTTAGAATAGTCTACCCAACCATTGCTTCCATTTTGATTAGAATTCTTTTTGTTAACCCAATCTGGAAATTTGAAATAAGGTGAAATTACGTTTAGAAGTGAATCAGAAATCCCTGTAACTTTTTGAAATTCTTCAGGTGAGTTAGCAAACTTACCTTGTTTTCTGAAAGCCAATAAACGATCTATTTGCTCAACAGACATTCCTAATTTGTGTCCTTTAAAATCAGTTATGAAGTTTGGATTAAACGGATAGATTTTATAAGTTGTTTGTGGCTTTTCAGACTTTAAAGAATCGATATTACTTTGTAATGAAAGCCAATTTTGCTTTTCTGGAGTACTTATATCATCATTTGAAAAATCTAAAAAGTAACTTCCTAATTGCAATCCAATGATTATAAAAAATAATAATAGAATCCCTTTTCGTTGGTCTTTCGAAAAATGGAATAATGATTTTATGTAATTGTTGTTTTCCAAAATTTATAAATCAAAAACTGATGTTCTTTTTGCTCTAACTAAATCTTTCAATTTTATCCAAAATGCTAACGTTAAATAAACTCCGAAACCTAAACCAACTGTAACGAAAGATATATATATAAAAAACAATCGAACGCTTGTAGCTCTCATACCAAGTCTATCAGCTAATCGTGATGAGACGTGAAAACCATGTTTCTCAAAAAAATAGCGTATGCTAGTTATCATTTTTTAATTTTTTAATAGTTCTATACCTATTGCACATTGCAAACACTTTTTTTGATTACAATATTCATTTTTCAATTGCAAAAGAGATTGCGTTTGAAATGCATTTGTAGATTTAATTCCAAAAGTAGTAAACTTTTCAATAATTGTATTTTTCTCGGGCAGAATATTTGACAACAAATCAATTAAAAATTCAGAATTATCTTTTCCTTGACTGTTTGCAAATGCAAATTGAATTGGGATAATTGTATTTGTAATCAACAAATCTATAAAAGATTTAGATAATGCTTTTTCCTTTTTGGAACTTGGTTTGTCAAAATTATAATGCGTTTTCCAATAATCGTTTACAGAAATATTGAAAATTTGATAAATCTCTTGAATTGTTTTCGCTTCAATTATCTTAGAAAATAAATTTCTTTGTTGATGATAAAGCATCGCTAATTGAGCCAAACGAATGGTTGGAAAATTATCTGGTCTGTGTTTGAAAAACTGAATTGGTGCAATCGCTGGTTTTTCTAATTTATATTTTAATGCAATATAATCAAACCAAGATTTTAGTTCTTTTGAATAATGATCTTCTGCATTTATTGGAATCATATTGGCTTGACCGAAAAGTAAGGCTTCCAAATATTTTACTTCTAAAGCTTCTTTTCTAATGATAGGAAACGTGATTGACTTTGCTATTTTAAAAAACATTTCTCCATTGGTATTCAAACCAAAATTTTTAGCCAACATACAAAACAAAACTGCTTCCCAATCGTTTTCAGTTTCTTGTAACAATTGTTGAATTGGTCTAGATTTTCTTTCTAATCTTTCAAAAAACAATCGTTCTTGCCAGTTGGAGAAAACAAAACTTGGAACTTTCTCAATTTGATTTTCGCAATAAATCCATGATTTTTGAGCTGTGAGTTCATGATATTTATTTAATTCTTCTTTGGATACATATTTTTTTAGTTCCAAAACAGGGATTTCTGAATTGTCTTTTCTGAATATTGGCGTGTCGTTTTCCCAAACAACGTGTAGAATGACATTATTATAATTATCATCTTTTTCGTGATGATGCACATACCAATCGGAGGATTTTAAATGAATTTCAATATTTCCAGCCCATTTTTGATTATCAATTACTACTTGAGCATTGAAAAAATCTGGTCCTGCTTGTTGAATGTATTGTCCGAAGTTTATTATAGTTATAACTTCTCCGTTTGTGGTTTTTAAATTGGTAAAGTCCAATTTCTTGTACAACCAAATGTAGTGTAGAAAATCTTCTTTCATAAAATAGTATCTGTATGGCTTTGAAGGCACTAAAGTACTTTTTTGATTTGAATTACACAAATTTCGGAAAATTAAATTTGTAAACATATATTTGTAAAACAAACTACTCATCATGAAACCACTTATTTTATTTACAATTCTATTATTTTCTTTATTAACATTTGGTCAAACGAATTATAAAATAACTTACACTAGAACTTCTAATGGAACTTTGGTTGAAAATCAAGATCCTATTTTGGTTTTTTCAAATGAAAATACTTCATTAATAACTTCTGAATCAATTCAAAATAATAAAATTTCTTATCCATTTGAACAAACTATAATTACTGGATTGAATTATTTTCAATTAGCACAATTGAATAGTTCAAAATTAATTTCTACAAAAGACAGTACTTCTATTAGTAAGCAAACTTTTGAATTACTTGGTGACACCAAAAAAATATTAGGTTATACTTGTAAAAAAGCTAAAACTATTATTAACTCTAATACAATCGAAATTTGGTATACTAATGACTTAAAAGTAAAAGGTGCTCCATCGTTACTTGGTCAAAATTTAGGTTTGGTTTTGGAAACTATTCGCAATGGAAACTTTATTGTTTCTGCTACTAAAGTTCAAAAAGTAAAGCAATTTCCTTCTTTAAAAGTTGATGAAACTAAAACTATAGATTTATTAACTTATAGGGATTTAGTTTGGAAAAGCAGGTTTACGACGATTTCAATTTTTAAAGATGAAATCATTAATTTTTCGGATGCTTCTAAATCAAATGATAGTATTTTGAGATTTGCTAACGGAACTATTATTTTACGAAAAGTAAAAATCCCAACTATTGCTAAAGGAAGTCAAGTTTTTGTTGATGTAACGGAGCAATCTAATGGAGATGCTTATGACAGAACTGGTTCTGTATTTATGATTCCGATGGATAAAAAAGTTTCTTTTATGGATGGTTTGAAAAATGGTGCTAAAACATTACCAATCTATGAAAATGGAAATGGAAAACAATATCAAGGTGTTGTTTCTACTGATGACTATTCATCATTGATTGAACTGATGCGCTTTTTTACACCATTTGGAATTAAACAATATAATTCGCTACAATTAAAAGATAAAATTTGGGAAGAAAAAGTGAGTTATCGTCAGGATATTTCTGAATTGACTGCGGCTTTAAATAATAAAGAAGTCTATATTGGAACTTTTATCGGAAATTATGATAAAGGTGGCCACAAAGTAAGTGTGAATTTGACGATTCATCCAGAGGAAAATGGAGCTAGTAAAGCTTCTAATGTAATATCGATTTTCAATACTACCAATGTTATGGAAATGGCTGGGCAAGAATATGGAACGATGTTTAATTCTGACAAAGGTTTGGTTGTAAACTTTAAATTAGATAAAGATTTAAAAAATGTAAGACTGAGATACATCACAACAGGTCATGGTGGATGGGAAAACGGTGATGAATTTGTGCAGAAGAAAAACACTTTGTTATTGGATGAAAAGGAAGTTTTCCATTTGAGACCTTGGCGAGAAGATTGTGGTTCTTACCGTTTATACAATCCAGCTTCTGGAAATTTTCCTAACGGATTGTCTTCCTCAGATTATAGTCGCTCTAATTGGTGTCCAGGAATGGTTACCAATCCAGTTTATATTGATTTGGGAAATTTGAAAGCTGGAAACCATACAATACAAGTAAAAATTCCACAAGGCGCGAATGAAGGAAGTAGTTTTAGTGCTTGGAATGTTAGTGGTGTTTTAATTGGAGAATAAAAAAAACCTACAACTTTCATTGTAGGTTTGATTAATTACTATTTTATTGAACCAATGATATCATATTTTGTAATGATATGATGCTTCCCATTTCCTAAATCTACAAGAACAGCTTGATTGTCTTTTGTAAAAAGTTTGGAAACTTCTTCAATTGGTGTTCCTAATTTAACTATTGGATAAGGTTTACCCATAACTTCTTTGATAGGTTTATCGGCAACATTTTTATCTGAAACGTAGCTTTGAAACAAATCTGATTCGTCTACTGAACCAACAAATCCATTGATGTCTATTACTGGAATCTGAGAAATTTTAAATTTTCTCATTCTTTCAATAGCATGAGAAACTAACTCTTCTGTACGAACAATAATAAGAGATTTATCGATGTGATCTTTAATTACGTCTTCGGCTTTTGTTATTTCTTCATCTAAGAAACCACGTTCACGCATCCAATCGTCGTTGAACATTTTACCAACATATCTACTTCCTGAGTCGTGAAACAAAACAACTACTACATCTTCTGGTTTGAAATGTTCTTTTAGTTGATGTAATCCTTTTACACAAGAACCTGCTGAGTTTCCAACAAAAATTCCTTCTTCAAGAGCGATTTTTCTGGTGTAAACTGCTGCATCCTTATCAGTAACCTTTGTAAATCCATCGATAAGAGAGAAATCTACGTTTTTTGGAAGAATATCTTCTCCGATACCTTCTGTTATGTATGAATAGATTTCATTTTCGTCAAATATTCCAGTTTCGTGGTATTTTTTGAAAACAGAACCATACGTATCGATTCCCCAGATTTTGATGTTTGGATTTTTTTCTTTTAGATATTTTCCAATTCCTGAAATTGTTCCTCCTGTTCCCACACCAACTACGAAGTGAGTGATTTTACCATCAGTTTGTTCCCAAATTTCTGGGCCTGTTTGTTCGTAATGTGCTGTAGCATTAGATGGATTATCGTATTGATTTACATACCAAGAATTTGGAATTTCTGTTCCTAATCTTTTAGATACTGAATAGTATGAACGTTCGTCTGTTGGTTCAACATCTGTTGGGCAAACGATTACTTTTGCACCTACTGCACGAAGAATATCCATTTTTTCTTTGGATTGCTTGTCAGTGATTACAAAAATACATTTGTATCCTTTTACAATAGCGGCAAGAGCTAATCCCATACCAGTATTTCCAGAAGTTCCTTCGATTATAGTTCCGCCTGGTTTTAATCTTCCGTCGGCTTCGGCATCTTCAACCATTTTTAGAGCCATTCTGTCTTTGGTAGAATTTCCTGGATTGAAAGTTTCAACTTTAGCAAGTACTAAGGCGTCAATACCTTCAACTACTTTGTTTAGTTTTACTAAAGGCGTATTACCAATAGTTCCTAATATATTTTCTGAATAATTCATATGTTTAAATTATATTTTTTAAGGTAACATATGGTATCGCTTTTTTAATCATTGTAGTTTGCTTACGCAAACTTGACTTTAATGGCGATTTCATAATTTAAATTTGATGCAACAAAGATATTGATAATAAAATCGTTTTACAACACCTTGATTTTAGAGAAAATGGAATACTGTTTAACCCTGATGGGAGAAGTTACCGTGTAACTCGGACAGCAGGAACATGGTTTGGTAAAATTCGCAAGCGATTCGTTTCTAAATAAAACTATTGAAAGAAATTCCAAACTAGGCCAAATCGAATCATGAAGTCATGATATGGTGTGTTGGGTGCTGAATAGTATGTATTACCTGTAAAACTTGAATTAAAATGTTCTGCTTTTAGAAAAATTCTGGTTTGTCTTACTCTGGCATTTACAAAGAAATCTAACATTGGAAAATTTCCTATTTGTTTTTCATTTTGCACAAAAAACTCACCTAAGATTGGGTTATAATCGTTGGCGTAATATTTTGTAAAATAATTTATAGTTATACCTGTTTGTAGAAACATTGCGTTTTTGAAAACATTATCTGAAAAATAAATAGTGCTTCTAAGCGTAATATCTGGAACATTTAGAATTGCTTCTTTCTGTGTTACCTTTTGATATAAAAATGTATTATCTAACGACCATTTTTTGTATTTAAATTCTTTAGCTGCTTTTAACGAAAGATAATTAATTGTACCAGAATATTGATGAGGCGTTACTAGTTGCTGGTTTGCTACTTGTTGTACATCTTGAAAGTACAGATAATCATTAAGTGTTGTGAATTGTGCAGTAGCATTTATCCATTGTGTATTGGCGTTTACTATTATATTATTGATTTTTTCGTTTTTAAAATTATTCAACCAACTATAATTGATATAAGCACTTTGATTTAGTATGTAATTAAGATTAGGAAGTTTACTTATATTTTGATATTGAAAGGAAACTTTATTTTTATCATTTATTTGGTAATCTAAATTAGTATCAAAATTTCTGAAAGCTTGAGTTGAAATTGAATTGGATAGAATTGCCTTCCCATTCCATTTATTTTTACGGTATTCGTATTGTCCACCAACAGAGTTAATAGTTGCTTTTAATTGGTTAGGGAAAGTTACACTTCCAATAGTTTGTACTAATTTATAAAAATACTTGTAATTAAAATTTTCTATAAAGAATTGAAACTTACCAAGTGTTTTGTTCTCGTAAATAGCCCCAACCTTGTTATACAATCTATCATATCTTGTATGATCGTTTACTTTTGTAATTGCAGCAGAAGAAACATCACCAAAACGTTTGAATGCACCAGTACCTGTTCCAATTTCAGAGTCTAAATTTGCTTGATTGTATTCAAAAAATTTATGCTCGTAATTAAGTTGATGTGTTATAAATAAATTATTATTGGCATCTTTAGAGTTAATTCTAAAACTATGGTCTAAAAAAAGTCGTTTCCCTTTTAAGAAAGACTTTGCATCAGAGAGAAAAACTTGCAAACGTGGTCTATTTCTGAAAGCCTCATCTTCGCTTTCAAAATCTAATGGAATTGTCAAACCTCCATTTTCGCCATTCAGTAAATCTTGACCTGTGAAATGGAAATTCGCATAATACTTTTTATTTTTAGTAAAATAACTTGATGTAAATCTGAAATTTCCTGCACTTGTAAGTTGATTAATATATTTACCTAAAGATCTTAATCCTTTAAAAGCAATTGAAAAATTAAATCGTTCAGAAGTATTTAAAGTTATTAAAGCATCGACATTTTGTCCTTGCTCCATTACTGTTTTAAAATAAAGCTCTGTTAATGGAGTTGCAACCGAAAAATACTTAATATCTTCTACTTCTAAATAATTAAAGTGTTTGGCTTTGAAACCAAATTCAGGATATGCATTAAATTTATTCAGTCCAAAATCTAGGGTATTGTATGTTTGTCCTTCATTAGGAAATGGCATCAAACCAAAAATATCTCTTCTTAAATAATTATAATCATACTCTTTTTTAATTGCAAGAGTGGTGTCCACAAAAGTAGTATCTCTATCAATAGAAATAATTTTATATGAAGTAATTGGTGCTTTTCTTGCTTGCTCTTTTGCTTTTTGCTCAGCGGTTTTTACCAAACTTTTACGCTTCTCCTCTTTTCCTTTCTCTTGAGATAAAAGTAAGCATGGAATAAACAACAATAAAAAATATAATCTTCTCATAGTAAATACAAAGCAACAAAAATAGACAATTGTTTATAAAGTTATCAATAGAAAATCATAATATAAAGCAAAAAAAGAGGCTGTCTATTTTAGACAGCCTCAATTTATTGTATATTAAAAAATATTAATATCCAGGATTTTGTGGTAATGCATTAACATTAATTTCCGCTTGCGGTATAGGCAAGGTAAATCTATAATCACCAATATTAATATTAACTGGTGAAGTAGCTGAAGAATTAATAGCGTCTTGAGAATACCTATCAGTTCCAGTAACCCCAGCATCAGCACCTAATCTTTTTAAGTCAATATATCGATGACCTTCAAAAGAAAGTTCTTTTCTTCTTTCTAAAAGAATATCAGCATAAGCAGCTGTTGCATTAGCATATACAGGTAAAGGCACGATAGCTCCAACGATATAATTTCTTGCTTGTCTTACTTGTTGAATCAAAAGAGCAGCGTCAGTTAAATTACCACTTCTAGCTAAACATTCAGCTTTAATAAAAAACATCTCAGATAATCGGAATACTTTTACATCATTTGAAGTATGCGAACCTGTTTTACCAGGGTACTTATCAATTACAATTTGTTCATTAGTTCTACTTGCAGTCAATGGAGTTGCAGAAATAGTAGCAGATCTATCAACAAAACACCATCTTCTAAAATCCTCAGCACCACCACCTAGAGGTTGAGTATAAAGATCAAATAATGTTCTTCCCATATCATACAATGGACCACCAGAAATATAAGATCCGTTTGTATTATATCTACTACTAAAATTAGTTCTATTATTAGGTCTCTCTAAAGAAAAAAGAGATTCTCCTTGTATTGCATCAACCCACATTCTTCTGTATGCAGGTGCATTAACAGGAGCCCATTGATCCATTTGCCACAATGCTAATTGTTGAGCATTGGTAGCAGTAGGAGCTGTATTAATTGTAGTACTACCGCTTAATGAAACCGTTGTTGCTGAAGTAGCAGGAAAATTAGGATTCATTGTAGAAGGAAATAAACAACTTGCTAATGATACACCTGATGTTGAAAGAACAGCATCAGCATAAACAAGGGCTTGAGGATAATTTTTTCTATATAAATACATTCTCGCACGAAAAGCATTCAAAAAATTAACATTTACAAATTTATAAGAATTAGCAGCAGTAACAGGTACTGTACCAGCAAATGGTGTACCTAAATTAGCTTGAGCAAAATTTAAATCTGATTCAATTAATCCAAATACTTCTCCATTTGTAGACCTTGGAATATCTTGCTGAGCAGTTGGTACAAAATCAACTTTCATCACACCCAATGCATTATCATTGCTAATGTCTTGAGAAAAATAAGTTAACAATTGAAAATGAGCAAAAGCTCTAAGTGCCCTTGCCTGAGCAAGAATTGAATTATATTGAGGTAATTCAGAAGCACTAGGAGTAAAAAAAGTAGCTCCTCTAATCACTCTATTACAATAATTTATCAACTGATAATGAGAATTCCAAATGGCAGCAGCATTACCATTAGTAGATACCATAAAAAATCTTTGAGTATCATTGGTTGTTAAACCTGCCGCTATTGCAACTTCATCAGTTAATAAAGATGAAGTAATTAAATCATTTTCTGTTGCTGCTCTATCATAAACTTCATTCATAAATAATTGCAAATTAGCAACATTTTTAAATAAAGCTTGATCATTTAATTCGCCATCTTGTACTATCTCGATTGCATCTTCACACGAGAATAGAAAAAAGGCAAGAAAACTAAAAATAAATATTTTTTTCATTTTTTTTTATATTAAAAATTAATATCAACACCGAATGTATATAACCTTGGTAAAGGAAAATTACCAGTTGTTGAAGTTTCAAAACTTTCAGGGTCAAATCCTTTCCATTTAGTAAACGTTAATAAATTTTCCCCTTGTAATCTAAATCGAACACTTTTTATAAACGTTTTTTCTAAAAATTTAGATGGAACATTGTAACCAATACTAATATTTCTTAAACGTAAATAAGAAGAGTTTCTTAAAAATCTATCAGATATACTACCAGAATCAAAATTCGTATTACTCAAAGAAGGTACGTCAGTATTAGTATTTGTTGGCGTCCAAGCATTTAATAAATCAGCTGATACTGGAAAAGGGTCAACATTTCTAATATCCATAAGTCCTTCATAATCAATATCAAATCTGTAAAAATCAGTAGCATAAACAAACGCAGCATTAACAAAAAATCCTTTATATGAAGCATCTAAACCAAAACCTCCTTGATAAACTGGCAAATAATTTTTACCTGTTTGTCTTCTATCAGCATCTGTTGGATTTTCTGTTGGATTTCCATTTATGTCTAAAAATAATAAATTACCATTAGCAGGATTAACACCAACATAAGGAACTACAAAATATTGGAATGCTTTACCACCAATTGCATTAACAAAATCAGATCCTATTCTTTGTTTTCCTGTACCATCATCAAGAACTCCTAAATCGTCAATTTTATTATTGTTTTTTGCTCCATTAGCATAAACTGATAATTTTAATTTAGTATTTTTCAAAATATCATATCTAAAAGATATTTCAACACCCTCGTTAACAAGTGCACCGTTATTACCTGATAATGAATTACCAGGAATACCGTTTGAAGCAGAAACTGGAATTGAAGTGAATAAATCTGTAGTTTTTCTTCTATATACATCAAATGATCCTGTCAATCTTCCTTTAATGTTATAATCTAAACCAATATTTGCTTGAGCAGTAGTTTCCCATTTAGCGTCTCTATTAGCATAAGTAGCAACTCCAAAAGATGAGTTATTACCATAACCTTGTTGCACGCTATTTAAGTCTCTTACTCCATTTGAAAAATTAAAAATAGAACTTGCATCAGCATCTACGTCTCTTGCAACAATATTTTGGTTACCCGTTGTACCATAAGAAGCTCTTAATTTTAATTCTTTAATTGTTGAATTACCTTCTAGAAAAGATTCTCTATTAATATTCCATCTACCACCTACAGACCAGAAAGTACCCCATTTATTGTCATCAACAAATCTATAACTAGCATCTCTTCTAAGTGTTGCTGAAAATCCATATTTTGAATCATAGTCATATTCTGTGGTTCCAAAATAAGAAAACAAGCCAGCATTAGTCTTTGATGCACCTACAGTAGGAGCGTAAGCTAACGGCAAAGCTAAATTATAAGGAATATAACCAGTTCCTGCTCCTGGGGACCAAGTTAAAGGATTTAATCCAATCTGTTGTTGTGAAGTAACTCTTCTGTGAGCTTTAACATATTCAGTATATAAACTTACATCAAACGAATGCTTTCCGAATGTCTTTTTATAACTTAATTGATTTACATGATTGAACATTAATTCTCTTGCACTTCTTTGAACTTCTAAACCATGAAACGGTTGACCTGCTCCAACAGCTCTAACAATTGAAAGATACGCCTCAGGTCCAATAGCAAAAACTCTTCTATCATCGGCATAATCAACTCCTGTTGTAGCAGAAAAAGTTAAATTTTTTGTAAGTTTATATCCAAAATTTCCAGTAACAGTAGTTTTAAATTCATCAAAAAAGCTTGGTGCTCTATTGTCTTTAAATAAATCCATTAACATGAATGGAGTAAGATCTAATGCTGGCGAACCAAAATCATCAAATAATTGTTGACCAGTTACATAAGTGTTTGGGTCGTA
Source organism: Flavobacterium sp. (assembly GCF_044341265.1). Lineage (GTDB taxonomy): Bacteria > Bacteroidota > Bacteroidia > Flavobacteriales > Flavobacteriaceae > Flavobacterium. Next base: position 18,480 of record NZ_JBIISA010000032.1, read on the forward strand.
ATAATTAGATGACAAAAGATATCCATTAAGTGGATTTTGTAATACATTGTTATTAATTCCAGCTCTAGTCTCTTGTTCTAATTGATTTCTTCTTGAGTAAACAGAGGACACATTTAAACCATAAGTGAATTTTTCATTTTTTGATTTCCCTGTAAAATTTGTTCTTACTGTAAACCTCTTAAATGCCGAAGTCTTAATAATACCATCTTGTTGAAAGTATCCAAATGAGGTAAAGTTTTTTAAATTCTCTGATCCGGAAGTAAAACTAATATCATGACTATTTGTTGTTCCTGTTCTAAAGAAAACTTTTGCCCAATCAGTATCAATGGCATAAGCACCTAAATTATTAGGATCTAAAGTCTGACCTGGCCACGCTGCTCCACTACCTGGCCCTACACCTAAATCTCTTTGAAGAGCCAAATGCTGTTGAGCGTTTACTTTATTGTAATTTTCACCTCTAAATTCAGACAATCCATAACTAGAAGAATAATTAATATCCAAACCTGATTTATAAGAACCTTTTTTGGTATTAATCACAATCACACCGTTTGTACCTCTATTACCATACACAGAAGTAGCAGCTGCATCTTTTAAAACAGAAACTGTTTCAATGTCATTTGGGTTTAAGTTTCTAAAAAAAGATTGAGTCAAAGGCACTCCATCAATCACATACAAAGGATCTGAATCAGCTCCAAGTGTACTTAAACCTCTAATAATAACATCAATTTTGTTTGTACCTGGTTGCCCAGAAGATAAAGCAATATTTGCTCCAGCTAACTGACCTTGTAAAGACTGCAACACGTTTGTGTTTGGCCTGCCTTCAATTGTCTTAGCAGAAATAGTGTTAGACGAACCAATAGCTTTTGGCTTGGTTGCTGTTTTACCATAACCCTGAATAACAACTTCATCTAATTTAGTTGCCGATTCAGCTAAAGCTACTTTGTAGCTGTTTGCAGCGCCAACTGTAATTGTCTTGTTGTCATATCCTGTAAAAGATACCACAAGAACATCACCAGCTTTTGCTTTTATGGAGAATTTACCATCCATATCGGCAGCAACTCCATTTGTTGTTCCTTTAATAACAACATTAGCACCAGGTAAAGGTAACTTACCATCGGTAATTGTACCTGTTACAGTTTTCTCTTGTGCAAACGAAAACTGCATTGATAACGCTACTAATAGCGTAAAAATCCATTTGAACTTCGATCTCATATTAAATTTATTTGAGTTAGTTATTCCGCAAACTTCTTAATAATTTCTTAAATAAACAAATAATACTTCGGAATATTACAATTTATTTTTGTTAAATTTTTTAAGCGGTTTACTAACATTGTGGTTGCAACACATTACTATGATGCAGAATTATGCAAAAGGTTGCGTTAAAATTTGTATTTTTATCAAAATTAATTTTATGTTAAGTTTAAGATATTCTGAATCACCTTATGAGTGCGGAACTGATGAAGCTGGAAGAGGTTGTCTTGCAGGACCTGTAACTGCTGCTGCTATTATTCTTCCTGAAGACTTTCAATTAGATTTATTAAACGACTCAAAGCAATTGTCTGAAAAGGTTAGAGAAAGATTAAAACCAATTATAGAAGAAAAAGCAATATCTTATGCTGTTACTCATTTGGAGCCGATAATCATTGACGAAATAAACATCTTAAACGCTTCTATAAAAGCCATGCAAGAATGTGTTATTAAGTTAAATCCTATACCTAATTATATTATAGTAGATGGAAATAGATTTAAACCTATCAACAATATCCCATACAGCACTATAGTAAAAGGTGATTCTAAATATATGAGTATTGCAGCGGCATCGGTTTTGGCAAAAACTTACAGAGATGAATATATGGATAAAATACACGAAGAATTTCCAATGTATAATTGGAAACAAAATAAAGGTTATCCAACTAAAGAACACAGAGAAGCCATAAGAAAATATGGAACAACTAAATATCACCGAATGAGCTTTAGATTGTTACCAGAACAACTTTCTTTTGATTTTTGATTTAGGATTATGGATTTAGGATTTTGAATTAGCAGTATTCTGATTCAAATAATTTTGAGAAATGTTTTTGAATTTTTTCTTTTACTTCTTCTTCATTAACACTTTCGATACCAAGTTCAACTTGCAATGATGTAACAGCCTTTCCCTTTATACCACATGGAATGATATTATCGAAATATCCTAAATTGGCATTTACATTTAGGGCAAAACCATGCATGGTTACCCATCGACTTGCTCTAACACCCATAGCGCAAATTTTTCTTGCAAATGGCGTTCCAACATCTAGCCATACACCTGTTTCACCTTCGCTTCTTGTTCCAGTTATATTGTATTCGGCCAAAGTTAGAATAATTACTTCTTCGAGAAATCGTAAATACTTATGAATATCTGTAAAGAAATTTTCCAAATCTAAAATTGGATATCCTACTATTTGGCCTGGACCATGATAGGTAATATCTCCTCCTCTATTTATTTTGTAAAAAGTTGCTCCTTTATCTTGAAGTTGTTTTTCTGATAAAAGTAAATTAGATATATCTCCGCTTTTACCTAATGTATATACATGAGGATGTTCTACAAACAAAAAATAGTTTGGCGTTTCAACCAAAGTATTTTCTTTTCTGTTTTGAATTTTTATATCAACAATTCCTTTAAAAAGTTCTTCTTGATAATCCCAAGTTTTTTTGTAATCTTTTTTACCTAAATCTTGAAGCTTTATTTTTTTATTCATTATTCAAAAGTCACTTCAAAATTAAGCTTGTCTGGATTTTCCATATAATCTTTCAAAGGATATTCTATGGTAATTGTTTTTCTATCTTCGCTGTAAAGTGCATTTTCTATAGAAATCTTTTTTACAGCTTTTGGAAATTGATATACTACTTTGAAATTAGATTGGTCGTAAAACATATCTAAAGATTCTTTCATTTTATTAGCAACATCATCCTCTGAACCTTCTTCTACCTCTTCAGTAACATCTTTTTTCTTTTCAATTTTAGCTACAGTCTTTTTGAATGTTTTTCCATCATAAAAGAAACTTGTAGAAGAATTGTCTTCTAAAGCATCTGGAGCCATTCCCATTCCACCAGATTTTTTACCTGTAGGAGAAATTGATTTCATTGATTCAACTGGTGACATTACATCTTGAAGTTCTGAAATTGAATTGAAATCTGTAAACATACTGTAATTCATTATTCCTTTTTCCTCATCAATAATGGTTCTTACACTAAAGCGTTCCATTTTTTTAATTTTGGCTTGTTCTTCTGGAGACAATTTGGAAATACTATCTTGTTTACTTGCAAACATTTCTTTGAAAGTAAATGTACTGTCAACTACTTTTTTATTTTTTCTGTTTACCGTTTCTTTTTTATCTTTTTTAGTATCTTCTTTATCATCTCCTTTAAATGCGCTACCCATCATAGACATCATTTTAGTACCATCAATATCGTAGGCAAATTTACCCGAACCATTATCATTAATAATCATTTTTTCTGTTATGGTACAACTCGTCATAGCTAACGTAAGAAGTAGCGCAAAAAGTAATTTTATTGATTTCATATATGTGAAATTTATTTGTTAGTGGTAATATATGTAATCGCCTTTTTATTTATTGGTGCTTGCTTGCGCAAACTTGTAGTTAATGGCGATTTCATCTTTAATTTAATTTATTTTACAAATATACAAAAAGTTTACAATTTAGCCCTGACAGGAATGGCATCCTTTTTCTCTCGTTTTTTTTTAAAACGAGAGAAAAAGATAGAATGGATGGCAGGAAAATGGATAACAAATAAAGCCCAAGCCATTCGCTACTTTTACAAAATAAATTTGAAAATTGTTGTTTTGAAACTTTCTAACTAATACCTATCTTTGCACGCTTAAATACAATTATATGCAACTTTCAGAACAAGAAATCATTAGACGAGAAAAACTTGATGCTTTACGCACTCTTGGAATTAACCCTTATCCTGCGGATTTATATCCAGTAAACACTACTTCTAAACAGGTGAAGGAAAATTTTGAAGAAGGTAAGAAGGTTAATGTTGCTGGACGATTGATGAGTGTTCGAGATCAAGGAAAAGCTTGTTTTGCTGAATTACAAGATAGCGATGGCAGAATTCAATTGTATTTTAATAGAGATGTAATTTGTGAAGGAGAAGACAAAACGCTTTACAATCAGGTTTTTAAAAAATTGACCGATTTAGGTGATTTCATTGGTGTTGAAGGAGAATTATTCATGACTAAAGTTGGTGCTCAATGTATAAGAGTTGATAATTTTACATTCTTGAGTAAAACTTTACGTCCGTTGCCTTTGCCAAAAGTTGATGAAGATGGAAAAGTACACGATGCCTTTAATGATGCTGAATTGCGTTATAGAATGCGTTATGTTGACTTGGTTGTAAACCCAAATGTGAAAGAGGTTTTTGTAAAAAGAACGAAACTTTTTACAGCGATGCGAAATTTCTTTAACACTGCTGGTTACATGGAAGTGGAAACGCCAATTTTACAAGCAATTCCTGGTGGTGCTGCGGCAAGACCTTTTATTTCACATCATAATGCTTTGGATATTCCATTATATTTAAGAATTGCTAACGAATTATATCTTAAAAGATTGATTGTTGGTGGTTTTGATGGTGTATATGAATTCTCGAAAAACTTCAGAAATGAAGGAATGGATAGAACGCACAATCCTGAATTTACAGCAATGGAAATCTATGTAGCTTACAAAGACTACAACTGGATGATGGAGTTTACCGAAAATTTACTAGAATATTGTGCAAATGAGGTAAATGGAACAACTGATGCGACTTTTGGCGAACATAAAGTAAGCTTCAAAGCACCTTATGCAAGAGTTACGATGACTGATGCTATTAAAAACTTTACAGGTTTTGATATTTCAGGAAAAACCGAAGCTGAACTTTTTGAAGCTGCAAAATCAATGGGAATTGAGGTTGATGCAACAATGGGTAAAGGAAAATTAATTGATGAGATTTTTGGAGCAAAATGTGAAGGAAACTTCATTCAACCAACTTTTATTACTGATTATCCAAAAGAAATGTCACCATTGTGTAAATCACATAGAGACAATCCAGAATTGACGGAGCGTTTTGAATTGATGGTTTGTGGAAAAGAAATAGCAAATGCTTATTCAGAATTGAATGATCCTATTGACCAACGCGAACGTTTTGAAGCACAAATGGCTTTAAGTGAAAAAGGTGATGATGAAGCTAACGGAATTATAGATGAGGACTTTTTAAGAGCATTAGAATATGGAATGCCACCAACTTCTGGATTAGGAATAGGAATGGATCGTTTAATTATGTTTTTAACCAATAATCCTTCTATTCAAGAAGTACTTTTCTTTCCGCAAATGCGACCTGAGAAGAAACAAGTTGAATTGACGGAAGATGAGAAATTCATTATTGAACTATTAAAACTTGAAAACAATCAACCAATAGCTCAACTAAAAGAAAAATCTGCTTTAAGTGGAAAAAAATGGGATGCTGCCATGAAAGGATTAGCAAAACATGGTTTAACAAAAGTTATTGTGGATGGTGAAAACAAAACAGTTGAACTGAAATCATAATTTTTTTTATCATTTGTATTGATTTTTAAAAAAAATTATTAAATTCGCTTTTCAACAAATTAATTTAAAGAAGATTATGAAAAGAATTATCGCAATATTCACATTGTTTTTAGCATTTAGTTTTAATGCAAATGCTCAAGAAGCAAAAACATTTTCAACTCCGAATACAAATGAAAAAAGTGTAAAAGAAATTATTATTGAGGATATTAATTTGATGTCAAAGTCAGTAAAAATGGAAGAGGGTTTAAAAATGGATTTAGTAAATCTATTACAAATGAGAAAAGATGATGTTAATAATTCTAAAACTCAAGAAGAAAAACAAGCAGTTTTTGAAAGATATACTTTAAAATTATTAAGTGCTTTCAATGAGGAGCAAATTGAAGCTTTAAAGAGAAATAAAGAATTGTATTCAAGATTAACTCAGTTTTCTAGCAAATAATTTTAGAATAAAATAAAAAAGAGGCGATTCAATTGAATCGCCTCTTTTTTTATAAGCTATAGTTGAGATTTACACTCCAACGATGATTGGCAACAACATTACCTCCTGTAAGGTTTTGGTTTATGGGAAGCATAATATTTGCTCCAAATGAGAATTTGTCTTGACCTATTTCAAATCCAAATTTACCCATAAAAATATCGCCAGAAGTATTTCTAACTTTTTGATTATGTTGATAATTAGTTTCAAAAACTTCACCAGCTATTCCTAATTGTGGAACAACTGAAACCTTTGAAGTTTCATATATCCAAAACAATGTTGACGCATAATTAAACTGATTTCCGAAACGATAGTTTTTTTGATTCTCTGTTTTTATTACATAGTTCAACATTGAATTCAATCCGAATTTTTTTCTTTTTATAACATACTCTGAAGCTATAAGATAATCCCATGCTCCAGTTCCAACTTGATAACTTGGATTCACACTTCCGTTATTAGATTCGTCAAATTTTCCAACTGGGATTTTCACTCCACCACCAATTTGAAGTTTGTGAATAAAGACTGTGCTATCTTTATGTGTTTGGTATAAATCATACATTCCTAAAAGAGTAATATCTCCTAATCCAGAAATTTTCTCGTTTCCTAAAGCAGTTTCTCTATTGTGAAAATTATAAGGAATTAAAGCTGAAATTTGTACTTTTTTAACAATTGGAATTCTTGTCCAAACTTGCATTGTATTGAAATTCTCATCATACCAAGGCGAGTTACTATACAAACCATTAGTACTTTTATAACTTTGATTAAAATATCTAATTCCAACAAAATTGGAATTTAACATAGAAGAAAAACCCATACTACCTCCACTTGCCGAGCAACCACAAGCGTCACAATCGTCATCAACTTTAATAAAACTGCTAAACTTCGAATAGTTGTAACTTATTGGTATAGTATCTTTAGTAATTGCAAAACTAAATTGAATAGATAAAACTATAAGTAAAATATGTTTTTTCATAATATTAGTATTCTGCAAATTTAGGATTCGTTAAAAACTCATTATCCGTCAATGTCTTTAAGAAAGCAATAAGTTTAGTTTTTTCACTTGAAGATAAAGAAATTCCTAAAACACCTGAATTATTTAAACTAGCATCTAAAGTTGTTGAATTAACAACACCTGATGAATAATGATCTAAAACAGCTTCTAGTGTAAAAAATCTTCCGTCGTGCATATAAGGAGCTGTTTTTTCAATATTCCTTAAACTTGGAACTTTAAATTTATGCATGTCCTGAGGAAGTTCTGTAACTCTATATCTACCCACATCATTAATAGACGGATTTACTGGCAAACCATTATTTCTAAAAGAATTGTCAGTAAAAATATCTGTCGCATGACAAGAAGCACATTTTTGATTAAAAATAGCATATCCATCCAATTCATTTGCTGTTAAATTTCCTCCTTGTTCATTTCTTCTGTATTTATCAAATTTAGAATTTGATGAAACTAACAGAATTTGAAATTGAGCTAATGCTTTCAACATATTTTCAGAATTAATCTCACCATTTGAAAAAGCTTGCTTATATAACTTTTTATATGTTGCATCATTTTTCATCATGTTGATTGCATTCTCAAAATTTCCATGCATTTCAATTTCGCTTGTGAGAGGGATTATAGGTTGCAAATCTAAATGTGTCGTCGCTCCATCCCACATAAAGGTAGTTTGAAAAACCATATTTTGAATTGGCGGAGCATTTCTTGTTCCTATAGCATTACCTACTCCATGGCTAAAAGTATGGCCATGATGCGTAAAAGCATCTTCTTGAATATGACAAAAACCACAAGAAACTATCCCATCTGAGGATAATCGACCGTCATAAAATAGTTTTTTACCCAATTCAAATCCTTTTTCTGTTAAAGGATTATTAGCAAAATTATAATTAGCGGCAGGAAAATTACTAGGTATTTGAAAGTCTATGGGTATATTTTGATATTCCTCAGAATCGTCAGAAGAGCAACTCCAAAGAATAGGAAAAATGAGCAACAATAAAATTTTTGTTTTCATTTTAATAAGGTTTTAAAAAAAGCTGTTAACTGTTTCAAGCTAACAGCTTTTATAATTATTTAGTCATTGTGAACATGATGAACTTCAAACATATTAGCCAAATTAGCTGTAGCTAAAGCTAATTTTGAACCTCCCATAATTGTGGCTCCTTGAGATAAATTTATCTTATTAGTTCCATCTAATAAATGTTTTAAATCTGCCATAATATGCACTTGAGGAGTTATATTTGTTCTCACCAATGCATTATCAGGGAAGTTCATTGAAATTGTAGCGTAGTTGTAATCTGTACCTGTTTGACCTGTGTGAAGTTTAAAATTAGTATCAGTTGTTACTGTTGAAGATGTGAAAGTTCCTTCAAAGGCAACAAATTTATAACCAGCACTCCAAGACCACATCATACCTGCATTTTGAGCAGTAGTTAGGAAATTACCTTGACCAGTCGCTCCTAAATCAAATTGAGCTTTATCTACTCCAATTCCGTAAGAAATGCTCTTATAATTTCCTGCAGGAATATTAGGAATTGTTAATAAAGTAGAGGCTGGAGTTAATTCATCAATGATAAAATAACTTTCCGCTTTTGGCACCGTATAGGTTGTACCATCAACTTTTGTTAATACAATATTACTTACTATATATTTGACTTTATTTGCTTTAATAACTTCACCATTTGAGTTTGTGTAGGCTGTATTTGCTGCAAAATCTGCGGAACCATAAACATTGTCAAACTCTAACTTCAAGCTTCCTTGACCAGTTATAGTATCATTGTTATCATCATCGTTTGAACATGAAGTGAATGCTAAAGCCATAGCCATAACAGCTAAAATATTTTTTAATTGAAATTTCATTTTGTGTTTTTATTAATTAAAATTTATAGAATAATTGGTCTTGAAAAGAGTTCTCTTCAAAACAATTTGGACATAGAAATCCTGTCAATTCAATGATTCTGAACTGACACACGATAAAATTTAAGCAATTATTGTAGGCGGATGAAAAACGGAGCAACTTACCGTGTGAAAGTATAAGTTAGCATAGTTGTCTCCAACAAAAGTTTTATTATGAAAATAAATTTGTCTAAAATTAAATTCGGAAACTTCGTTGCAATAAAGCAATTCAATTTCGTGTTTAGAATTGTCTTTTTTATCTGAATTAATTGGTTTTTCGTCTTCAGATGCTTTAGCCAATTCTTTCATCAAATGACATTTACCATTACATTTTAGTTCTGGCTTAGCTTTGTTTTCACAAAGAACTTTTGAGATATAATCATAATTAATAACATAATCTAAAACCGGAAGAATTGGTTTTAGAAATATAGCAAGAATTACTATGATTATAATTTTTTTCACTTTGCAAATATACAACCATAATTATAGATTTATATAGGCTAACAATATTTTTTTACTAAATATTTGTTAATGAATAAACCTTTTGAAAGTAGTATAGTCTTATAGCTGTAACAATTAAAAAACACATTATGAAAAAAGTATTTTTATTAGCATTATTAGTTGTAGGATTTACAACATTTGCCCAAGGAAAAAGAGGAGAAAGAAAACAACAACTTTCAACTGAAGAAAGAGTTGAATTGCATGTAAAAAAATTAACTACTGACTTATCTTTAAACGAGAAACAAGCACAAGAAGTAAAGGCTTTAATGGCTAAACAAGCTGAAAAAAGGGAAGCAAAAAGAGCCGAAATGAAAGCTTTAAAAGAAGAACGTGCTCAACAAGCAAGACCTTCAAAAGAAGAAATGGCCGCAAGAAAAGCTGAAATGAAAAAAGAACAAGAAGCACTAAAAGCAGAAATGAAAAAAATTCTTACTGCTGAACAGTATACAAAGTGGGATCAAAAACGTGAAGATCGCAAAGAAAAAGTGATTGAAAAAATGAAAGACAAAAAGAAAAGAGGTCAAAAAACTGAAGAGAATTAAAATAAATTTTGTGTTTTCATTTAAATGAATTATTTTTGGATATAATTGACGTCAAATAATTTAAAAAAACATGAAAAAAATATTTTTTATTTTCGCTTTAGTTTGTGCTTTTACTCTAAGCGCTAATGCTCAAGAAAAAAGACTAACTTCGCAAGAAGCTGCAAAGAAAGATGCTGTTGAACTTGCTGAATTAGTAGGTTTAAAAGACAATCAAATTGAAGATTTTTATAGATTGTTTGAAAGAAAATATATAATTCTTGAGGATAGAAGTTTATCTGCAGAAGGAAAAGCAGAACTTGAAAAAGTGATGGATGCTAAAATTAGAGCAACACTAAGTGAAAAACAAATGTCTATTCTTGAATCTAACAAAGCAATGTTTGAAAGATTAAAAAGATAATTTTAATATTACCTATAAAAAAGCTTCACAAATTGTGAAGCTTTTTTATTACAACTCTTTTGATACTTTATCAATTGCATCTATAGTATAATCTAAATCTTGATAAGTTAAAGCGTCTGTTATAAACCAAGTTTCATAAGCAGATGGCGCTATATAAACACCTTGATTTAACAGACCATGAAAGAACTTCTTAAAGGTTTCATTATCTCCATTTTTAGCTGTTTTGAAATCAACTACGGCACCTTTATCAAAATGAACTGAAATCATCGAACCAACTCTGTTCACGGTAAATTCTACATTATTATTTGAGAGAACTTTTCTGATTCCATTTTCTAAATAAGCTGTTTTCTCATCTAATCTTTTGAAAATTTCAGTATCTTGATTTAAAGCTTCCAACATTGCCAAACCGGCTGCCATTGCTAAAGGATTTCCTGACAAAGTTCCAGCTTGATAAACTGGACCAATTGGTGCTAAATAATTCATTATTTCATTTTTTGCCGCAAATGCTCCTACTGGCAATCCTCCACCAATAACTTTTCCAAAACAAACTATGTCAGCTTGAATATTATAAAGTTCTTGAGCACCACCTTTAGCTAATCGAAATCCAGTCATTACTTCATCAAATATCAGCAATGTGTTATTATCAGAACATACTTGTCTTAAATCTTCTAGAAATCCTTTAACAGGAGGAATACACCCCATATTACCAGCGACTGGTTCTATGATAATAGCCGCAATTTCATTTTTATTTGATTCAAATAATGTTTTTACGTTTTCAATATCGTTATAATTAGCTAATAAAGTGTCTTTGGCTGTGCCTTGTGTTACACCAGGTGAGTTTGGAGTTCCAAAAGTACTAAGACCACTTCCAGCTTGAATCAAAAAAGAATCAGAATGACCATGGTAACATCCAGCAAATTTTATTATTTTATCTCTTCCTGTAAATCCGCGAGCCAATCTGATAGCGCTCATACAAGCTTCCGTTCCAGAATTCACAAAACGAATCTTATCAATATTTGGCACCATTGAAACTGCTAATTCAGCTATTTTAGTTTCTAATTCTGTAGGCATTCCAAAAGAGGTTCCTAACTTAGCTCTTTCTGTTATTGCATCAATCACTGGTTGAAAAGCATGACCTAAAATCATCGGACCCCAAGAATTAATATAATCAATTAATTGGTTTCCGTCTTCATCATATAAATAAGCGCCTTTGGCACTTTTTACAAAAATAGGTGTTCCACCAACACCTTTAAAAGCCCTTACAGGCGAATTTACACCTCCAGGAATCACTTTTTCTGCATCAGCAAATAACTGACTGCTTCTCTTATATAGCATTATTTTTATTTTATTTGTAGTAAACTATTTTACAATCAATTTTTGACCAATAGAAATTCCAGTATCAGCAATATTATTTTTCTTTTTCAAATCATCGATAGAAATGTTATATCGTTTTGATATTGAATACAATGTATCTCCTTTAATTACTTGATGTAAATCAATATTTGTTGAAACAATGTCTTTAGATTTATCAATTGATGCTATGTTATTTGGAACATAATTTATTCCCAACACTTCAGCATCATATTTTTGCAATTGATATCTTTCAATTAGTCCTATCAATTTTGTTGGATAATTTGGATCGGTTGCGTAACCAGCATTTTTTAAACCTTTACTCCAGCCAACATAATCGTTTTTATCAAGTTTAAAAAGATTAGAATAACGCTCTCTTGTCACTAAAAACAAGGAATGGTCACGGTAAGATTCATCTGGATTATTGTATTTTCTGAAACATTCTTGTGCTTCGTCATCGTCATATTTTACGCTTGGTCCAGTCCATTCTTTGTGACATTTAATTCCGAAATGATTATTTGCCTGAGCACTCAATGGTCCAGTACCAGCTCCAGATTCTAAAATTCCTTGACCTAAGGTAATACTTGCAGGAATTCCGTATTCTTTCATGTCTTTTTTGGCAATTTCTTTATATTTTTCAATATATTCTAAAACCAATGCAGTGGTAACTTTAACTCGAGTTGTAGCTTCCAAAATTTGAGTTGATTCCTCATTTTTAGCAGTTGTATTTGTGCTATTTTCAGAATTTGGTTTAACAGGATTACTAGATTTTTCAACTGGTTTTCTAACTGTTCTAACTACAGGTTTAGATGGAGATGAACTTTTAGATGTTCTCACAACTGGCTTATTAGAACCGCAAGCGATAAAAAAACCAATACAACATAATAAAATTATTTTCTTAATCATTGAAATTAATAGTTTGCAAGTTTTTATTACTCAATTTTAAATTCATTCCTTGTACACCTTGAATTCCACCAGTGTGAATTAGTAGAATTTTTGATTCTTCAGGGAAATAATTTTTAGTTATTAAATCTATAACGCCAAAAACCATTTTTCCAGTATAAATAGGATCTAATGGGATGGAATATTTTTTGTAAAAATCATTAATAAATTCAATCAATTCCTCTGAAACCTTTCCGTATCCACCAAAATGATAATCAGAAATTATATCCCAATTTTCCTTTTTTGCAAATTTACGAATATCTTTTTTTATAAAATCACCTTTCAATGATGGAAATCCTAAAACTTTTTGATGAGAAGTCGAACTATTGATAATTCCAGATATTGTGCCACCAGTTCCTATGGCACAACAAATATAATTATAACTTTCATCTTCATTTGTTAAGATTTCCTCACAACCTTTTACAGCAAAATCGTTAGTTCCTCCTTCTGGAATTAAATAGAAATCATCAAAATCATTTTTAAGATTACATAAAAAATCTTCTGTGCTTTTCAATCTGTATTGTTCTCTTGAAACAAACACAAATTCCATACCGTTATCTTGACAAAATTTTAAAGTAGGATTTTGAGAAATTTTAGAACTCAATTCATCTCCGCGTATAACTCCAATTGTTTTAAATCCGTTTTCTTTTCCTGTAAATGCAACTGCCGCAATATGATTTGAATAAGCACCTCCAAAAGTGAGTAAAGTATTATGATTTTGCTTTTTGGCTTCAATTAAATTATACTTTAGTTTTCTGAATTTATTTCCAGAAACAAAAGGATGAATCAAATCTTCACGTCTTATGTAAAGCTTGACTGTTGTATTTGGTAATACTATTTCTTGTGTAAGAACTCGCAAGATTATTTTTTCACAAAGTTACAAATGTTATCTTCTTTGAAACAAAAAAAGGTATCCAAAATTAGGATACCTCTTTATAATTTTTGATGAATTTCAACTACTTAATTCTTTCAACAATAATTTTCTGTCCTAAACTTTGTCCATTAGTAGATTCTATTTTAACAATATAAACTCCTTCACTCAGTGAACCTGTAGAAAACTCATAAGATTTTTTTGTTCCTAAATCTACTTTATCAAATATCTTTTTACCTGATATATCAAACAATACTACTGTTTTTAAATCTAAATCATTAGGATTAGAAATTGTAAGCAATTGATTAGTATTATTTTGAACGATTGCCAAATCTTTAATATTATTTTCAGTTACAGCTAATAATTGATCTGTAAAAGTGATTTCAAAACGATTATTATGTTCACCTGGAGCAAGAACAACTTCATAGAAATTATTTTTAATATCATGATAAAGTCCCGTTAAACTATCATATAAAAATACATTTTGAACATCAAAATTCACAAACTCATTAACTTTTAGTGTATATGTTGAAACACCAGTATTAGTGTTTTTAAAACCAATAGGAAATCTTTTATTGATATCAAAACTTGTTACAGAGTGCACATAAGGTTCATTATTTAGATACAAATACATATCTGTACTTATGTTCTCAGTAGCTTCAGGAAATTTCGAATCGGCTAAATCAACTCCATCAATTGCATATGGTAAAAATCCGATTGCAATTTGTCTAACTGCTTGGCTATTTAATGATGTATTTACAACAAAGTGAGGTGTTGGTGCTTTACTTATCTGAGTATAATCAACTCCTGCAAGATTCGGAATCGCATCATAAAAACCATAATTTACTGTTGCATTTTCGTCTGAACTTCTCTCGAATTGTGAATTGTTTGCAACACCTTCTTTTACATATACTCTATAAACATTTCTCATTTGCAATGTTCCATTAGCAACACCTCTCACCATAAATCCTTGCCCTATTGGCGAAAATCTTCTCTGATAAATATTATTTGGATTACTAAAAACAGAACCTTGGTTTCCAGCGATATCATAAGTATTAAAAGTTGCAGGAGTATACATACTTGTTGTACCATTATATGTTCCATAACCACCTCTATATTGAGCAATATTGTGAGAATTCACAGTTTTATCTTGTTCCCAAAATAATGCAGTTCCATCACAATTTGGATTTCCAGGAATATCATCACCTGTTCCAGAAATTAAATCTGGTCCTGGTCCTCCAACTAGAAACAAATTCAAATCTATAGCAGAAGGATAAGGATTTCCTGTTAAAGTTGAAGCTGCATTTGCAACATTAATTGTAATGTTCCCATCATTAGGTTTTCCTCTGAAATCATATCTTTGAGCACTTCCGGTATTATTTGCAACAGCTTCACTAGGATTTGTAGTATCAGTTCCACTAACACCTTTCATTGTGAATCCTTGACCTGCAGAAATATTTGATAACGCCGCAGACTGAACCCATTGAAAATATCCATTCGAAGATAAAAATCGCCAAATCCAATAAGATGCAATGGTTAAAGTTCCAGTATTGGAAACTCCATTATAACTAGAACTAGTAATTGTTACAGGTGAGCTTGAAGTACTAGTTGTAGGAACATTTAACATAGTAATTCCAAAATCTTCATTTCCAGATGCTGCAGATGCATTTCCAACTGGCGAACACCAATAGTTGTATGCAAAATTATTAACGGTTCCTTCTTGAAAAACAGATAATTTTCCTGTACCTGTATTTGTTGAGCTTCCTGTTGTTCCTTGAAGAAATTGTCCTTCGTTTCTAACATAGAAATTACTATTCAATCCATTAAGTTCAAGATTTCCTCTAGAATATACTAGTGAACCTCTATTAAAAACGTAGCTATTATTACTAACATAGATTTGAGCAACTAAATTGCTTGTAAACAAACTTGTTGCCAAAAAACTAAATACTATAAACTTCTTCATAATCAAACATTTAATTTATAAAATTAGAAAAAAAAATTAAAGAAGATAAAAAAAAATAGAAAAAAAACACAACAAATCATTTAGTCGAATAAATTTGTTTTTAATCGATTATTTTTGTTGAATTCGGATTTTTACTAAAAACAATTCTTAAATATATTTGTTTCTAAAACCATTTTTTTATCACATTTTTTTAGAACAAATTATAATCTGTTTATCTTTTCTTTGATAATTTTAAAAACAAGGCAGTTTATAATAGATTTAAAAAGGTTAAAAATCGGAAATTTCTGTAGTTTTTTTTTATTTAAACATTTAACATTTTTTATGCATTAAAACTTATTTTTTAAATGTTTTTGTTTATTTTTGATAAATACAAACAACTTGATATGCTGAAAAAATTACCTCTAATTTTTAACAATAATTTGGTTCCAATAAAAGTACAGTATTTAACATGTATTGTATTATTTTGCATTTCGTTTCAAGTTCAATCACAAACAACTATAATATCTCCAACAGGCGATGGTGGTTTTGAAACTGGAACTACATTTGCATTAAACGGTTGGACCACAAACAATCCTGCACAAACTGGAAGAAATCAATGGGTTTGTAATACAGGTGCAACAACAGGTTTCTCAGGCGCTAGATCAGCATATGTTACTAATAATGCAACAGGAACTCCTCCACACGCTTATGCTACTGGCGCTGCAAGAGCATCACACTTTTACAGAAATGTGACTGTTCCTGGTGGTGAAACTAACATAATATTATCTTTTAGTTGGATTGGACAAGGTGAATCAACTTTTGACAGACTAAGAATATGGCTGGTTCCAACAGGTTATAATCCTGTATACGGAACTGAAATAACAACCATTGGAACAGCTCCAACAGGTAGAATTCAAGTAGGACTTGCGAATTATAGTCTTCAAGGATTATGGGCAAACGTAAGCTTTAACCTTCCAACTTCCTATGCAGGCACGACTTTTAGATTGGTTTTTGAGTGGGCGAATGATGGAAGTTTCGGTACCAATCCTCCTGCAGCTGTAGACAATATTTCCTTAACATCAGCTGCTATAGTTGCTCCTTCAAACAATGACTGTTCTAATGCTACATTGGTTTCGACTAATCCAACTGCGACGTGTGCAACTAGCACATCTGGAACAACAATTGGAGCAACACAATCACAAGTTGGATGCACTGGTAATGCAGATGATGATGTTTGGTATAGTTTTATTGCCACAGGAAGTACTCACGCAATTACTGTAACTCCTACTACATTAACAAACGCTGTTTTTGAAGTATTTAGTGGTTCATGCGCTGGATTAACAAGCTTGAATTGTGTCAATTTAACAACAGGTTCAAGTACTGAAACCATAACTTTATCTGGACTAACAGCAACCAACACGTATTATGTTAGAGTATATAGCAATGCTAATGGAACGGATCAAGGTACTTTCTCAATATGCGTTACTTCGCCTCCACCTCCGCCATCCAATAACTTATGTACTAATGCAACTGCTTTACCTTGTGCTACTACAAATCTTGCAGGAACAACAGTAAACACAAATAATATTATAAACAACTCTGGTTGCAGTATGGCTGACTATGGAGTTTGGTATACATTTGTTGGTGATGGTAATAATTCAACAATATCTGTAACGACTACAGGATATGATATTGAAATGTCAATTTCTAGCGGCTCATGTGGCTCATTGACAAATATTACTTGTCAAGACTCAGCATTATCAAATGGAACTGAAACTTACACTTTTTCAACAATTTTGGGCGTGAATTACTATGTTTATGTTGCACATTATTCATCAGGAAATACTACAACAGGAACTTTTACAATATCTAGATCTTGTGCAGCAGCTCCAAATCCATGTGTTGCTATTCCTAATATCTCTAGTTGTGGAACAACCATAAACGCAACTATTCCAGTTGGTACTGGAATTTATAGTCCTTCTTCATGTGGATGGACAACACCAGGAAATGAGCAAATTTACACCTTTACACCAACTCAAACTGGAAGTTATACTATTAGTCAGCTTGGTTCATTTGGCTATATTGATTATCAATTTAAAGCGGCTTCATTAGGTTGTAATGGAACTGGATGGACTTGTATTGACGATATGTCTGGAGCAATCACTAGTCCTAGTTTCACATTAACTTCTGGCATCCAATATTATATTCTTTTAGATCCAGAAACTACTATAGGAGGAAGTGTTAGTTTTATACTTAACTGTCCTTTAACTCCTCCAACAAATGATGATTGTTTAAGTGCTACACCATTAACTGTAAATGCAGTATGTTCTTATGCAACTTATACAAATGCAGGTGCCACAGCAAGTTCAGGCGCACCAGCTCCAGGATGCTCAAGTTATTCTGGTGGAGATGTATGGTTTACAGCTGTTGTCCCTTCTAATGGAATATTAATTATAGATACTCAAACAGGTGTTATTACTGATGGAGGAATGGAGGTTTATTCGGGTTCATGTGGAAGTCTTACAGTTTTAGGATGTGACGATGATTCAAGTTTAAATGGCTCTATGCCAACTCTAACTTTAACTGGATTAACCCCTTCTCAAACCGTTTTCATTAGAGTTTGGGAATATGGAAATGATAATAACGGAACTTTTGGTATCTGTGTTACAAGTCCTATACCACCAACTAACGATGAGTGTGCTACAGCCGAAACAATAACAGTCAACCCAACCATAACTTGTACTATAAGTACAACTGGAACAACTTTAGGAGCTACTCAATCGCAAGCAGGTTGTACAGGAAATGCAGATGATGATGTTTGGTATCAATTTATTGCAACTGATGTTAGCCATACGGTAACTATTACTCCAACCTCTTTAACAAATGCAGTTTTTCAAGTTTTTACTGGGACATGTGGTAGTTTAATTAGTTCAGCATGTATTAATAATACAACAGGCGCAAGCGTTGAAACTACAACATTAACCGGACTTACAATTGGAGCAACCTACACCATAAGAGTATATAGTAATGCAAACGGAAGCGGTCAAGGAACTTTTAGTATTTGCGTAACAACACCATGCATTCCAGGAAGTGGAGTTGGTTTATCAAGTATGGGCTGCCCAACAAATGTTGCTGGTGGACTTGGATTAAACGGCTTAGATCCTTTACCAATTTTAGATTGTTCAACTTCAACTTGCACCAATTTAGAAGCAACTTTTTTACAACTTGGACAAACTACAAGCTATACAGTTCAATCAATTCCATATGCACCTCCTTATCAATTCGGTTGTTTACAAAACTCTGTAAGTATTAATGTTGATGATGTTTGGTCTCCAACAATTAGCCTACCATTTAACTTTTGTTATTATGGCAATACCTACAATCAATGTTTAATTGGTTCAAACGGCGTAATCACTTTTGATCAAACAAGTAATACCCCAGGAGGATATTCAACATGGTCATTCTCAAATGACTTACCTAGCACCTCACTATTTTTAAACAGTATTTTTGGTGCTTATCATGACATTGACCCTAGTGAAGGCGGTGAAGTTGGTTGGGAATTGGTTACATTAAGTTCGGGTTGTCGTGCATTGGTTGCTTCTTGGAATGAAATACCTATGTTTTCAGCATCTTGTAATTCATTACTTTACACAGGAATGATTGTTTTATACGAAAACACAAATATTATTGAGGTTTACATGAAAGAAAAAAGAGTTTGTGCCTCATGGAATTCTGGAAATGCTGTAGTTGGTGTTCAAAATGCAACAGGAAGTCAAGCAACTGTAGCTCCGAATAGAAACTCAACAAGCACAGATTGGACAATAACAAATGAAGCGTGGAGGTTTGTTCCTTCAGGAACCTCTTTAACAACAATAACTTGGTATGAGGGAAATGGCATTACCGGCCCAGTTGTGGGAAGTACAGCTTCTATAAATGTTTGTCCTACTGCAACAACAACCTACACAGCTAGAGTAACTTATAGTTTCTGCAATGGAACAACTTTAGACCTTACAGACACTACTACTATAACAATAAGCGACAGAAAAACATGGAATGGTTCTGTTGATACTGATTGGAATAGAGCTAACAATTGGACTCCTACCGGAATTCCAAACGGAAGTGATTGCGTTGTAATACCTATTACACCTAATAATCCAATAGTATCAGGAACAAATTATAATGGCCTTGCTGGAACATTATCGGTTTTGAATGGAGCTACTTTAACCATAAATTCTAGTAATAGCGTTACTGTAACAGATTGGGTTAATGTTCAAGCTACAGGATCATTTATTATAAATAATGCTGCTAGTTTAGTTCAAATAAACAACACTACAAATACAGGAAACATTACCTACAGAAGAACTGCTAATAACATAAGAAGTTTAGACTATGTTTATTGGTCTTCACCAGTTTCAAACTATAATGTAAACAATATAATTTCACCATTAATTCCTGGTCCAATTTGGAGATGGAATCCAACAATTGCAAATACTAATGGAGGGCAAGGAAATTGGGAAGTTGCTTCTGGAAATACCATGTTACCAGCTAAAGGTTACATTGTAAGAGGACCAAGTTCTTTTAGTCCAATAGTTCCAGCTCCATTGAATGGAACTTTTGTAGGCACACCTAATAACGGAATAATTAACTATACCATTTCTAGAGGTACCGACCAAAATACAGCTTATCATCAAGGAATAAATGGAACTGAAATTACCAACTTCAGTGACAACTGGAATCTACTTGGAAATCCATATCCATCAGCTATTAGAGGAAGTCAATTTCTGTTCAATAACAACACAAAAATTGAAGGAAATATTAAACTTTGGACACACGGAACTCTTCCTTCAATTATTGCTAGTCCGTTTTATAATAGTTATCTTTATAATTATAGCCCAGGAGATTACTTGACCTATAATTTTACAGGAACTAGTTGTTGTCCAGCTGCAGCTTCCGACTTATTTATAGGAGCTGGTCAAGGGTTTTTTGTACAAATGATAGATGGACCAGCAGGCACAGACATCGTTACATTCAACAATGGTTTAAGAAGCGCTTCCTACGACAACAGCTTATTCTACAGAATGAGCACTCCTTTAACACAAACTAATTCAACTTTTGATGTAAATACTTTGGAAAGAAATAGAATTTGGTTAGATTTAATAAGCAACAACAATCAATCAGATAGAACTTTATTCGGATATATTGAAGGAGCCACAATGGGAAGAGATAGTTTCTTTGATAGCCAAACGCTAAAAACAGGTTCTATGTCAATTTATTCTTTAATAAATTCTGATAAATTTTTGATTCAAGGACGCCAACTTCCTTTTGATGTTTATGATGAAGTACCTATTGGAGTTCACCTTCAAAATTCTGGCAGTTATGATATTGGAATTGGTGGTTTAGATGGAATCTTTACTACTCAAAACATTTATTTAAAAGATAAAGAATTAGATATAATACACGATTTAAAAGTGTCACCATATCGTTTTAGTGCTCAAAGTGGAACAATAAACAATCGTTTCAAAATAGTATATTTGAATGGAGCATTAAACAACAATGACATATCATTCAACAATAATATAGCAGTAATAACCAATGAGAACATTGTTATCCGTTCATCAAATGAAAAGCTTCATTCAATAACAGTTTTTGATGTTTTAGGAAGAAATTTAGGAGTTTACAAAGACATCAATTCTTCTGAATTTACTATCAAAAATCTATTGAAAAACAATACAGCTTTATTTTTACAAATCAAACTTGAAAATGGAGCAATAAAAAACGAAAAAATTATTTTTTAACATACTTTAAAAACCTCCAAAAAGACCTTTGCTTTAAATAGTTAAGGTCTTTTTCATTTTTATAAGCTTCTCTTTCAAAAGAGATATTGAAATAAGCTTGTTTTCTATCTTTGTATTGAATCAATCGAAACAAATATTCTGTAAAATACCATATATAAAAAGGCAAAATAAGTAGCTCTATCTGTTGTCTAATATGGATTCTTTCATGATTAATAAATACTTCATTCAACTTATCATCCTTATCTGCTAAAAAAACAAACGGATAAAATGTCAAACCTCGAAAACCTCTTGGCGTTAAATATTTAAAAACAATTAGAATCATATGGTGCAAAGTTGCTAAATTTGTACTTATGAATGAAGATTTAAATCCGAAAAATTTAAAAGAAGGAGAAGATTACTATTTAACTCCTGAAGGCTATCGCTGTTTTACCGAAAAATACCATTTAAAACGCGGTTATTGTTGCAAAAGTGGTTGCAGACATTGCCCTTACGGATTTGACAAGAAGACTGGAACAATTAAGAAGTGATTAGTGACAATTAATAAATAGCAAACAACAAACTATAAACCATAAACTCAAAATGACTTTTCAAGAACAAATACTACAAGGAATTCCATCGGTTTTACCGAATCCAAAACCTTATGAAGTTGAAATAAATCATGCTCCAAAACGAAAAGAAATTCTTTCTGATGAGGAAAAAAAGTTAGCGTTGAGAAATGCTTTACGCTATTTTGAACCAAAACATCACGCTGAATTACTTCCCGAATTTAAATCCGAATTAGAAACCTACGGAAGAATTTACATGTACCGTTTGCGTCCTGATTACAAAATGTACGCACGACCAATTTCAGAATATCCAGGAAAATGTGAACAAGCAAAAGCCATTATGTTGATGATTCAAAATAATTTGGATTATGCCGTAGCGCAACATCCACATGAGTTAATTACTTACGGTGGAAATGGTGCAGTTTTCTCCAATTGGGCTCAGTATTTATTGACGATGAAATACTTGGCAGAAATGACCGAAGAGCAAACTTTAGCCATGTATTCTGGTCATCCAATGGGATTATTTCCTTCACACAAAGAAGCACCAAGAGTAGTTGTTACAAATGGAATGGTAATTCCAAATTATTCCAAACCTGACGATTGGGAAAAAATGAATGCCTTAGGCGTTTCTCAATACGGACAAATGACCGCTGGAAGTTACATGTACATCGGTCCGCAAGGGATAGTTCACGGAACTACAATCACCGTTTTAAATGGATTCAGAAAAATAAAAAAATCTCCAAAAGGTGGTTTATTCGTAACTTCTGGATTAGGTGGAATGTCTGGCGCACAACCAAAAGCAGGAAACATTGCAGGTTGCGTTACAGTTTGTGCCGAAGTAAATCCAAAAATTACACATATTCGTCATTCACAAGGTTGGATTAATGAAGTGATTGAAAATATTGATGAATTAGTCCCAAGAGTTAAAAAAGCATTAGAAAATGATGAAGTAGTTTCCATTGCTTATCTAGGAAATGTAGTAGATGTTTGGGAACGATTTGACCAAGAAAATCTACATATTGATTTAGGTTCTGATCAAACTTCACTTCACAATCCTTGGGCTGGAGGTTATTATCCAATTGGTTACACATTTGAAGAATCTAACGATTTAATGGCAAATAATCCTGATAAATTCAAGGAAGAAGTTCAAAAAACATTGCGTCGTCATGCGGCTGCAATTAATAAACATACTGAAAAAGGAACGTATTTCTTCGATTATGGAAATGCCTTTTTATTAGAAGCTTCTCGAGCTGGAGCAGATGTTTTTGCCGAAAATCACATCGATTTCAAATACAACAGTTACGTTCAAGACATTATGGGGCCAATGTGTTTCGACTACGGATTTGGAC
Source organism: Flavobacterium sp. (assembly GCF_044341265.1). Taxonomy (GTDB): domain Bacteria; phylum Bacteroidota; class Bacteroidia; order Flavobacteriales; family Flavobacteriaceae; genus Flavobacterium. The sequence goes on from NZ_JBIISA010000032.1 coordinate 41,676, forward strand.
CATTCCGTTGGGTTTGCGCTTCGGGAAATCCTGAAGATTTAGCCAAAACCGATAAAATTGCCTGTGATGTTCTTGAAGAAATGATGAAAAATTCTCCAGAAGAAATCCAACAGCAAATGGCCGATAACATTCAATGGATTAAAGGCGCGCAAGAAAATAAATTGGTCGTTGGTTTACAAGCAAGAATTCTGTATGCCGATGCCGAAGGAAGAATAAAAATCGCAGAAGCTTTCAATCAAGCCATTGCTCGTGGCGAAATTGGATACATCATTTTAGGACGCGATCATCACGACGTTTCCGGAACCGATTCACCTTACAGAGAAACATCAAACATCTACGACGGCTCACGATTTACGGCCGATATGGCAATACAAAACGTTATTGGCGACAGTTTCCGTGGCGCTACTTGGGTTTCTATTCACAATGGTGGCGGTGTTGGTTGGGGCGAAGTAATTAATGGTGGTTTTGGTATGGTTCTTGATGGAACTAAAGAAGCATCAAAACGTTTAGAATCAATGCTTTTCTGGGATGTAAACAACGGAATTTCAAGAAGAAGTTGGGCTAGAAACGAAGGTGCGATTTTTGCAATAAAAAGAGCGATGGAGACGCAACCTTTATTGAAAGTTACCATCCCTAATATTATTGATGATAGTTTATTATAATTTTAATTATATTTGATATTATAAACCTTGTAATTAGCAAGGTTTTTTTTTATCAACATTTACAATTATGGAAAAACCACAAGAATTAATTGACTTTGAAAAAAAGTATGGTATTGAATTTATTGAAGTATATGAACCGAAAAACCTGATTGAAAATGCTTATGGTCAAGATATTAAAGGTAGATATTTAAAAAACGGGCAAAATATTATTGGTTTATCTATGTACCATTGTAAAATTGATGACTTATCAATTTTTAAAAAATTTCCGTATCTAAAATATTTAGACCTAGCTTTTAATGATGTAAAAAGCGTCCCAAATAATCATGATTTTCAAAATCTAATTTGGTTGGATTTGAATCACAATAAGATATCTACACTTGAAAATTTCAATTATCTTACTGGGATAGAAAGACTTAATTTAATTCAAAATCAAATATCAAAAATTGAGAATTTAGAAAATCTTACAGAATTAAAAGATTTATATTTAAATAATAATCAAATATCTAAAATTGAAAATTTAGAAAATCTTAAAGAATTAGACGAATTGCATTTAAGTAGTAATCAAATATTTAAAATTGAAAATTTAGGAAATCTTACAGAATTAAAGGAATTAAATTTAACTAGTAATCAAATATCTAAAATTGAAAATTTAGGAAATCTTAAAGAATTAAAGGATCTAATTTTAAGTAATAATCAAATATCTAAAATT